>DAOTYA010000026.1:0-8283 GCA_034435075.1 Anaerolineae bacterium
CAACGACATCGTGCGCGGTCTATTGCGCCGAAAGCCTGATTTGGATATTGTACGCGTTCAAGATGTTGGTCTTTCAGGAGCGGATGATCCAACGATACTGGAATGGGCTGCCCAAAAGGACGGGTGTTGCTTACCCATGATGTCTCGACTCTTACGCGCCACGCTTACGAGCGTGTTCAAACAGGCAAACCCATGCCTGGCGTTTTTGAGGTCAGCCGCCGAGTCCCCGTTGATGTTGCTATAGAAAACCTTCTGCTGATAGCCGAATGCAGTCTCGAAGGGGAGTGGGAAGGGCAAGTGCGTTACTTGCCATTACGATAGTTGGGATGGTTCATTTTCTCCTCGAAATTGGTTTATACTTCAGGCTGCCTCGAAAATCGGTTGCCTGCAGCGCTGACTGAAAGTCAGCCTGTAGGGCCGCAGGCCTTTGGTCGGCCTGCACCGACCGCTGTTTCCGTATCGGCGCAGGCCGACGCCCGGCGCCGCAGGCGTCCGTATAAGCTCGATTTCCAATCGGCACACGGCGGAAGGGGCAGCCGGGTAGCTTATACCGACGCATAGGGATGCGTCGGTTACGTTTTTCGGATAGGCTCTAAGTGACCGTGTACCCTACCCCCCGCACCGTGCGGACGATGTCGGTACGGCCGGTGGCCTCTTTGATCCTCTGCCTGATGCGATAGATATGCTGGCGAATGATCTCGCTCGCCTCCCACTGATCGCTCTCATACCCCTGGACCTCACGGATCAGCTCCTGGGGGGAGACCACCTGGGGCGCTCTGCGTACCAGGTGTGCGAGTATCTCGAACTCGGTCGGGCTGAGATCCAGCAGACGACCATCTACAGTAACCACGTGACTTACCAGGTCCACGATCACCCCGCCCCGTTGTAGAAAACGTTGCTGTACCCCTGGCGACTGATAGCCGGATGACTGGTTCAGCAGCGCCGTGCGTATATCCTCGAGACTGCTGGCAATCTGGTCAATCTGGCGTAACAACTCCTGCCGCCGCTGCTCCTGGCGGCCGAGGAGTCCCCGACGGATACTTTCGCGTAACTCAGTCGGCTTGCAAGGCTTAAACAAATAATCGTGCGCCCCCTGGCGCAGCGCTGCCACAGCCGTTTCAAGGGAGGCGTAAGCAGTGAGTACGATGGCCACGGTTTGGGGCGATTTCTGACGCAGGGCTGTCAGTACCTCGATGCCCCCTATTCCCCCCAGCTTCAGGTCAATCAACGCCAGGTCAAAGGAGTGGGTATCAATGAGCCTGAGCGCGGCCTCTCCGCTCTCCGCGACGAACACCTCGTAACCGTCGCGTGTGAGCAACTCCTTCATCGAAGCACGGATGTGTTCCTCGTCATCAACAACCAGGATTCTGGCAGCTTTAACTCCGGCCACAGACCCACCTCATACTGGCCCGCCCTCACAACTATAACAGACACAGCGTGCATCACACATGTGTGCCCGGACTTAACATGAATTATCCCGGCTTCCAGGTGTCCTGCGGCTGCTCTACCGGCAACAGGATGGTGTAAGTCGTTCCCACACCCGGCTGGCTGTTCACCGTGATCTGCCCGTTGTGGGCCTGAATGATATCATAACTGACAGAAAGCCCCAGCCCTGTACCTCGCTCTTTGGTCGTGAAAAATGGCTCGAACAAATGCGCGAGCACTTCAGGGGACATGCCGGCGCCGGTGTCGCTGAACTCCACCCGCACAGCAGGAAGCGAGCGCAGGCGATCAGCAGCGGTCGTGATGCGGAGCACGCCCCCCTCCGGCATGGCGTCAATGGCGTTCAACACCAGATTCAGGAACACCTGTTTCAGATGATCGGGATTGGCCTGGATTTCCGGCAGGAACTCTGCCCAGACCCGTTCCACGGTGATATGGGCATGCTGTAACTGCCTGTGGGTCAGATCAAGGACGTTCTCCAGTACAGCATGGAGGTAAGTGGGCTGCATTCCCGCACGCGGGGGGCGGTAAAAATCGCGCAGGCGACCCACAATGGTCGAGATGCGCTCGATCTCGCTCCCTGCGATTGAGAGATAACGCCTCAAGCGCTCATACTGCGGCCCCTCTCCCAGCTCCTCTTCGGCCAGCGTCAGATAGGTCTGTATCGCCTGAAGGGGGTTATTGACCTCGTGGGCAATAGAGGCAGCCAGCCGCCCCAGTGCCGTCATCCTCTCAGCATGGAAAAGTTGCGCCTGGATATGATCTCGCTCATGCAGCAATCGCCTCAGCTCTCCATACAGACTCGCGTTCTCCAGCGCTACAGCCAGCGTAGAGGCGATCGCCTGAAGGGTATCCAGGTCCTCTTTAAGGTAAATGCCTGGTTCTTCAGCGACCACTTCTATGACCCCAACAATGCGTTCCCGGGCCATAAGAGGCACTGCCATCGCACCACGAGGCCGAAGTTCCAGATATTGGTAGATGCGGTCCCTGAAGCGGGGATCCTGTTCTACATCCTCAACAAGCACCGGCTGACGGTGCAGTATGGCCCATCCTCCGATGCCCTCGCCCACCTCGAGCCGCACCGGTATTGTCACCGGTTTTCCATGGCTCAACGCCCTGACAAAACGCAGCTCCCTCGTCTGATGGTCAGGCTGAAGGAGGGCAACCAGCTCCGCCGAGAAGCGGCGTTGAATTTGGGAGAGAGCAACATGCGCGACGGTGGAGAAGTCGAGAGTGGAAGTAAGTGCCAGCCCGACCTCGTTGAGCAGAGCGAGCTCTGCTGCGTGGGATTTTGTGGTCATATATAGACGGGCATTCTCCAGTGCTGCAGCGATGATCGAAGAGGCAGCCTCCAGCAGACTCAGGTCTTCGGCGGTGAAGCGCCCCGTGCGTTTATTGATGATCTCGACCACACCGATGACCCTCTCGTGGTGGACGAGCGGCGCGCAGAGCAGTGAGCGGGTCTGAAAACCGACGACCGCATCCACTCCCTCATACCAGCGTGGGTCGGCACGCACGTCATTCACGCACAGCGGCTGGCCATGCTGTGCAACCCACCCTGCGATACCCTGACCCGGCGACAGGCGGCAGCCGCGCAGCGAAGACAGGTTCGGAGTCAGGCTGAGCGCGAAAACCAGACCCTGACCCTCAGGATCGCCGATCAGGATGGAGGCAGTTTCCGCGTCCAACGCCCGGGTGATCAACTCCAGAATCCGCTGCAAAACGGTGTTCAGTTCAAGCGATGAGACGGCCGCGGTACTGATAGCGTTCAGAGTTGTCAGGCGCATAGACTGGGCCAGGCTGGCATGATACAGATTGGCACTCTGGATGGCCTGGGCAATGCGGCCAGCCGCCGCCTCCAGTAAAAGTTTATCATCGTCTGTGAATGGCCTGGAAGCGGACCGCCCTCCCAGGAGCAATAGAGCTACAATCTTCCCCCCTTCCTCACCGCAAACAGGAACAAGCAGGTTGTGCTCTTCCCATCTCTCCCCGACAAGCTCTGACAGTTCTGAAGCAGGGATGGGAACTGCCCTCTGGCAACCCTCCAGTTTCTCGAGAAGAGCCTGCACCTGAGACTTTTCTGTCTCCAGCTCTACCCACCCACGCCCCAGAGTGAAGAGCTGAGGGCGATGAAGATTCCCGGACGAGGAAAGCAATACCAGCATACCAGCGGGGATACCGAGAGCGCCAGTAAGGTGCCGCAACGCAATCTCAGCCACTCCTTCGATCTCCAGCGTGGCCGCAAGCGCCCGATCCAGCTCATTGAGCACACGGAGACGGTCTACCTGACGGGCCTCCTGATAAAGCAGGGCATTGCGCAGCGCCAGACCTATCTGCTGCCCTATGGTCATTAGAAGCATCAGATCAGGCTCTGAGCACGGGCGGGACAGCCGCCAGACGACTTCCATGATCCCCATCACCTCGTTACCTGAGCACAAAGGCACCACAACGTGGCTCGCGGTACCCAAAGGCAGGCGCAGTTCCCGTGGCGAACGCGGACAGGCATCTACAAGCACCGGGGCCGGGGATTCACCGCTCCTGGAGAGAATGAGAGCACAGACCGGACAACTGGACAGCGCCGTCGTGCTCTCAAGCTCCAGGAAGTCTGGGGGCAGGTTGCGCCAGGCAACGATGCGCGGGGGCACATTAATATCGGGACCAACAAGCATCACCCAGCCGGTCTCTGAGCGCAACACAGAAAGTACGGCATCCAGGGCTGCAGAGAGCACAGCCTCTGGATTCAATGTGTTCGTGACGGCCGAGGCCACAGTGTAGAGAGCCGCCTGCTCCTCAGCGTAGCGGTGTAGCGCTTCCTCGGCATGTTTCTGGAGGGTGATGTCGCGCATAATAACCTGGGCAGCCGACATCCCCTCCCAGACCATGGGGACAGCCCGCATCTCAGCAAGGAAACGCCCCCCGGCCGGCGCCGCACTGGTAAACCAGGCCTCCACAGGGGTGGCTTCGGATACTCCGCCGGCAGCCTGACGGATGTATGCAGCGCACCTCTCGACCTGGTCCGGTTCAATAAAAGAGAGGAAATCCCGGCCAGTGATTTCCTCTCCCCCACCCAGTAAAGTACGCATCGCCGGATTGGTCAGCCTGATCAGCCCCTCGCCGTCCACAATAGCGATCCCATCAGGTAGCAACTGAATCAACTGCTCGAACCGCGCCCGCTCGCGGAGAAGCCGGAAGCGATTCAGGCGGATGATGGTCTGCACGCGCGCCTGTAACTCGTCAGAGTCAAACGGCTTCGAGACGAAATCATCCGCGCCGACCTCAACCCCACGCAGGCGGGAATCGCGATCGGCCAGGGCGGTGATCATAATGATGGGCACTTCTGCCGTAAGCGGATTGGAACGCAGCCGCTGACACACCTCAAACCCGTCCATGCCGGGCATCATAACGTCCAACAAAATAAGGTCGGGCATAAGCTCTGCCGCTTTTGTCAGCGCCTCCGCACCACTTGCGGCAAATGCCAGTTCATACCCTCTCCTGAAGAGGAGGGCTTTCATCATTTGCCTGGCAGCAGGGTCATCATCAACGATGAGAATCGTGCCCCCGGGAGTCATCCTGCTATCTCAGGTACAACACGAGCACAACACACAGCCCCCATAACAGGACCGCTATTTGTAGCGGGCGATCAGATAAGGCGATCTCCTCCGGCGCGCCCCCCAGGCCTTTGACGTGTACCAGGAAAAGATAACGGAAGATGCCGTAAAGCACAAACGGTATGGACAGCATCATAGTGTGATTGGCAGGCAGATTGGGAGCAGAAAAGGTATAGAAAGCATACGAGACTATGGTTGAGGCAGTGACGATGCCTATCACCTGATCAAGGAAAGCCAGATTGTAGTCCTCCAGGCTCTTACGATGCATATTGGCATTATCCTCAAGCAGCACCAGTTCGTGGCGACGCTTGCCGAAACCAATGAGGAGTGCCAGCAGCATCATGCAAATATAAAGCCAGGGTGAGAAACGCTCTGCTTCCACCAGAGGCACGCCCGCTGCCACGCGGAGCAGGAATCCGGCTGCGATGAGCATCACGTCAATGATGGCGATATGCTTGAGCCAGAAGGAATAGGCGAGGTGAATCAGAAAATAAGCACTCAACAAAGCGCCGAAAAGTGGATGGAGCAGAAAGCCGGCCGGCAGAGCGAGCACTATCATCAGAAATGCTACGGTGATGGCCAGACGGACGCTCAGCTCGCCGCTGGCGAGCGGACGGCGCCTTTTCACCGGGTGGCGACGGTCGTTCTCGATATCGGCCACATCGTTGATCAGGTATACGGCACCTGAGATAAGACACAGCAAAATGAAGCCAGCCACTGTGGGAATTAAATAGCGTGGCTGCGTCAGTTTGACGTCGAAGACCAGTGGGGCAAATACAACGATGTTTTTAATCCACTGCTTGGGGCGCATGGTTTTCAGTAATGCCCAGAGCACACCAACTTCTCCCGGTTAAATTACTCTGTTCCAGCCGTAACCGCTCAGGCCGGGCCGCTTTTAACCGCAAAGCAAGGCCGCAACTATTCAAGCCGATTGGAATCGTCCCCTCAGATGCTTCACGTCAGGTGTTGGCCTGCGCAGGGTACGGGTGCAACGCCGCTGCGCGGGGTACGGGCGCAGCGGCGCTGCGCCTCTACATGTGTGCATCAATGAGAGACCTGGTCGGCGAAGGCCGACCAATGGCCCGTAGCCCACGGCCCCGGTGATCCTGGATACGCCGATGTAATAGCCGTTCCTAATGGTGTTGGTGATGCCGACTGTTCCACCTGAGACGATGATGGCGACGCCCTGCGCTGGCGCCTGGTTGGCTACAATCGTCGCGTGCAAAAGCCTATCCTGCCGATGGTCGTGATGAAGATGACCGGGCCGCCGGTCTCGCTGACCGGATTGCGGGCGAAGAGCATGTTCACGATCCGCCCGCCGCCGTTCAGGTAAAGCGCGAGGAACTTCCCCGTACTCCGGCACCTCAGCGGTCAAAACTTATTCAAGTATACCACAGGCTACCAGCGAGGCAACTACCGCTGCTGACATTGCGCAACGATGACCGGTGCTCTGATGAAACCAGGAGATGTGGTATAATTCTACCCGGGCCGCACCTGTACTTTTGGCGAGTAAGCGAGAGCAGCCTCAGTTTACAAAGGATCACAGCAGCCCGTCGCCAGGATCGGTTAGCCGATGTCTATCACCATACTCTACCTGATCACCGAACTTGATGTCGGTGGAGCACAGGTCGCGCTGTTGCGTATGTTGAAGGGCCTGGACCGCTCGCGTTTCTCCCCCGCGGTGGCCTGTCTCTACAATGGTGACAGGTCCATAGCCCGGGAGATCCGGGCACTGAATATCCAGGTATTCGATGCCCGTATGCGGAGCAAGAGGGATGTACCGGCACTGGGGCGGCTGTACAACGAGATCCGCCGCGTCCGGCCGACCATCCTGCACGCTCACCTTTTCCACGCGAACCTGCCGGGTCGTATTTTGGGGAGACTGGCAGGTGTACCGATAATCATCTGCACCGAGCATTCAATGGCGCTGGAAAGTGAGCTGCGCTATCGTCTCAACCGCTGGACAATCGGGCTGGTGGATCGCGTGATAGCCGTATCGGCCAATGTGCGTGACTTCTGCATCTCGCACATCGGCCTGCCGCCAGAGAAAGTAACGCTGATTTACAACGGCATCGAGCTGCCTGTCAGTCTTCATATGTCACGTCAGACGGCCCGTGCCAGACTGGGGTTGTCGTCTGAGGAGACAGTGCTCGGAGTGGTCAGCCGTCTCGATCCGGCCAAGGGTATAGACGTGCTGATCCGCGCCATGCCCTGTGTGGAAAACGCTACTCTTGTGATCGTCGGCGATGGAGTGGAACGGGCTTTACTGGAGAAATTGGCTGGAGAACTGGGAGTGTCCAGACGTATCGTTTGGGCCGGCTACCAGCCGGAGGTGTACAACCTGCTGCCGGCCTTCGATGTCTTCGTGCAGCCATCCCGATTTGAGGGCCTGCCCACCACAGTTATCGAAGCTATGGCTGCGGGCCTTCCCGTCGTCGCCACTGCCGTCGGCGGGACGCCCGAGGTGGTTGAGGACGGTGTGACGGGGCTGCTCCTCCCTCCCGCTGACCCCGCCGCTCTGGCTCAGGCCATCAACCACCTGCTGGGGGACCCTCCCCTGCGGCTCGCACTGGGCCGGGCCGGGCGCGAGCGCGCGGCAAGGCAATTTTCAGTGGAGCAGATGGTACGTCAGACAGAGGCCCTGTACATAGAGCTGTGCAGGGAGAAATCGGTGATATAGGCGGCATAGGGATGCCGCTTGTACGGTTTTTCGGATAGGTTCTTAAGGGATGGTTCATAATTGGTTGACACTCTGCCTTGTCGGCGACAGCCTGGAAAGGCTGTCCCACAAGGGCAGGCTTTCCGGCCTGCCGACAGCCTGGCAAGGCTGTCCCACAAGGGCAGGCTTTCCAGCCTGCCGACAGCCTGGAAAGGCTGTCCCACAAGGGCAGGCTTTCCAGCCTGCCGCAGAAGAGATCCTGTACAAGGGTGATGCTATGGCTATCTACCTGGTTACCGGAGGAGCCGGCTTTATCGGCTCCAATATCGTGGAGGAGCTGGTCCAGCGCGGGGAGCGTGTGCGCGTACTGGACAACTTCTCCACCGGCAGACGCGACAACGTGGCTCCGTTCATAAGCCACATCGAATTAGTGGAAGGTGATCTGCTGGACCTGGCAACCGTGCGCCAGGCCGTGGAAGGCGTGGATTATGTACTCCACCAGGCAGCCCTGCCCTCGGTACAGCGCTCTGTAGAGGACCCCCTCACCACACACACGAACAATACCACCGGCAC
>DAOTYA010000027.1:0-14857 GCA_034435075.1 Anaerolineae bacterium
CGCCGAAGTTGAACGAGTTGTGGCCGCTCATGTTCCACACCAGGCCGAGCGGGCGGTGGGCGGCGTCGCGCACCACGAGCAGCCCCAGCTCCGGGTCAAGCGGCCCCTCCGGGCGATAGGCCTGGTTCGGTGGGATCTTCATCCAGTGCGTCCAGACGCCGTAGTTGCGGGTGTGACGGCGGCGGTTGAAGGTCAGCCACGGCAGGTCGGCGGTGGCGACGCCGAGCGAGGCCTCCTGCAGGTCGGCTTTGGCCCGGCATACGGCCTCGGCGATCGTCTCGACGATCATGTCCACAAAGGCCAGCTCACGTTGCCGTGTCTGTTCGTTGTAATGCGGGTTGAACGCCAGGCGGTAGGCTGCCGAGCTGGGAGTCGAGGAAGGGGCGACATGGGTGTGAGAGCAGGTCATCAGGATGTTGTCCCGCGGCACGCCGCAGCGCTCGTATGCCAGTTGCGCTGCCCGATCGGCGTCGCGCTGGTCCAGGGCCAGCAGGTCCAGCGTGACGATGGCGACTTCCTCGTAGCCATTGGCGAGCACGAGCGCCTTGACATAGAGCGGCGTCAGATAGCCGTTGGCCACGGGGGCCCCATCGGCCATCATCAACCCCAGAGGGGGCTTATATTCGATCTCAGAGACGCCGGCTTTAAGTGGACCGATCAAGCTTCCTCCTGAGGGCTATCCGAAAAACGTAACCGACGTATCCCTATGTGTCGGTATAAGCGGCATAGGGATGCCGCTTGTACGGTTTTTCGGATGGGCTCTAAATGCGCGTCGTGCTGAACATCCGGCGGGGATTCTCCACCAGGAAAATGTGGAAATGTTCGTCGGTGAAGCCCCACTTCCGCATCAGGGGAATCGCGCCGGTGTACGTGTAGGCGAAGTCGCGCACGCCCGTCTCCGGGTGCTCTTTCTGCGCTTCCCACCACACGTTTCCGTCATCGTCGAAGTAGAAGTTCGCGTCAATGCCGAACATCACGCGATGTGCGTACCCCTTGTCGCACAGGTAATGCATCAGATACATCAAGTCCTCGTGGGGCGTATCGAACTCGAAGCAGAAGTTGTTGAAGTAGAGCGTGCCCCCGTCGCGGGCGATGGCCTCTAGATAGCGGGCCTCCTCTTTCAACGTCCGCCCTTCCCAGCCGAACTCGGCCTCGACGTGGCTCAGGTAAATGCGCTCCGGGTCGGCCCCGGCAGCGACCAACGCGTCGAACTGGCTGCGCGCCCCCTCGCAGGCGTGCGTGCAGATGGGGACGCCGGTCGCGCGCTGCACACGGCCGGCCGCGCGCATCACCTTAAGCTCCCACGGTGTCAGTTCTGCCTTGTGACCGGCTACCTTGATCACCGCAGCGCGGATGCCGCTATTCCCGATTCCTTCAGTTAACTCGCGGGTGAAGCGCTCCACGTATGCGTCCTCGCTCAGTTCCCGCAGCGCCTCCGGCACGAGGCGTTCCAGGTAGAAGCCGGTGCTGACGATGATGTTGATGTCCACCTGTGGAGCCAGCTCCGCGTACCATTCCATATTGCGCAGCGGGCTGGGGCCCACATCCACGATGGTCTGGCCGCCGGCCTCGATCAGCTCCTGCAACTCCTGCCGCGCCACGGCGATATTCTGCGCGCGCCACTCCTCGCGGTGATCGGCGAAGACATGCTCATGCATCATCGTCTCGCCTAGCTCGTCCAGCCCGATAGGGCCACGTACGGTTTGGATTTGGACCATACCATTACTCCTTTGCCATCGCAGATTTATCTGAATCCGGTCGTCACAATGCCCTGGATCAGCGTGCGCTGAGCGACGAAGAAGAGGATGATCATCGGGAGCGTGTAGAGGGTGGCGGCGGCCATCATCGCGCCCAAGAAGGTCGTCACGTCGCCGTACTGGTTGGCAAAGCCACGCAGACCCAAGGCCAGCGTCCACAATTTGCTGTCAATCAGGTAGATCAACGGGCCCTGGAAATCGTTGTAGGTCCAGATGAAGGTGAACGCGATCAGCGTCGCCAGGGCCGGCTTGGCCAGGGGCATGACGATACGCCAGTAGATCCCAAACGAGGAACAGCCGTCCAGGCGCGCGGCGTCGGTCAACTCGCGCGGGATGGTCAGGAAGAATTGACGCAACAGAAAGATGAAGAACGCGCTCCCGAAGAAGGCCGGTACCGTCAACGGATACATCGTGTTGACCCAGCCAAGCTTTGTAAAGATGATGTAGAGCGGGATCATCGTGACCTGGAACGGCACCATCATCGTGGAAAGGATAACAGCAAACAGTGGCTCGCGTAGCGGCCAGTCAATGTGCGAGAGGGAATAGGCAACCAGGGAGCAGGAGATCAGTGTCCCGATCACATTGACCACTGAGATGATCATTGTGTTGCGGAGGTAGAGGAAAAACCGAATGGCGGTCACGGCGCTCACATAATTCGACCACATCACCGGTTTCGGGATCCAGGTGGGTGGCACCTCGACGATCTGCTGGGGCGTCTTCACCGAAGTGAGAAGTAGCCAGACCCAGGGGAAGAGATAAAATGCGCTGACCAGGAGCACAATTGTATAGTAGAAAGCTTTTACCACTTTTTTACGGATGCACATGCCTTTACGAACGTTAGTTTTGTCAGTCATGAATGCTATCCCCTCCCTGAGATCTCGTAGTAAGTCCACCTTCTAAGTCCACGCATGATGATCACCGTGACGATCATCGTGATGATGAACAAAATCCAGGCCAGGGCCGCGGCATATCCCATCCTCAGGTAAACGAACGCCTGGTAGTACAGGTAAATTCCGTAAAAGAGCAGTGAACCTTGCGGTGCCCCGGGGGCTGTGCTCGTCAGCCCCTCGCTGGCAATAAAGGCCTGCGTGAAGTACTGAAGCGACCAGATGACGCCGGTGACCAGATTGAATAACGTCACCGGTGAGATCATCGGCAACGTCACGTGCCAGAACTTCTGCCACAGGCCTGCCCCGTCCAGCTCTGCCGACTCGTACAACTCCTGTGGCACCCCCTGCAAACCGGCCAGATAAATGATCGTGGTGCTACCCACTCCCCACAACTGCATCAAGATGATGCTCGGCTTTGACCACTTGGGGCTGGCGAACCAGAGCGGCCCACGGATCCCGAAACTCTGCAGAATATTGTTGACGATGCCAAACTGCGGGTTCAGGATCCAGATCCACAGCAGCGTGGTGGCCACGACCGGCATCAGCGAGGGCAGGACGAAGATCGTGCGCCAGAGGGCCTGGCCGCGAATCTTGAGGTTGAGCAGGATGGCACAGAACAGGGCAAAGACAAGCTGCACCGGTATGCCCAACAAGGTCAGGTAAAAAGTGTTGCCCAATATTTGGGGGATGTACCGATCTTGGGTGAAGAGCCGGATGTAGTTCTCCAGCCCTCTCCAGACCGGAGGTAGGGGCATAGAATACTTGGTGAAACTGTAGTAAAATGACGCTGCGGTCGGATACAGGGTAAAAGCCAGAAATCCAATCAGCCACGGCGAGGCGAACAAGACCCCCTCAACAAACCTGCGACGTGCTCGCCTGTTCGACCAACCTTGTTTGATTCTGTTCAGTGCCATATTTTGCTCCTTTCCTTCTCCACAGCCCTCAGGACCGCAACCATGTTGCCAGGTCGGGGAAATATGCCCAAAACTGGGATGGATCGGCCAGAAACGGCCAGCACGCGCCCCTCTCCTCCAGGAAAACGGTGTACAACGGCTCGTCCCTGGTCAGGCGCAGATGGGGATAGTCGCCAGGAGACACTTTTTGCAGATGAGGAACCGTACGGTAGGCGGGATTGGGGATAAAACAGGCCTGACCATCCTGGACGACTTCCAGGTAGGCCGCGCCGCGCGCCGCCTTGAACCGGTCGTATATGCCGTTCACCCCCACCGCGATCACGTCGGAAAAGAGCAGCGGCTCCGGGCCAGGGTTGATAGTACAATGATCCAGACCGGGGGGGATGATCACTTTATCCCCTGCCCTGGCCTCGATATAGAAAGCGAGCGACGCGTCAGGCCCGGACGGATCCAACGTCTGGAATAGAAAATGAGCCACGCCGGTTAGCACTTCACACACCTCGGCGTAATCCAATCCGCTGCGCGGCTCGGCGCAGTGGCGGTGACCCAATGTCTTGACGCACTCGCGCCCCATCCGCAGCGGCGGCATCAGAGTCAGCTCATAGCGCAGGCCCAGGCCGGCCAGCCGCCCGGCGTCGGCCTGCCGGTAGACCCCGTTGTACATATAGTAGGCCGGCTCCTGCCGCCCGTAGCAGGTCTCCGGCTCCAGCGCGACCGGCGCAAGCTCGTCGAACCGGCGCACCTTCACTTCTTCGATGACGACCTCCGGCCCGCAGACTAACCTTCCCGCCTCGTCCAGTCTGATCGGCAATCCGCTCTCCATTTTTCCTCTCCCAAGCCAGCTTCCTGGGGCGAACCCGGCGAACGCCTCTACGCTTCGTCCTGCTTCCACACGCGCTCCAATACCCCGGCCGCCTGATCATAGGTGTGGATAATCGGGTTGACGAGCAGCGCACGCAGCGCCCTGGCGCGATCGCGCTCCACGATGGCCTCGACGGCCAGCATCTCGTAGGCGCAGTTGAGCTGGATCAGCGTGCGCACGTCGAGCGGCACAGGACCGACTGCCAGTGGACGCACGTGGCCGCCCTCGAGCAGGACCGGCAACTCGACCACAGCCTCGGCCGGGAGCCAGGGGATCACGCCGTTGTTGACCACGTTCAGGATGAACCGGGCCTGTCGGCCCTCCACCAGGGCCAGCAGTACCGGGGCGATGATGGCCTCGTACCAGCGCGCCTTGCGCCGGGTGAGCGCGGCGGGTTTCTCGCCGGCCGCCAGAGGACGCTCATAGTCCGCCAGGATCTCCTCCTGCAGCTCGAGCAATTCCTCCGCCCTGGTACGCCGCCCCGCTTTCTTCGCCAGCATCCGATCGGGGTGGAAGACGTAGTTCAGGTAGGGGCCGGGGAGCGCGCCGATAGCCTGGGCGATGGCCGGTTCGACCTCTCGCGCGATCTGCGCCGCCTTTGTCAGCGCCTCGGGCAGCATGTCGCGGCCCTGCCACCAGATGCCGGTCACCCAGCCGAAATGGTGCATCCCGACGTAGTCCACAGTCAACTCGTCGGCCGGCGCGCCCAGCGCCGCCGCGATGTTGTTAATGAGCGTGATCGGGCCGTCGCACAGGCCGATCGTGCGCAGCCGGGTGTAGCGGGCGATCGCCTGTTGCACCATGCTGCTGGGATTGGCGAAGGTCAACAGCGTGGCCGCCGGGCAGAGCCGCTCCATCGCGCGCGCGTATTCCATGACGACCGGGATGGTGCGCACGGCGTTGGCGAAGCCGCCCGGCCCGACCGTCTCCTCGCCGGGCAGGCCCAGCTCGTGGGGAAACGATTCGTCGAAGGCGCGCGCCTCCAGCCCCCCCACGCGGATCTGGTTGATCACATAGTCGGCGCCCGCCAGTGCTGCCTCCGCATCGGTCGTGCACGACACAGAGAGAAGTGGGTCATCGCCGGCCAGATGGCGGGCGACTGCCGTCACTTTTTCCAATTTGCCGAGGGAACGGCCGACAAGCCACAACGCGATGGGGCGCGTCCGGCCGGGGCTGCGGACGATAGCATCCGCCAATTCCGGCGTCGCCACACCGCTCCCCCCTAACACCACTACTTTCACACTGTCCATATCCCTGTCCTTGCGTATCAGACTGTGCGTGGAACCTACCCGGCAGCGAAGAACTCACAGATCGCCGTGGCCGTCCGCCGCACCTCATCCTCGGTCAACTCGGGGAACATCGGTAGACACAGGATTTCCTTCACGTGAGCATCGGCCACGGGAAAATCACCTTCCTTGTAGCCCAGATGCTGATAGGCCGGCTGATAGGGTACCTCAAGCGGATACATAACCTGGCTGCCGATCCCGCGCCCGGCCAGGAAAGCCATCAGTTCGTCCCGCCTGGGCGTGCGGATGGTGTACTGGTAATAGACGTGCCGCACATCGCCCACCTGGCGGGGGAGGATCACCGGCGCAGGGGTCAACAGCTCGTCATACAACTGGGCCCACTGCCGCCGCTCATCAATCCACTGGTCGAGATAGCGCAGTTTCACGCGCAAGATGGCGGCCTGGAGTTCATCCAGGCGTTGCTGGAAGCCGATGATCTCGTGCAGGTACTTCCGGCGCTGTCCCATATAGCGCAGCATCTTGAGACGCTCGTACAGCGTGTCGTCGCTGAGGGTGACCGCGCCGCCGTCGCCGTAACAGCCCATCACCTTGAGGGGGTAAAAGCTGAAGCAACCGATGTGGCCCAGCGATCCGGCGCGGCGGCCTTTGTAGAGCGCGCCGTGGGCATGGGCGGCATCCTCGATCACCCACAGGTTGTGACGTTGGGCGATCTCCAGGAGCGGGTCCATATCCACCGGATGGCCGTAGAGATGAACGGGCAGGATGGCCTTCGTGCGCGGCGTGATCTTGGCTTCGATCTGCGAGACATCCATGTTGAAGGTAACCGGGTCCACATCCACAAAGACCGGCGTCGCCCCGACGTAGGAAATGGCGAATACCGTAGCGATGTAGGTATTGGGTACGGTGATAACCTCGTCGCCCGGTCCGATGTCACAGGCGGCCAGTGCCAGGTGGAGCGCTTCGGTGCCGTTGCTGATACCCAGACAGTATTTCGTCTGGCAGAAGGCTGCGAATTCCTCCTCGAAAGCGCGGAGCTGGGGGCCGAGCACATATTTGCCGGTGGGCAATACCTCGGCGATGGCTGCCTGGACTTCGTCCTGGATGCGGAGGTATTGGCGGGTGATATTCTCGGCGGGAATGGTAATCTCTACAGTCATCGAAGTTCTACCTCCTCGTATCACATAATCCACCTGCCTCCGCAAGACACTGCTTCAGGGGGCAATTTTCAGGCTGCCGAGGCAGAGGTTTGATATAATGTCAGACATCTTGTGTCAAGATGTCTGACAACTGTATTATACCATATCTGTGCCCCCTTGTCAAGTAGTTGATGTATGTAACAGCCAGAGACCAAAGGGTAGGTAGTATCTTACCGTTGAAATCCTTGCCCATTGGGCCAGAAAACCACAAGGGCACAAAGGTAATAAGCGGTTTTCTGCGTGTCCTTGTATATTGAGTAGCATCAAGTAGCACTTAAAGCCTATCCGAAAAACCGTACAATCGGCATCCCTATGCCGCTTATACCGACGCATAGGGATGCGTTGGTTACGTTTTTCGGATAGGCACTTAACAACCTGAATAGCCAAAAACCTGGACAGGGTGCATAATATACCTGGGAGGTCGAAGCGGCTACCCGGTTGTGTCTGAGGAGCAGCGCTGCCTCTGCACGAAGATCGCCGGCTCCGCCCAGGTGACCCGCTTAGGAACATTGGGGCTGCGCTTGTCGCAGGCCTCGCATCAGTTGCAAGGCTGGGTTCAGTATGACACCGTGGTCTTGGGCATATTGCCGCTTTGAGTCCCATTGTCACAACCCTTTCAGTCTATATGCGAGGGGGTCGTACAAATGGATACCCGAATCATCGGCATTGACCTGGCGGTGACCGCCGCCCATAAGGCGATTGTGCTGGATCAGGCCAGCAATCGCTTCGTGTCCCCTTTGTGGTTCATTTTCTGGCCCAATGGGCAGGGATTTCAACGGTAAGATACTACTCTGTAGTTATCGGCCAGGAACTTTTGCCGCGTGGTGAACGTCTTCAATGCAGGCATTTGACTCGCCTGGCAGAAGCCTGTAAAATGAATGGAAGGAGGAATCCCAATGCATACCGAATCCCCCCGCTCCGGGCCTCGCTGGCTCGCTGTCGTGCTTCAGTTGCTCATCATCCTATCCATCCTCGGTGGATTTGCTGCTGCATGGTGGGTGAATACCCTGCCTCAGCGCATGGACGAGCAGCAAACGGTCATCGTCGCCCCCGACCGCTTCGCGCCGGATAGCGACGGCGCGCTGCGCGTGGTCGTGCAGGACTTCGGCCGCGGCCAGCCCATCGCCGGCGCCGTGGTCCAGGTCAGCCTCAAGCCCGCCACGGGCCGCGCCATTCCCCTCTTCGAGGGCCAGACCGACGAGTCCGGCAGCCTGCCTGTCAATTTCCACGTCCCCGCCGACGCGCCGCAGGAGGCCACGCTCGTCGTCGAGACGCGCTCGCGGGCCGGGCGGGATAAAGTGGAACAGCCTGTGACCATCCGGCGCGACTACCGCCTGCTCCTGACCACCGACAAGCCGCTCTACCAGCCGGGCCAGACGATCCGCATGCGCGCGCTGGCCCTCAGCGCCCTCGACCTGACCCCCGCGCGCGGCGTGACGGTCAACTTCCTGGTCGAGGACCCCAGGGGCAACAAAGTCTATCGGCGGAGCGTCGTCGCCTCAGACTTCGGCGTCGCCGCCGCCGACTTTACGCTGGCCGACCTGGTCAACCAGGGCAGCTACAAACTCTCCGTCTCCATCGGTGATACGACATCCGAGAAAACCGTCGAGGTGCGCCCCTACGTGCTGCCCAAGTTCGGCGTGAACGTCTCCACCGACCGCACCTTCTACCTGCCCGGCCAGCGCGTCGAAGGGGTGGTGCAGGCCGATTATTTCTTCGGCAAGCCTGTGGCGCAGGGGCATGTGCACATCGTTGGCAGTGTGTGGGAGATCGAGCGCACGGCGGTGGTGGACCTGCAGGGCCAGACCGACGAGAACGGCACATACCGCTTCGCCTTCGACCTGCCGCAATATTTCGCCGGCAGCGGGCTGGAGGCGGGGCAGAGCCAGTTCGCGCTCGAAGTGACCGTGATTGACCAGACCGACCACGCCGAACAGACCGGCGCCGTGCTCCCCATCGCCGCGCAGCCGCTCGTCATCGAGGCCGTGGCCGAAAGCGGCGCGCTCAAGCCCGGCGTCGAGAACGTTGTCTACATCCTCACCTCTTACCCCGATGGCCGCCCCGCGCCGACGACGCTCCGCGTCAGCGTTGATAACGGCCCCGCCGGCGAGCTGACCACCGGCGAGTACGGCCTGGCCGAGTTCACTTTCACGCCCCGCGCGGGCGCTTCCCACGTCCTCAGCATCATCGCGCGCGACGCGACCGGGCTGGAGGCCACCCGCGCGATCGCGCTGGTGGCCGAATCTGGCCGCGATAGCGTCCTCCTCCGCGCCGACCGCGCCACCTACGTCGTCGGGGAGACGATGAACCTGGTTGCCCTCACCCCGGTCAAGTCCGGTTCGATCTACCTGGATATCGTCAAGGCCGGGCAGATGCTCTCCACCCGCTCGGCTCCGGTCAGGAACGGCAGGGCGGAGTTCGCCGTGGACGTCAGCTCTGACCTGTACGGGACGCTGGAGTTGCACGCCTACAAGGTGCTGCTCGACGGCACCATCGTGCGCGATACGCGGCTCGTGGTGGTGGATGCGCCCAACGAGGTTGCCATTGCTGTGACGCCGGACAAGGAGACCTACCTGCCGGGCGACCCGGCGACGTTCAACTTCCAGACGAGCGCCGCCGACGGCACAGGTGTGCAGACGGCGTTGGGTGTGGCGATTGTGGATGAATCGGTCTTCGCGCTCCAGCGCCAGGACCCGGGCTTTGCCAAACTCTACTTCCTGCTGGAACAGGAGCTGCTGGAGCCGTTCTACCAGATCAAGGGCTTCGAGCTGCCCGCTGCCATCCCGCCTGACAAACCGGAGGTGCGCACGGCGCAGGATGTCGCGGCCCGGGCGACAACGGCGCAGGCGGTGGGCGCAGCGGGATTGGCCGCGCCTGTTGCGGTCAACTCGCGCCCGCTCAAAATGACCGCCGCCTACGCGGCCCAGCAAAAGGGCTTCGCGCGCATCGGGCAGGCGTCGGCGGTCGGTTTGCTGCTCATTCCGTTGCTGGCGTGGGGCGTGACGATCGCCGCGCTGTGGCGCTCCGGCGTGGTCAGGCGCGCGCTCAGGCGCTGGGCGATTGCGCTGCTCGCCGTCGGCCTGTTCGGCTGCGGACTGGACGGCTGGTTCATCGCGCTGACCGATTCATTTTACTACCTGGACCAGGAAGACATCTTGATCCCGTTCGCCATGCTGATCGGGCTGATGGTGGTGGCCTTCACCGGCTACGTCTGGGTGCGGCGCGACCGGGCCGGACGGTTGCTCTCGACGTTGACGCTGGGGTGGGTGGCGCTGCTGATCTTGCTGATCCTGGTGGGGGAGAGAGGGGCAGAGCCGTCCGAAGGGCTGCTCATCGCCGCGCTGCTGGCCTACGTGCTTCTCCCCGGCGCGTACCTGCTCTTCGGGCAATTGCGCTGGGCGGAGACGTTGCGTGCAACGGAGACGTTGCGTGCAACGGAGACGTTGCGTGCAACGTCTCTACTGGCGACCGGGTTGGGGGCGCTTGCGGCACTGCCGGCGGCGGTGCTCGTGCCTGCCTTTTTCCTGTTCTCTGTCCCCAGGGGGATACCGATGAGTGCGCTGGCGACGATGCCGCCACAGCCGGTCGTGGCGACAGTAGAAGTTATGGCGACTGTGGCAGTGGAAAGGGCGGTCGAGGTTCCGCAGGAAGTCAAAGCCGGGGAGGCCGGCGGCCGCGCGGATCAGCAGGCGGCTGCCGAAGCCCCGCGCCTGCGCCAGTGGTTCCCGGAGACGCTCTACTGGGCCCCGGAGATCGTCACCGACGAGAGCGGACGCGCCTCGCTCGACGTCCCCATCGCCGACTCGATCACGACCTGGCGACTGACGGCGCTGGCCTCCACCCAGGATGGGCGGCTTGGCTTCACCACGCGCGGCGTGCGCGTCTTCCAGGACTTCTTTGTGGATATTGACCTGCCCGTCGCGCTCACGCAGGATGACGAAATCTCCATCCCGGTCGGCGTCTTCAACTACCTGCCGGAGGCGCAGGAGGTGCGGCTGGTGGTTGAACCGGAACCCTGGTTCGAGCTGCTGGGCGCGGGCGAGCAGACGCTCACCATCGCCTCCAACGACATCGAGGTCGTCTATTTTCCCATCCGCGTGCTCAAGTTCGGGCGACACGCCTTCCAGGTCACCGCCTGGGGTGAGAAGATGAGCGACGCCATCCGCCGCCAGGTCAACGTACTGCCCAACGGCAAGGAGTTCTGGCTGAGCGAGAGCAACTGGCTGCGCGAAAGCAAGGAGATCGAGATCAGTCTGCCGCCGGAGGTCGTGCCGGAGACGCCTTATGTCGAGGTGAAGGTCTATCCGGGAGTGATGGCCCAGGTGGTCGAAGGGCTGGAGAAGATCCTCCGTTTGCCCGATGGCTGATTCGAGCAGAGTACGTCGGCGACGTACCCCGATGTTCTCGTGCTCGACTATATGCAGCGCACCGGCCAGGCCAATCCCGAATTGCAGATGATGGCTGAGAAGTACGTTGGCACCGGCTACCAGCGGCTGCTCACGTTCGAGGTTGATGGCGGCGGCTTCAGCCTCTTCGGCGACCCGCCGGCGGAAGTCTTCCTGACCGCCTACGGGCTGATGGAGTTCACCGATATGGCGAAGGTATATCCGGTTGACCAGGCGCTCATTCAGCGGACGGCGAAATGGCTGCTGGCGCAACAGCAGCCTGACGGGACGTGGCTCGACCGGGGCTACTCGGAGCACTGGCAGGTCGGTGCCAGGACGGCCACCACTGCCTACATCGCCTGGGCGCTGATTGACGCCGGCTACGCCGACACGCCGGAGGTGGGACGCGCCATCGGCTACATCCGTGAGTTCGCCCTGGCGCGGTCGGAGACCGGCCAGAGCGGTGGGGCGGAGAGTGGCCAGAGCGGCGGTGGCGAGGATGCCTATAACCTGGCGCTGGTCGCCAACGCGCTGGCGGCCTATGCGCCGGACGACCCGATGACGAAAGCGGTGCTTGACCGGCTGTACGAGATGCGCGTGCAGGAGGGAGATATTGTGTACTGGAAGACCGCGACCGCTTCGTTCATGGGGGCAAAGGGTGAGAGCGGCAGCCTGGAGACGACCGCTCTGGCGGCCATCGCGCTGATGCGTGCCAGAGACGTTGCGGGCAACGTCCCCTACTCTGAAGCGGTGAGCGGGGCGCTGGGGTATCTCGTGCAGAGCAAGGATAGCTGGGGCACCTGGTACACCACGCAGGCGACGATCCTTTCACTCAAGGCCATGCTGCTGGCGACGGAACGGGCCGGCCAGGCCGAAGGCCCGGCAACCATTCGCGTCAGCCTGAACAAAGAGCAGACCCAGGAGATCACGATTGACGAGACCAACGCCGACGTGGTGCACATCGTCACCTTCGACCGTGGCTTCTCCCCTTCCGGCGTGAACCGCGTCCAGATCGAGCTGGAGGGCGGTGGCAACCTGATGTACCAGGTCTCCACGCGCTACTACCTGCCGTGGGACAAAGTGCCGCCTGCGCCGAAGGAAGAGGAAGTCATCACGATTGACCTGGCCTACGACCGGACGACGCTGGCAGTCAACGATGAGGTAACGGTCAATGTGAATGTGCAGCTCAACGAAGAAGGCGTGGTCAAGATGGCGCTCATAGACCTGGGGGTGCCGCCGGGCTTCACCGTGCTTAGTGAGGACCTGAGCCGGCTGGTCGAGCAGGGGGTGATCGCCCGTTATGAGCTGGCCGGGCGGCAGGTCATCATCTACCTGGAGGACCTCGCCTACGGGTCGCCGCTGGCCTTCAGCTACCGGATGCGGGCGCGTTTCCCGCTGCGCGCGCAGACGCCGCCTTCCAGTGTCTATGATTACTACAACCCGACCGGGGCGACCGTCCGCGCGCCGCTGGAGCTGGCGGTGGTGGAGTAAAGAGCCGGCAGTCGTGCTGGCAGGCTCTGAGAGGCACCCGCTCCGCCATCAACTCCGTCGTCAACGCTCAGGATCAGCAACGGAATCCGGATGGGCTGTGCATTTACCTGGATCCCCTCGTTTCCTCCTTAGGATGATTTTGGAATGGCCTGTGAATCGCAGGGGATCAGCTCAGGTTAATCGAAGGCAGCAGCACGGCTACCGCCACGCCGAACGCCACGGCCGCCAGGATCACCCAGGCCAGGCTGATGCGGTTGGGGAGCGCGGTGACGCGGGATAACGGCGCGTTGATCTTGAGCCAGTAGGCAGCCAGCAAGAACGCCCAGATGAACCCGGCGTACCCTCCCCAGTACTGCGATAGGGTGAGAAAGATCCCCTCGGCGCCCAGCGGATGCCAGAACGAGAGGACGGTAAAGAGCAGGTTGATGGCAATGTAGGGGATCAACAGGAGCGCTGCCAGGCCGTGACAGACCTCGTGGATATTCTGCACGGCGAGGGCGGCGACGAGCGCGATGGCAAAGGCGTTGACCGCGAGCACGCGAAACGGGGTTGGTGTCTCTTTCCATTTCTCCCTCCTTCACCCTCCCGTGGGTTGCAGACCTGCGGGAAGGCTTTTTGTCGGACTACGGCCCGTTCCTCAGCACCAGGGGGAGGTAGACGCGGTACGGAGCCGCTGCGCCACCCCAGAAGCCGCCGGCCAGGGTGTAGCCCCCGCCGGAGAGCACGCCGGCAAGGTTGGCCGAGTTGCCCGCAAAGGTCACATTCGTCAGCAGCGGGCTGCTGGAATAGTTGTCCATCCCGCCGCCCCGGCCGTTGATCGCCGCATTGCCGCTGAAGGTCACATCGGTCAGGGTCGGGCTGCTACCGCTGTTGTACATCCCGCCGCCGTTTTCCGCTGCGTTGCCGGAGAAGGTGACGCGCGTCAGGGTGGGGGCGCTGTTGGAGTAGTTGAACATCCCGCCGCCGTAGGTTGCCAGGTTGCCGGAGAAGGTCAGGTTCGCCAGCGTCGCGTTGCCGCCGGGAAAATTGAACATCCCCCCGCCATAGTTGTTGGGCAGGCTCCCGTTGGCCTGCCCGGCGGTGATCACAAAGCCGTCCAGGACGGCCGTGTTGCTTTTTCCGCTGCCGTTGACAACGTGGTAGGCATTGCTGCCCCGCAGGTTGGCGGTGGTGGTCACCACGCCCTGGGGGTCGGTGATGTCGTTGCGATCAATGTCGCCGCTGAGAACTGTGACGCGGGTCTGCCAGTTACGCTCGTTGCGGCTGGATTCCGTGCCGGCAAAGCCGCCGTAGATGCGACATTATCGCGCAAGATGAACGTGTCGGTGCAGTTCGTGCCCGGATAATGCACGCCAGCCTTGACCCAGATCTCGTCGCCGCCAAAAGCCCGGCTCAGTGCGGTCTGCAGCGTGCAGGCGTCTGCCCACGAAGAACAGTTGCCGCTGCCCTGGGCAGCCGGCGCGGCATAGAGCACGCCGGGGTTGGCACGGGCGCTCTGGGATAGAGGTGAGAATCCTGCCAGTGCGAGTGCCAGGCCCATCATCAGGGCCGATGTTATGGCCAGGGAACGCTGCCAGTTCATGATTTCCTCCCGTCAGGTGAACCTGCATCTCTTTCCGCCTTACCGTTCCGGCTTCTGCGCCACCTGGAGTGGCCGCTCTCTCCCGATAGCGGATCGCTGAACGGCGCGCTGGATTCCAGGGCAAAGGGGAGCGCGACGGTCTGGGCAGCCACGTCTCGAATCGCCTGACAATCGGCCGGAGCGGGCGGACGATACCCGGCATCGTCCGCCGGCGGGGGAGTCAGCGCGTACCAAAAGTCGGCCAGGTAGCCCTGGGCATCCACGCGCAAGACCTGCCGGCTCACCTGGGGGCGCCCGGCGTTGCAGCGCCACTCATAGACCGTGGTGCGCCCGGTGACGGCGGCCGGGATGCTCTCTGCGGCAGGATTGGCCTGGCAGAAGCTTTCCATCGCCGGAGTGGGTTCTCGAGAGGTATCGGCCAGGCACGGGAGGTTGGCGCCGAAATGACAGACCCACACCTGGCCGTCCATACACCGCCAGACGGCATTCTGCTGAAACTCCAGCGGCGCATCGGCAGATACGATCCCCTGCTG
>DAOTYA010000028.1:0-6949 GCA_034435075.1 Anaerolineae bacterium
CGGCGAGCCGCTCCAGCGTGGCATAGACCTGGCCCGGCCTGACCTCCCACGTATCCCGGCCACCGACCAGCGCCTCAAAGGCGGCGCGCAGTTCGTAGCCGTGGCGCGGCTGCCGGGCCAGCAGTCCCAGAAGAGCATAGCGGACGGACATAAATAGACTACAAATGATTAGTTTTTTGGATTATAATACAGGGGAGCAGGTTTGTCAAGGATGGTCTGCGGGCAGGGTGTATTTCATTCTTTTGCATCCCCGGCTCGGGCCGGTCGTCAGGCTACGCCCGACGTCACCGACCGGCCGCAGCGTAGGACAACTGCGAGCAGTTGTCCTACAATATCGTTACCACCAAAAAGCAAGCAATATGGTATAATATACCAGGAACACCGCCGATGAGTTGCAGACAAAATCCTGCCTGGGCTGACAGGAAAATCAGGATAGTAATGACCAGGAAACAAACTGCCAGGCGCACAACCGCCCGTTCGGGTGAACGGAGCAAAAAGAGGGAGCACAGAGATAGACACCGTCGCTCGCAACCGGAGCTGCGGGCCAGGTTAACCCTTGATCAGAAGCTCGACCTGCTTGGTTATGTGCTGCTCGCCTTCGCCATCTTCACCATTCTGAGCTTCCTATCCTCCAACCGTGGGCTGATCACCGGTAAGTGGCTGGAGTTACTGCGGCAGAGCTTCGGCTGGGGTGCTTATCTGACGCCGCTTTTCGTTGGGGCGGTAGGGCTCTGGCTCATCCTGCGCGATTTCGGCGACCGTCTGCCACGGCTGACCCCCCTGCAGATCACCGGTGTGGTGCTTGGCTATCCCGCTCTGCTTCTCACCTCCCATCTGATCGCAGCGCCAGCCCTCTTCGGCGGCGATCTGGTGGCGACGGCCAGGGCAGGTCATGGCGGTGGCTACCTGGGAGCTTTGCTCAGCAGAGCATTGCTGGAGGGACTGGGCGTTGCAGGGACGATCACCCTGCTCATCACCTGGTGGCTGGTCGTTGTCATGCTGCTTTTCGGAGTCACGGTGCGGGACTTTGTGCATGCCCTTCATTTCTCCACGGGTAAGCGCCAGGAAGAGAAAATGCCAGCTCCTGCCCGGCCATTGTCTCCCGCGCCCGCGCCTCCCATAACCTCTCCGCCTCCGCGACCGCCGGTGTTATCCGTCCCGCCCAGACCCACCGCCGCTCCCTCTGCACCGCACACCACTCCGGTCCCCCCACGCGTCATAGGGGGTGAGCGCACCTGGCAGCTACCACCGCCTGACGAAATTCTGGAGCCAGGCACAGAGCAGGACATCAGCACGGGCTTCCTGCGCCGCCAGGCACGCATCATTGAGGAGACGCTCGAAAGTCTGGGAGCGCCGGTATGGGTCCGGGAAATGAACCCCGGCCCGGTCGTAACACAGTTCGCCGTCGAGCCGCGCCTGATCACCAACAGCAACGGCAGCGAGACCAGAGTGAAAGTCAGCCGCATCAAAGCCCTGGCCGATGACCTGGCACTGGCACTGGAAGCCAAAACGTTGCGCATCGAGGCTCCCATCCCTGGCAAGGGGCTGATCGGCATAGAAGTGCCGAACCCGGAAATCGCGATGGTTTCCCTGCGAGATGTCATCGAGTCCGAGCAATTTGCCGCCCTCGACTCCCCGCTCCGCATCTGCCTGGGGCAGGACGTTTCCGGCATACCTTATGTCGCCGACCTGACCGCCATGCCCCATCTGCTCATCGCCGGCACGACCGGCTCTGGCAAATCGGTCTGCATCAATGCCATTATCGCCACCCTCTTGCTCCAGCGTACCCCCGACGAGCTGAAGTTTCTGATGGTGGATCCCAAGCGGGTGGAGCTGACAGGATACGAAGGAATCCCCCACCTGCTTGCCAAAGTGGTCGTAGACATGGAACGGGTCCCTGGAGCACTCCAATGGGTGCTGCGGGAGATGGACGGCCGTTACCGTCACTTCGCGGAAGTGCGCGCCACCAACATCCGCGACTATAACGAGCGCGTCGCGCCGCAGAGGGGAGCCAACCGGATGCCCTATATCGTCGTCGTCATAGACGAGCTGGCCGACTTGATGATCACGGCACCCCAGGAGACGGAGCGGGCTATCTGCCGCATTGCCCAGATGGCACGCGCGACCGGTATACACCTGGTGATCGCAACCCAGCGCCCCAGTGTGGACGTGGTCACCGGCCTGATCAAGGCCAACTTCCCGGCCCGCATCGCCTTCAACGTCGCTTCGTCGGTTGACTCGCGGGTCATCCTCGACATGCCCGGCGCCGAGCAGTTGCTTGGCAGGGGCGATATGTTGTACCTTCCTCCCGACGCCCCCACACCGGTGCGTCTCCAGGGAGCTTTCGTCTCCGATGAGGAGCTGCGGCGACTGGTACACTTCTGGAAAGCGCAGAGCAGGCCGGAAATGGGAGCGATGTCGGCGGAAAAGCCGGTGCAACAGCCACTGTGGGAGGAAATGCGCCCGCAGCAGGAGAAGGTTGCAGAGTTCGAGGATGAGCTGCTCCCGGAAGTGATTGAGCTGGTGTTACGGGAACAGCGGGCCTCCATCTCGTTGCTCCAGCGCAAGCTGCGGATCGGCTATACCCGCGCGGCACGCATTATGGAGATTCTCGAGCAACATAACGTTGTGGGGCCTCAGCCGCCCGGCGGGCAGGCCCGTGAGGTCTTCCCGGCCGCAGCCCGCGCATTGCTCAACCCCAAAAAGGAATAGCGCCCGGGCACCATCTCCCCCGGCACGCCCGACGGGTTTGAGCTTGCCGAACCGGTGCACTGATATGACACTTGAACTGAGCAAACTTACCGGACAGGTTCAGGCGATGGGCAGGGAACTGGCTGCCCGCCATCACAAATACGACTCTCTGGTGAAGCTGGCCCGTCACTGGCTGGAAAAGTACGCCGACCGGGGGGAGCTGTTACGCCGGTCGGCTCAACCTGTCCGCGCGGCCATCCCCACCGCCGAACCCCTCAATTTCCACGGTCCATTGCCACCGATACCGCCCCGCTTCACCGTCGTGGCCGCTGATGGCTCCCAGATCCAGCCCGACAGGCACGGGGCGGTGCTTTATTACCTGATCAACATCGGCAGCCTGGTCTACCGGCACGGCAGCGGAGAGGCTCCGCTTGCCTGCAGCGAGCCACTCCTGGGCTATGCTGAAGAAGAACTCTACGAGGATGGCCTGCTGCTGAGCGGCAATCTGCTTGACCTGCGGCGGGACATAGCCGAGGTGACCCGGCTGGCCGACCTGTGCGCTTCTGAACCTCACGGACCGGTCGTGGCACTGGTAGATGGTACACTGCTCCTGTGGGTCCTGGAGGAGCGCTCCGAGGAGTGGCAGCGCACCCAGGTAATGCGCTATCTCGACCAGCTCGGGCGTATCCAGGAGAGCGGGGCAGCGGTGGCCGCTTTCGCCAGCAGGCCGCGCCGCAGCGAGGTATCCCGCCTGCTCCACCTGGCCAGCGTGGATGGGGATGCGCAGCGGGCGATACGCGAAACGAACCCCCTCGAACACCTGCCCGATCGCGCCATCTTCGAGACCCTGCCCCCCGGCGCCCGCTCCGCTCTCTTCATCAGCCCGGCCTCAGTCAATCAAAATTTTTACCAGCCCGCCGGCCAGACCGTTCACTTCTTTTACCTGAACCTGTCGGCGGAGGAGGAAGAGCCGGTTATTGCGCGGGTAGAGGTGCCGGCCTGGGTGGCTGAGCAGCCTGATCAACTGGCACTGGTGCATGCAGCTGTCGTGGCCCAGGCTCGCATCACCGGCGACTATCCCTACGCGCTGGCTCGCGCCGATGAGCTGGCTTTCATCAGCGCCCCGGAGCGGGAGGCCCTTGAGGAGATGATCGCCACCTCCATGATGCGAGTTGGCGTGATGCCCACTCCTTCGCCGAAGGCATATTACAAAAGCCTGACGCGAAGCGGGAGGAGGAGATACGGGAGATGAAGAACGTCAACCTGCGGGTCGGGCGCGTGTTGCGGGCCAGCACGCGCGGTTTCACCATCGGCTGCGCAGTGATGCAGCCGGATATCCCGGCCTTCGGCTCGTTCGTGCGGGCGGACGGGGCGACACCACGTAGCGCCATCTACGGCCTGATCTACGATGTGAGCCTGGAAGATGACCCTTTCGTGCGTCAGTTCATCAGTGCCAATCCGCCCGAAGAGGTCGTGCGCGATCAGCGCCAGAACCGCCAGGTGCCCATCGAGGTCAGCGTGTTGACAGTTGGATGTGCCGATGGAGAGCACATCTACCATTGCCTGCCGGCGCAGCCCCCGATCACCCTCGACTGGCTCTATCAGTGTGACGAAGAGGAAGTGCGGGCCTTCACTGCCCGTTTCGATTACTTCCGCCTGGTACTGGAAGCCCGTGAAGCGCCGGCCGATGAGTTGCTGGCCGCCAGTCTGCGTTTTGCTGCCGCAGCCCGCCCTGAGGAGGAGCGCGCCAGGTTTCTGACGGAGGCAGGGCGGGAACTCTCGCGCCTGCTGGCGAGCGACCTGGTACGGCTGGAAGGGCTCCTGCGACGGCTGCGAGCAGTAACGGAAGTAGTTTAAGGAGACCTTATGAATACACGTTCCCCCGCCCAGGAACTCGATGCCTTCTTCGGCCCTCGACCGGCCATGCCGCCGCCTGTCCAAAGGCTCGGTATTGTCGTCGGCGGGAGCCTCTCTAAGGGGCTGGACGTCAAACTCGACCCCACCACAGTGATCGAAGGGCTGGCTGTGGGCCGCTACGTCGTCGTGCACGGCCAGACCGGCCGACGCTTCTTCTCCATCATCACCGACGTGCAACTGGATTCCCTTAACCCGCTGATCGAGAAGGCACCTCCTGATACCTCCGACCCTTTCCTGACCCGTGTCTACCAGGGGAATCTCGTCTTTGGTCGCATCCACGTTGCCCCCATGCTGATGCTGGACCCGCCTGCAGGTGGTAGGGAACGCGAACCCAGGCCGGTCAAAACCATTCCGGCTCACTTCTCACCGGTCTACCCGGCCACCGAGGAGGAGGTCAGCCTGATCTTCGGCCGGGAGGAGGAGAAGGATCACTTCTACATAGGCGAGCCGTTAGAAATGGAGGGCATACATGTGGCGCTCGACCTGCGCCGCCTGGTCGAGCGCTCGGCAGGGGTGTTCGGCAAAACCGGCACCGGCAAGACCTTCCTCACGCGCACGCTCCTGGCCGGACTGGTGCGCGCAGAAAAACTGGCCGTCGTCCTCGTCTTCGACATGCACAACGAGTACGGCTGGAAGAGTGAGGACGAAAAGCGCCACGAAGTTAAAGGACTGCGCCAGATATTCCACACCAGAGTTGCCGTTTTCACCCTGGATGAGGAATCCTCCAGACGACGGGGAAGCAAGATTGACGGCGTTGTACGCATCGGGTACGATCAGCTTGAGCCTGAGGACGTGGACAGCCTGGCCGGCATCATGGCCCTCTCCGATGTCCAGGTCGGTGCATTGTACTTCCTGCGCCGCAAACTGGGAAAGCAATGGGTGGCCCGGTTGCTGGACGAGGAGGACCCGCTGGAGGAATTGGAGGATGCGCTGGAAAGGGGCACCATCCACGGCGGCACCCTGGGTGCCATCCAGCGCAAACTGGGGTTATTCCGCCGCTTCGCCTTCCTCCAGGAGCGCGCGACGGCAGACCCGGTCAGAGAGATTCTGGACTATCTGGACCGGGGTATCAACGTGGTGCTGGAGTTCGGACGTTATGGCAGCAGCCTGGAAGCATATCTGCTGGTTGCCAACTACCTCACCCGCCGCATACACGAGCACTACGTGGAACGCACCGAGGCTGCCCAGGGAAGATCGGAGAGCGCACCTATTCCCCTGGTCATCACCATCGAGGAAGCGCACAAATTCCTCGCCCCCGAGGTAGCCAGGCACACCATTTTCGGCACGATCGCCCGTGAGCTGCGCAAGTACAACGTAACACTGCTGATCGTTGACCAGCGCCCCAGTGGGATTGACCCGGAGGTGATGAGCCAGATCGGCACCCGGATCACCTGTCTGCTTGATGATGAGGCGGATATACGGGCGGTCTTCTCCGGCGTCAGCGGGGCGGGTGCTCTGCGCGAAGTACTGGCCCGTCTGGACACCCGTCAGCAGGCACTGATCATCGGACATGCCGTGCCCATGCCGGTGGTGGTCAAAACCCGCACCTACGGCACGGCGGAATTTTACGCCGAGATGGGTGCCTCCTCTGTCCTGGAGGAGAGCAGAGAAGGGGCGCAGGTGGTGCTGAAGCGGGGACGTCTCCTTTTGCGCGGTGAGGAGGGCGAAGGGGAAATCTGAACGCAGGCCCGGGCGCGGCTGTCGCTCAAAACCGGTGTTACTCTCAGCGTGTAACTATTCAGGCGGTGACTGAAGTCACCCTTTGGGACCTCCGGCCAACGGGTCGGTCTCCGCCGACCGGCGTGCATCGGCGCAGAGCGCCCAAAGAGGCCGATTTCAATCGGGTGCAGTTGCTCTCATTTACCGGAGAGCAAAGTCGCCCAATCTGCGCTCGAATCTCGTTGAATTGTGGCCAATGGACCGGGAAATTCGCATCATAGCATCGGGTTTGCACGCGAGTTAATATACGCATAACTGAACTTCGCGCGTAACTATTCAGCCGATTGAAATCGTCCTGCCTGGGCACTTCGTGCCGGGTGTCGGCCTCCGCCGACACCCTTCCACGGGCATCCCAAAATGAAGGTCGGCGAAGGCCGACCATCGGCCGCGGGCCCGGGAAGGTGTACGGGCGAGGTATACCTCGCCCCTACAGTCAGCGCCTGAATAGACCCAGTCCCAGGGATGGTTGCATTCCCAGACTTGTCCTTGATCAGGGGCAGAGACCACAAGGCTCTCCCCAATATTCCTAATCGGGTCTCCTGGGTCAGGGAGGCGAGCAATCTATTCATAGAGGCAGTCCAGGACTCCTCAGTTACCTTTTAGCTCGCCCTTTGCCCTCCCA
>DAOTYA010000029.1:0-4790 GCA_034435075.1 Anaerolineae bacterium
AGGTATACCTCGCCCCTACAGTCAGCGCATAGTTACCTTCGCGCGTCGTTTCTGGGGCGGGCGATTGGAAATCGCGCCGGCAGGGGCAGAGCGCCGCTCTGCCCCTGGCCGCCCGCCTGCGCGGACGGAGGCGCCCACGCCGGTGGACGCCCGGCAGCAAGCCCCTGAGGTGCGACTTGAGTCGCTTAACTTGATGCCAACAGGGCGCAGCGCGCTGCACCTCTGCTGTGGCCAATGGTCGGCCTCTGCCGACCGGCGCGTCGGCGCAGGCCGACGCGCAGCGCTAAGTGCCTATCCGAAAAACGTAACCGACGCATCCCTATGCGTCGGTATAAGCGGCATAGGGATGCCGCTTGTACGGTTTTTCGGATAGGCTCTAAGTGCCAAAAGAACCGATTTCCATCGGGCGGCATCCGGTGCATAACTCAGAGTGTCAACCAATTATGAACCACCCGAGAGGTATTGCCCAATACTCAATTGTCAACTCCCCTGTTACCTCCAGAGACCAGTCGCTTCTATACACCCACTCTCTAATGTAAATCTAACGTAATGAAAATACATTTCCAACGTGGAGGTGTGATAATGTGGGCAAACTAAGCATTAAAGGGGTGATAGAGGTGTTGATGCCTTTGATCCAAATAAAAGGTAAACAAGAGGCCGCTGAGCTTCCGCCGGAGCTGCCTGTGCTGCCCCTGCGCAACGTGGTGGCCTTTCCCTATTCCGTCATGCCGCTCTCGGTCGGGCTGCCCCGCTCCGTGCGTCTGATAGAGGACGTCATCGAGAGCAACAGGCTGGTGGTACTTGTGGCTATGATAGACCCGACGGTCGAGGAACCCGGCCCTGACGGTGTATATCAGGTAGGTACCCTGGCTCAGGTCGAGCGTGCTATGCGCGTTGATGACGGGAGCTATCAGGTACTTGTACGTGGCCTGGCACGGGTGCGCATCACTCAATGGTTGACCGAGGGGCCATATCTGAAAGCACATGCGGAACTGTGGCCGGAGCAGGAGGGCGACGCCACTGAGATGGAGGCCCTCAGGCGCGAGTTGTTGGGCCTGGCCAGACGCCTGGTCGTCTTCCTCCCACAGGTCCCAGATGGCGTTGTGGATATGCTGGAGCAGGTCACTGATCCGAGCCTGCTTTTGTACATCATCGCTTCCAACATCCGTATGGAGATCGAGCCCGCTCAGAAAATCCTGGCCGGCGAGACACTCCCCCTACAAATGCGCACTCTCTTGGGCGTGCTGCAGCGCGAGCTGGAGGTTCTGGAGCTGGGCAAGCAGATCCGCGAGCAAGCCCAGTCAGAGATGGAAAAAGTGCAGCGGGAGTTCTTCCTGCGCCAGCAACTCAAGGCCATCCACAAGGAGCTTGGTGAGGAGGATGAGGAGTCGGAGATAGAGTCTTACCGTACCAGGATCCAGGAGGCCAACCTGCCAGAGGAGGCCCGCAAAGAGGCCGAAAGGGAGCTGGACAGGCTGGCCCATATGAGCATGCAATCAGCCGAAGCCGGGGTGATCAAAACCTACCTGGACTGGCTGCTTGATCTGCCCTGGCACAAGTTATCGGAGGATAACCTTGATCTGAATCACGCCCAACAGGTCCTCGATGAGGATCACTATGGGCTGGAGAAAGTCAAAGAACGCATTCTGGAATTCCTGGCGGTACGCAAACTGCGCCTGGAGCGTGGGGTTGAGGATGACGATGACGAGCGCTCAGCAGCAATTTTGTGCTTCGTCGGGCCGCCAGGCGTTGGTAAGACCAGCCTGGGGCGCTCCATCGCACGCGCATTGGGGCGCGAATTCACCCGCATGAGCCTGGGCGGTGTGCGCGACGAAGCCGAGATACGCGGCCACCGTCGTACCTACATCGGCGCAATGCCCGGCAGGATCATCCAGGCTCTCAGGAGAGTTGGCACCCGTAACCCCGTCTTTATGTTGGACGAGGTGGACAAGATCGGCACCGACTGGCGAGGCGACCCGGCCAGTGCCCTGCTTGAAGTACTCGACCCACAGCAAAACCATGCTTTCAGGGATCATTATCTGGACGTGGACTTCGATCTCAGCCAGGTCTTTTTCATCTGCACTGCCAACACTCTCAGCACCATTCCACCGGCCCTGCGCGATCGCATGGAGGTGATCGAGATTGACGGCTACACAGAATATGACAAAATCCAGATCGCCCAGGGCTACCTTGTGCCACGCCAGCTCAAGGTCAACGGATTGCGCCCTGATGAGGTGCAGTTCACGCCGGAAAGCCTGAAGACCATCATACGCGATTACACCCGCGAGGCCGGTGTACGCAACCTGGAGCGCGAGATCGGGCGTGCCCTGCGCAAGGTAGCCACACAAATTGCCACGTGCAATGAAGCATGCCACATCATCGTGGACGAGGAGAGGGTACGAGAACTCCTTGGCAAGCCGCGCTTTCGCGATGAAGCTGCGCTGCGTACCGGGCTGCCGGGCGTTGCTACAGGTCTGGCCTGGACGCCTACCGGAGGCGAGGTGCTCTTTGTAGAAGCACGGGTGATGAAGGGCAAGGGCGAGTTGATCCTGACCGGCCAGCTCGGTGACGTGATGAAAGAGTCGGCCCGCATCGCGCTCAGCTACGTACAGGGCGAGCTGGAACGGCTCGGATTGCCCGAGGACGCACTGGATGGCAAGGTCATCCACCTGCACGTTCCATCTGGCGCAATTCCCAAAGACGGCCCGTCGGCGGGGGTGACGCTGGTGACTGCTCTGGTCTCTTATCTGACTGGCCGGCCTGTGCGCGGAGACGTGGGGATGACAGGCGAGGTGACGCTCCAGGGCCAGGTACTGCCCATCGGCGGGGTCAAACAGAAAGTGCTGGCAGCGCACCGCCATGGCCTCAAGACGGTGATCCTGCCCCAAGCCAACGAAATAGACCTGGATGAAGTGCCGCAGGAAGTGCGCCAGGAACTCTCCTTTGCGCTGGTTGAGCACCTCGATGAAGTGCTGGAGATCGCTCTGATGCCGGAGGCGAAGACACCAGTGGAAGAAGTGGCGGGAGGAAACGGACGCGCCCACTCTATACCCGTGTAGATACTATAAGGAGCGGAGAGCACCCTCTCCGCTCCCATTTTTCACCAGCCTGCCATTCCTCCCAGAACACAGCACGCTTCCCACTTGTCAATTGCAGCGGGTTGAGGTATGATGAAATTCTGTGACCTCAACCTGCAGCGATAAAAAACATCTCCTGATTCTGCTCATCCTGCTTTTAGCGTTTGGCCTGCGCATATACGAATTGGCCGAACACAATATCTGGTGGGATGAGGGGCTGACAGTCTGGGCAGCACGCTCCTCGATACAAGAGATTTTCCAATGGACGGCTCACGACGTCCACCCGCCTCTCTACTTTCTTTTTATGCGGAGCTGGCGGTCCCTGGTCGGAGAGGGTGAATTCGTGCTGCGTTTCCCATCCGTATGCGGAGGGACCCTGGGCGTGGTGGTCATCTATGGACTGGGGAACGCGCTGGGAGGGAAAAAGACTGGACTGCTCAGTGCTCTTTTCGCTGCCTGTTCCCGTTTCGCCATCTCCTGGTCACAGGAGATGCGCATGTATACTTTCGCTGCCACATTATCGGCGGGAGCACTATGGGCAACAATACGGCTGTGGGAAAACCCCGGTAGCAGGAGGCTATGGCTGGCCTATGTGCTGACAGTGGCCGGCGGGCTGTGGAGTCTTTACCTGACGGTCTCCCTTCCCCTGATCAGTAACCTGGCCTTCCCCATCGTGTGGATGAGACGGAGCCGCCCAAGACGTCTGCTGCTGAGTTGGGGTACTGCCCAGGTCGCTGCCGCAGCCATTTATACCCCGTGGTTACTTTACGCCCTTCCACGCATGCCCACATGGTCCTCCGCCGAGCCATTCTCGCCCGACTTCTTCATCCGGCTGTACACCACCATACTGGCGGTTGGTGTGCCTGTGAACCTTGAGCACTACATGCCGCTGACAGTGGCGGTGTGGGGAGTGCTGATGATCTGCCTGTATGCGGCATGGCGCTCCTCCCAATCCTCGCTCCGGCGAGCAGGGCTGACGATGCTCACACTGGGTTTGATCTTGCCCGCGCTGATTGTATACATCGTATCATTGCCGGTGCATATCTACTACGCGCCCAGACTGGCGCCGCGCTATCTGTTGCCACTCTCCGTCTGCTTCTACACAACACTGGGGTGGGGACTGGCTGCTCTGGCCGGGAAAAGACGCCTGGTCGCAGCAGTTGGAGGCACAGTCGTGCTGACCGCCGCTCTGAGCGGGCTGGCCTCGTATTACTTCCCTTCCCGCACCAGACGCGATGATTACCTCTCCGTAGCCGCCACCCTGGCGGCACACCGTCGTCCTGGCGATGCCGTGCTTCTCCACACCGACAAGGACTGGCCTGTCTTCAACGCTCACTACGCCGCTTCCTGGAACAAAGTCCCGTATGGTGCGATGGTGGACGACGCAATCATTGCGCAATATGTGGCACCGGTGTGGGAGCAGTCACAGGCTCTCTGGCTCGTGATAACCCCTGACGCGCAACGTAATGACCCACAAGGCAAAGTTGTCGGCTGGCTGAGCGAGCGGGCCGTCTCTGCACAGGAATGGCACTTCGGAGAGTGTGCCCTGCACCTGTATGCCCGCACTGCTGCACGCGCTGCGACCATTCGGGATCTCGCACCGGACGTCGCGTCCCGGCGTACCAGGCCTCTGGAAGCCGAATTTCCTCTCACACGCTATCAAAGCGGTGACACGCTCCACCTGTTTCTCTACTGGCAAACCCCTCCGACCGA
>DAOTYA010000030.1:0-34271 GCA_034435075.1 Anaerolineae bacterium
GTGTCATCGGCGTCCTCGACGTTCAGTCCACACAGGAAGCTGCCTTCTCCGAGGATGACATCGTTGTCCTCCAGACGCTCGCTGACCAGCTTGCCGTCGCCATTGACAACGCCAGACTGATGGAGCGCACCGAAAGCCAGTTGCGCGAGCTGAGCCTGTTGTACGGTGAGTACGCGGCCTCTGCCTGGGCGGAACTGACCTCGCAGAGGCAGGCTCTGGGCTACGTCTACGACCGTATTGACGTGAGGCCCGCCGATAGCCTGGAGCTGCCGGCTATTGAGATGGCCATCGCCCAGGGGGAGACCGTCGCCCTTGCCGACGACCAGGAGGCGTCCGGACGTATTCTGGCAACACCGCTTCGCCTGCGTGACCGCGTCATCGGCAGCCTGGCCATTCAGGAGTCGAACGGCAGCCATAGCTGGTCTCCCGGCGAGATCGCTCTGATCGAAGCGGTGAGTGAGCAGGTGGCCCTGGCGCTTGAGGAGGCCCGTCACTTTGCCGAGACCCAGAGAGCTGCTCAGCAGATGCGCATTCTGAACGAGCTGGCCCAGGCCCTGACCACTCGCCTCGATGTGGAAGGGGTGTTGGAAGAGGCATACCTTGGGGCGTCCCGTCTGCTCGACACTTCTAACTTCTATATCGCCCTCTACGATGCTGAAACCGAGTCCATCTCGTTCCCCCTGGTCGTTGACCATGAGCAAAAGATAAGCTGGCCTTCTCGACCTATAGGAAATGGTCTTACGGAGTATATCATCCGCACCCGCCAGCCTTTGCTGCTCCAGGATAATGTATCCCAGCGTATGAAAGAACTGGGTATAGAAATGATCGGCACAGAAGCCCAGTCGTGGCTGGGTGTGCCGATCAGTATTGGCGACCGGGTGCTTGGGGTGATGGCGGTGCAGAGCTACACCACACCAGGCCTTTACGACGCGCGGGCACGCGACCTGCTGGTCTCCATCGCCAGCCAGACCGCCATCGCGTTGCAGAACGCTCGCCTGTTCGAGCAGATACAGCGCCAGGCCGAGCGTCAGCGCCGCATTTACGAGATTACCTCCAGGCTTCGTCGCTCTCCCGATATAGCCACGATTCTGCAGACAGCAGTGGAGGAATTGGGAGAGGCGCTGCGGGTAGACCGGGCACTGGTGCGCCTGGTCACCAAACCCCGTGAGGAAAAAGGATAAGAGTGGCTATGTGGGGAAGACTGCTCAAATTTATCACAATCCAGGAAACTGACCTGCCCCAGGTACAATCCCTGCTGCCCCAGCTACTCCGCGCGGTTATGTGGCTGGCCGCTACGGGCCCCCTGCTAAACCTGCTTGGTATATTCTACATGACGCGGATTGATTGGGTCTCTTTTTCTGCCAGCGTGTTGTTCTTCCTATCCATCCTGGGGTTGCAGAGGCTGGACCGTCTGGGGCTGACGAGCGAGACGATCAATCTGCTCATAGGGCTCACCATCGTGTACGCCGTGGTAGCCATACCCGAACTCTTGCCCGTGCCAGGCCTGACACCACTCCTGAGTGGCACGGCCGTTTTCGCGGCTGCCTCTCTGCTCACCCCTGAAGCCGGCCTGGTCTGGGGGGGTGTGGCTGCGTTTGCCCTTTTGTTGCGGGGCCTGATCACCGCTGCCCCAGTGATCTCAAACATCGCACATATGGCGACTATTGTAATGGTGGCTACACTGGGCTGGTTGCTGAGCACCTCACATCACAAAACGCACCTGGCACTGCGTCGTCAGATTGAACAGAGCCAGACAGGTGTAGATATCGGTCGCATAGTCACCTCTGCACTCGATATCTCCGCTAGTACAGCTCAGGCTGTCAGGGTGATCCGCAGCGCTTTCGGCTACTACCATGTAGGCCTCTACGCAGTGGATGCCGAGGGCAGGACAGCGGTGTTACTGGATGCCTCAGGTGAGGGCGCCTCACACCTGAAAGAGGCTGGCTTTCGCGTTGGCCTGGGGGGGACCACAGCGGTTGCCGTGGCCATCAACCGCGGGCAGCGCCTCACCGTAACCTCCTGGCGAGAGACGCGAGGGCCAGGCGGACTCCCTGTGCAATTTACCTACAGCCGCCTCCCCACCAGAGTTGAGTTGGTGATCCCTCTGGTTGTGCGAGGGCAGGTTCTGGGAGCACTGGACCTGCACAGTGTGGACATCAACGCCTTCCCTGAGGATGAAGTGAACATACTCGAGGGTGTGGCTGGTAACATCGCCAACGCCTTACAGAACGCCCGCCTCTTTGATGACGTTCAACGCCGCCATCAGGAACTGGAGCAACTCTACGCTCAGACAGAGCGCCGGGCGCGCTATCTGGAGGCAACGGCCCAACTGGCACGGGCCATCAGTTCTTTGCTGGACCCCCAGGAGTTGCTCGACAGAGCTGTACATCTCATCAGCGAGGGCCTGGAAGTCTACCACGTCGGTATCTTCCTGCTCGACGAGGCCGGGGAGTGGGCAGTCCTCACCGCAGCCAACAGCGAGGGGGGGAAGCGCATGCTGGCCCGTGGTCACCGGCTGCGCGTAGGTGAGCAAGGCTTTGTAGGGCGGGCGACCGGTACCGGCCAGCCCTACATCGGCCTGGATGTGGGAGCGGATGCTGTCCACTTCGCCAATCCGGACCTGCCGGACACCCGTTCTGAGGCCGCGCTGCCACTGAAGATAGGTGAGCGAGTCATCGGTGCTCTGGACGTCCAGAGCGTAGAGGAGGCCGCCTTCAGCGAGGAGGACGTGGCAGTGCTCCAGGTCCTGGCCGACCAGATCGCCATCGCGATTGAGAACGCTCGCCTCTTCCAGCAGACGCAGAGGGCACTTGAAGAGATGCGGACCCTCCAGCGCTACTACGTTGCCAGGGAGTGGCAGAAAGTCGCCCGCCGCGCGCAAGTCAGCGCGGAGTACCGCAGCCTGGGCATTCCCCCGCTTGGCGTCGCCATGTCGCCTGAGATGGAGCTGGTGCTGCAGCAGGAAGCACCCCTGGCTATATCGGACCTGAGCAGTATCATCAAGGGGAATGGAGGAAACGGACATGATGGATTGACGGCGCGCTCCGCGCTGGCCGTCCCTGTCAAGCTGCATGATGAGATCATCGGCATACTTGACCTGCAGGAGGCCACCGAACACCGCGCCTGGAGCGAGGATGATCTGGCCATCGCTACAGCCGTGGCTGACCAGCTCGCACTGGCGCTGGAGAACGCCCGCCTGTTTGAGGAGGCGCAGCGCCGGGCAGCTCAGCTTGCTGCCGCCCAGGAAGTAGCCCGTGACGCCACCGCCATTCTGGATGTAGACCAGCTATTGAAAGAGACGGTCGAGCTGATCTCAGAGCAATTCGGGTTCTACCATGCCGGCGTTTTCCTGCTGGATGAAAAAAGAGAGTATGCCGTCCTGCGCGCGGCATCATCAGAGGGCGGACGGCGTATGCTCGCCCGTGGCCATAAACTGCCGGTGGGCCGGGTGGGCATCGTCGGCTACGTGGCCGGCACGGGCGAACCGCGCATCGCCCTGGACGTGGGTAAGGATGCCGTCCACTTTGCTAACCCGGACCTCCCCAACACCCGCTCCGAAATGGGGCTGCCACTAAAGGTACGTGGTCAGGTCATCGGAGTGCTGGATGTACAGTCCACCGAAGAGGCAGCCTTTTCGGACGAGGACGTCTCCGTGCTCCAGACACTGGCCGACCAGCTCGCTGCAGCGATCGCCAACGCTCGCCTCTTCCAGGAAGTGCGTACCGACGCCATGCGCCGCGCTCTTATTAACGAAGTCCAGCAGGCCGCTGCCACCTCACTTGACCCTGAGCAGCTCCTCCACCGGGCCGGCGAGGTGATCTCGCTGCGTCTGGCCAGACCTTCCATCTTCTTCCTGTGGGAGGCGGACAGGAGGGCTTTGCGCCCGGTCGCCATCCATAATGAAGCGGGTAATGACATCACTCTCGCCGACAGCCTGCGTCTTACCCGTGAGGTCAACCCTTCCCTGTTTTACAAAGTGATAGACGGCAGGCGCACCTCTGTCCTGGATACCCGCGCTACTTACGTCGGTCCGGTCGGCACCGCCCTGGCCGAGCAGGTCGAGCTACACTATGCGGTATATGTCCCCCTGGTTGGACGTGAGCAGATTCTCGGGTTGCTGGTTCTGGCTCAACCCAACCAGGATGTTCCCCAGGACGAACTCGAGTTCATCGAATTGATCGGCGCCAACCTGAGCGTGGCACTGGAAAGCGCCTACCTCTATCAGAACGCGCTGGAGACGGCCGAAAAGCTGAAGGAGATGGACCGGCTCAAGAGCCAGTTCCTGGCCAACATGTCGCACGAACTGCGCACGCCACTCAACTCCATCATCGGCTTCTCCCGCGTGATCCTCAAAGGGATTGACGGCCCGCTCACGGATATGCAGCGCACCGACCTGGAGGCTGTCTACAACAGCGGGCAGCACCTGCTGAGCCTGATCAACAACATATTGGACATCTCAAAGATTCAGGCCGGCAAAATGGAGATCAACATCGGGGACACCGATCTGCGTGAGATCATCAAGAGCGTTATGTCCACTGCTATTGGGCTGGTCAAAGACAAGCCCATCGAGCTGCAACAGGTTGTGCCGGAAGACCTGCCGATTATACGCGCGGATTCCGGACGTATCCGTCAGGTACTCCTCAACATCGTCGGCAACGCCGCCAAGTTCACCGAGCGAGGCTTTATCCGCCTGGAGGCAGAGGCAACTCCGACTGAGGTGATTATCAGGGTTTCGGACTCCGGTATCGGCATCCCACAGGATAAACTGGGCACAATCTTCGAGGAATTCACGCAGGTGGATGGCTCAAGCACCCGCGCCGTCGGTGGCACGGGACTGGGTCTGGCCATCTCCAGGAACTTTGTGGAAATGCACGGAGGCCGCATCTGGGCTGAGAGCACTGTAGGCAAAGGCTCCACCTTCCACGTGGTGCTTCCTATTGCGGGCCCCACCGAAATGCCCAAGGAAGAAGAAGAGGATATCGTAGTCGGAGAGCAACCAATTCCCGGAGCCAAACAGGTCCTCTGTGTGGACGATGACGAAGGCGTTATCACCCTCTTCCGCCGTTACCTGAGCAAGAAGGGCTATCAGGTCATCGGCCTGACCAGGAGCACGAATGTGGTTGAAAGGGCCCAGCGCATCCGTCCGTTCGCCATCACACTGGATGTGATGATGCCCGAGAAGGACGGCTGGCAGGTCATCCAGGAACTCAAGTCGAATCCCCACACCCGCGATATTCCGGTGATCATCTGTTCTATCGTAAGTGATAAGGAATATGGTATCAGCCTTGGTGCTTCTGACTACCTGGTCAAGCCTGTGCTGGAGGAGGACCTGGTGGCCGCGCTGGAGCGGCTGGATCGGCGCAAGGATGGTCAACAGCGGGTGCTGATAGTAGACGACCATGCACCGGATCGTAAACTGCTGCGTCGGATGATCGAGAGCCAGGAGAGGTATCAGGTCATCGAGGCCGCCGGGGGGCGGGAAGCGATCGAGCTGATCCAGAGGATCCATCCCGACATCATTATCCTGGACCTGATGATGCCGGAGGTGGATGGGTTCGCCGTCCTTGAGTCGGTCAAAGCGAACCGTGCTACTCGCTCCATCCCCATTATCGTCGTGACCGCCAAAGACCTTACTCCGGAGGAGCGGGACATTCTCAACCGTGGGGTGGCGGCCTTGCTGCAAAAGGGCCTCTTTGGCAGGCAGGAATTGCTTGCAGATGTGGCCGCCGCTCTGGAACGCATCGCGGTATCAGGAAACAACCAGAATAATCAGCAGGGGAAATAGCGAATGACTCAGAGCAGATTCAGACATCAGGTATGGCTGGAATGTGCTGCCTGTAAGTATCGTGTGCCGTTCACCAGGCCACTGAGTAAATGTGAGAGATGTGGGCACGACTGGCTGGACGCCCGCTACGATTATGAAACGGTGCGTACGCTCTGGCCAGATGTGCTCCGGGATCGCCCTTTCGACATGTGGCGCTATCGGGAGCTGCTCCCCCTGTGTGACGATGCTCACAAAGTCACGATGGGAGAAGGGGGCACCCCCCTGCTCCGTGCCACCAACCTGGGGCTGATGCTTGGCTGTCCCAATATCTACATTAAGGACGAGCGACAGGGACCGACCGGCTCTTTTAAGGACCGCCAGGCCTCTCTTGCCATCTCGGTGATGAAAGAACACGGTATTACCGAGGCTGTGGTGGCCTCCACCGGCAATGTCGCCATCTCCTACTCGGCCTATTCCGCGCTGGCCGGCATCAAAATGTGGGCCTTCCTCACCAGCCTGGTGCCCTCAGAGAAGATGCGCGAGGTGGCGCTCTACGGCACCGAGGTCATCAAAGTCACCGCCACCTACGATCAAACGAAGAAGGTGGCTGCGAACTTTGCCGCGCGCAAGGGGATTTTTGTGGACCAGGGTATCCGGGGCATCTCGGCCCGCGAGAGTATGAAAACCGTTGCCTTCGAGATCGCCGAACAACTGCCCCAGATGATCGGGCGGGGCAACACCCCGTGGGCCACTCCCGACTGGTACTTCCAGGCCGTCAGTGGCGGAATGGGACCGGTGGGGGTATGGAAGGCATACGAAGAGATGATGCTGCTGGGGCTGGTGGACCGTATGCCAAAACTGGCCTGTATCCAGGCGACCGGTTGTGCTCCTATGGTCAACTCCTTCAAGCGTGGGCTGGATGAAATTGAGCCTGTGCTCAACCCGCAGACGCGGGTCATTACCATCGCCACCGGCAACCCTGGCCCGGCTTACAACTACCTGGCGCGGGTGATACGCGAGCATGGGGGGGCCTTCGAGGCGGTCACTGATGAGGAGACGTTCCGTGCCATGCACGTGATGGCCAAGCTTGACGGCATCTCGATGGAACCGGCCGCAGCGGCGGCCTTCGCTGGCCTCTTCAAGCTCCTCAGCCAGGGCGTGGTGAGGCGCGATGAGGTCATCGTCGTTAACTGCTCCGGCCATACCTTCCCGGTCGAAAAGCATCTGTTGGGCGAGGATTGGGCGCAGACGATTGAATTCCCCGCCGAAAAATTCGCCACTGAGGCGCCCACCGAGGGACTGCTCGGTTCCCTGGGACAGCTCGACGGCAGAGTGCGTACTATTGCCATCATTGAGGATGATCCCAAAGCCAGGCTGTTGCTCCGCCGTATCCTGCAAACACGTGGTGAGTACCAGATTTTCGAGGCCTCCGATGGGGCGATGGGCCTCGAGATGGTGCGCCGTGAGCGGCCTGACATCATCCTGATGGACTTGATGATGCCTGGCATGGACGGTTTTGAACTGCTGGAAGCCCTTAAGGCGGATGAGAGGGTGCGCGACGTGCCGGTAATTGTCATCTCGGCCAAGGAACTCACCCCGGCCGAGCGTGAACGCCTCAGTGGCCAGATCGAAACGCTGATGCAGAAAGGAGAGTTCACTGACGAGGAGCTCCTGGACGAAATACTGAAGCGAGCTGCCTAGAACTCAGCATATTGCAGCCCTTCTGAAATGTGATACAATCTATACAGGTGGTGGCAACTCACTTCTCTGTAAGATCCCGCGTCATCACGGCATAAAGGCGTGGGCTATGCTGAGAGCGTCCTCCTATGGAACAACGCAAACCCAAGATTCTCTACGTAGAAGACGATCCGGCCAGTGAGATACTGGTGCGACGAATTCTAGGTAGCGAGGGCTTCGAGATCGTCTCTGCTTCAGATGGATTGACGGCCATCGAGGTTGCCAGACGCGAACTGCCCGACATGATCCTGATGGACATCAACATCAGCGGGCTGGATGGCTACGAGGTTACCACGCGCCTGCGCACCATCGAAGAACTGAAAAACATCCCCATCGTGGCGGTCACCGCTGCTACCCTGAGCGGTGACCGCGAACGCGCCCTCATCGCCGGGTGCACCGGCTATATCCCCAAACCGATTGATGTTGACACATTCCCGGATCAGGTGCGCTCTTTCCTCCAGGGCACACGGGAGGAAGTGGCCTCAGCCGAGGAGAAAGCCGAATACCTGACCGAATACAGCCGCCGCCTGGTGGACCGCCTGGAGGAGAAGATCCGCCAGCTTGAGGCCCGAAACCTGGAACTCCAGCGCCTGGACAAGATGAAGACAGATTTTATCATCATTGCCGGCCACGAACTCCGCACGCCGCTTACCACAATTTACGGCTACGCTCAGATTCTCCAGGCTAACCCGGATATCCCTGGCTCCCCTGATGAACCAGGCACGCCACGTTTCCTCGTCGAAAAAATGGCCGAGGCTACCTGGCGGTTAAACCAGGTGATCAGTGACATCCTCACCGTCTCCCTTATTGACGCAAACAAACTGGAACTTGCCAGGGGACCGGTCTTCATCAAGCCTATGGTGGCACAGATTCTGGAGGACATCCGGCGTATCGGCTCCGATCGCGAGCTGACCTTTGAAGTCGAAGGTCTCGACGATCTTCCCATGATCGTGGGCGACTCAAAACGGTTGCACCAGGCACTCTGGAACATTATCACCAACGCTGTGAAATACACCCCCGATGGAGGGCGTATCGTCATCAGAGGAGCACGCATTGACAAAGCCGTTCATATCGCCGTGGAGGATAGCGGTATCGGGGTAGACCCAGAGGACCAGAGACGCATTTTCGACCGCTTCTACATCCTGCACGACGTCGCGCTCCACCGTTCCAGCAAAACCGCTTTCAAGGGTGGTGGGCTGGGGGTGGGTCTGACTGTGGCGCGGGGCATTATCGAAGGCCATGGCGGCAAGGTGTGGGTGGAAAGCGAGGGGCGTGATGAAGAGCGCCTGCCCGGCAGCACTTTCCACATCATACTGCCGATAGGCGAGCTTAACGAAGATTCACAAAAGCCTGATTGAGCTGGCAGGCAGAATGGTTCAAGGAAGGGACCTCTAATCGGGCTGAATTTTGCACCAAGGCGATCCTGGATAAGAACCATGCAAAGCTACACCAGGCCTATAGAAGGCCTGTTCTACGTGCCCGTCCCATCTGTCTGGGGCAACCTTTACGTTGGCTGGCGCGAAACGGCTGCAGTCCCCAGGGTGTATTGTGTGTTGCTTCCCAACGAGCCCCGGCCTTTATCCCCTTCCAGCGATACGGTGCTCCCCTCTCCCATTGCCTGCCTGTGTGAGAACATACGCCGTTTTATGGCCGGAGAGGAGATCGTATTCGAGCAAAACCATCTGGAGCTGCTGGCACTCGAGGGCTGTACACCCTTTCAAAGAGAGGTGCTGCTGGCAGGATACGCCATACCACGCGGGCAGGCAGACACTTACAAGGGGATCGCTGTCCGACTGGGAGCACCGGGCGCTGCCAGAGCAGTGGGTAACGCATTGGCACGCAATCCGTTTCCTATCGTCATCCCCTGCCATAGAGTGGTGCGCTCTGACGGCCAGCTGGGTGGGTATGGAGGCGGCCTGGAGATGAAACGGGCGCTGCTGGCATTGGAGGGAGTACACATCTCGCCTGAGGGAATTGTGAGAGGGCCATTTTATCGCTGGCCAGGCACAGGACTCACATAACACACCAGAGGAGGGACCATTTGTCTGGTATCACAGTCCAGCCCACTCTGATCATAGATGCCGATGATACCCTGTGGGAAAACAACATCTTCTACGAGCAATGCATAGCTGACTTTGTGGCTCTGATGGAGGCCCAGGGGTTCGGTGCCGAAGAGGCAGAGCACATGCTGGAACTTGTGGAGCGGGAGCGTGTACCCGTGGTTGGCTACTCCCCGGCCGAGTTCGCCCGCAGCCTGCAGATCGCCTACCAGCGTTTGTGCGCCCGGTACTCAAGCCCAATCTATGACAGGGTAAATGCGATGTTATGGGAGATCGGTCTACGGGTGGGAAACTATCCCATCATACTGCTGGATGGGGTGGAGGAGACACTCGGACAGCTCAGTCAACACTTCCGCCTGCTGCTCCTGACCAAGGGTGACCCCCAGACGCAGAGCGATAAACTGAGACGCTCCGGACTGGCCCACTTCTTTGAGTCCGTCCATATAGTCCGGGAGAAACACCCGGAGGTGTTCCGGGAGTTGGTGAATCACTATGGCCTGAACCCCACATATACCTGGATGGTCGGTGACAGCCCCCGCTCCGACATCCTGCCGGCCCTGGAAGCCGGTATTGGTGCCATCCATATTCCCCACCCCAACACCTGGAAGCTGGAGTTGGAGGTGGAAACCGAACCGGAAGGGGCTATCGTGCTGAGCCGTTTCGCAGAACTTGTGTCACTGTTTCAATTGACGGCCACTGACAAATGAGTACCGGCCAGTCTGGGGAGGCAAAGTATGCGTATCCGCAACTGGGCGGCTTTTGTCATTGTGAACGTGATCGTATCCGCAGCGGTCATATTGACAGTGCTTTTCCTGTGGGAGCGCTTCAAGCCTCTGCCGGCCACTCTGGCCATACCTTCACCCTCACCATCGCTTTATGAATATGCGGCGCACACCAATCTCACACCTTCACCGATCCCGGAAGAGACCCCCGCACCGACGCTTTACATTGTTCAGGCAGGAGATACGCTAAGCGGCATCGCCCGCGCCTACAACGTCTCCATCGAGGAGCTGATGGAGGCCAACCACCTGGTTGACCCCAATCTCCTCTATGTTGGGCAGACGCTCGTGATACCTGCTCACCCCACCGTCACGCCCTCAGCGCCGCTTTCAGCCGGGGGAGCGCTGACAACAGCCACAACACCACCCGAAGGGACACCGATAGTCCCACCACCCACCATAACCCCCGCAGGCCCCGCCACCATCCGGATCGGGCAGGTGCTCGGCTCGGGCGAGCTGGCCTCAGAGATGGTGCTTATCCGCTGTCAGGGCGGCATGGTCAGCCTGGAGGGATGGACGCTCTCAGATGCGGAGGGCAACCGCTTCGTCTTCCCCGCAATCACCATTTTCCCCGATGCTCAGCTCCGCATTCACTCTGGAGCGGGCCGTTCGACGCCCACAGACCTGTACTGGGGGCGGGAGACGCCGGCCTGGCAGGAGGGGGAGCTACTCACTCTCCGTGACCGTGATGGCAACGTGGTAGACACGTACATCGTCCCGTAGTGTGGCTACGGGCCGTCAGAGTGACGGGAATCCATACGCTCGATCCTGGCCCCCAACTGACGCAACTTGCTGTCAATCCGCCCGTAGCCCCGTTCGATCTGTCGGATATTGCTGATTGTGCTCTGCCCCTCGGCGCACAGGGCCGCGATGAGCAGCGCCATACCGGCACGGATGTCCGGGCTTTCCAGCTCCTCCCCATGCAGCGGTGATGGCCCCTGCACCACGCACCGGTGAGGATCGCAGAGAATGATGCGCGCTCCCATCCAGATCAACTTATCCACGAAGTAGAGACGGCTCTCAAACATCTTCTCGTGGATCAAAACAGTCCCTCTGGACTGGGAGGCCAGCACAATGGCTATACTCATCAGATCGGCAGGGAAACCGGGCCAGGGAGCATCGTATATGGAGGGGATGGCGCCGCCCAGGTCCGGGATGATGGTGAGTGGCTGATCGGCCGGCACGAAAACATCCTCCCCCCTGACTTCGAAGTGCACCCCCAGGCGCTCGAAGACCAGTTTAACCATGCGCAGATTTTCGGGAGCGGCATTTCGGATCAACAGCTCTCCCCCGGTCACGGCTGCCAGGGCGATGAAGCTACCCACTTCCATATAGTCCGCGCCGATCGTGTACTCCCCACCGCTCAGGCGTTCGACGCCGTGGATGGTGAGCGTATTGGAACCGATACCCTCGATCCTGGCGCCCAACCGGCACAACATACGGCACAAATCCTGCACGTGTGGCTCACAGGCGGCGTTGCGAATGATCGTTGTGCCACGAGCCAGCGAAGAAGCCATAATGGCATTTTCGGTGGCAGTGACGCTGGCCTCGTCCAGCAGAATGTCGGCGCCGTGAAGGCCCCGACTGCGCAGGCGGAAGGTGCGGTCGGCCTCCACCTCCGCCCCCAGCGCACTCAGAGCAAGAAAGTGGGTATCCACCCGTCTCCGCCCGATCACATCCCCGCCCGGGTAGGGCATGTGCACCGCCCCCATACGAGCTAACAGTGGCCCGGCAAGCGTGATGGAGCCGCGAATGGCACTGAAGAGTCGCGGGTTTAACTCGTATGTGGATATCTCACGGGCGTGTATCCGCCAGGTGTTGGCTTCCAGCTTCTCCACTGTAGCGCCAATATCGGCGAGAATCTCCCCCATCGTAATCACATCGCCTATGTCGGGCACATTGTGCAGTATCACAGGCTCATCGGTGAGCAGGCAGGCTGCCAGCAAAGGCAATGCCGCGTTTTTATTGCCGCTGGCAATCACGGTGCCGGAGATAGGAACCCCACCCTCAATGACAAATTTTTCCATCTTCACCTCTACGCTTTTGGCGATAACATTTCATCCAGCCACTCAACGGTGACCGGGTCGAGCTTATCTCTCCACGCATTCAGCAGGTTTACGATAGCCTCCCAATCGGGATTCAGGTAATAAACGTAGACATTTTCACCCACTGTTTCTGTGCGTATGGTGCCAAGCCCCCGCTTCACCAGCCGGTCAATCACCAGGTCCAGGAACTTTTCCTCCTCCGCGCTTTCGTGGGGTGCAAAGCGCTGCCAGTCATCCGGTCGGAGCAACTGGCGTTTACGCAGGCACAGCACGCACATCTCCACCTGCACCACATACAACAACTGGTTAAGCTCCCTCATCTGCTGCCGCAAAGCATCGGCCTGCCTCTCGAAACTGCCGAGCAGCTGCTGCAGACGTTGCATCTCCCGCTCGACCAGATGCGTGCCCAGCAGGCGATCGGCTACGACCAACAAAGCAATCCACAAACGCACCCAGATACTCATCTCAGCTTCTCGCCAAATTGAACCAGGACCCCGGTCCCGACCGACACCCCCAGCTTGTGGGCAGCATTCCCCTCCCGTACGGCGATCTCCAGGTATCCTCCGCTGCCCACCAGAGCCAGTGGCTGGCCTGGGGCACCTTCTGCATAGGTGTGAATCACACCGTTGATCTCCGTATTTTCCACTTTCACCCGGACGCTCGGGGCGTTAAAGCGCACCCTCTCCTCCCCACCGAAAGCGGGGCACAGCTCCAGCATTTCGCCACACCACACAAGGAACCCGATGCTGGTGATCAGATTGCCGAAGTGGTCCACATGTAGTACCTCGCCCCTGATGCTCTCCCGGCCGATTTCCAGGCGGGGCAAAGGCAGAGTACAATGGTCACGCACCGGTGGCCCCAGTCTGGTGAGCGGTACACCGAGCGCCAGGCTGGCAGCGGCCGGAGCAAAGATGTCGCGCCCGTGAAAGGTGTAGCTCTGCCGGGGAAGGCGATAGCAAGGGTTGGTGATAACTACCAGCTCTTTTATCGGTTCGCGGGCCACCACATAGCTGAAAACGCCATTATCGGGACCGACGAAGCTGCCGGCCGGCGTGCGCAGAGCGATCGGCCGGCGTGCACTGCCCACCCCGGGATCCACGATGACCAGGTGGACGGTGTGAGGCGGAAAATAGGGATACACATTGTGGAGTATGAAGGCAGCCTGGCGTACGTTGTGGGGCGCGACTTCGTGGGAAATATCTATCACCCGGGCTCTGGGAGCGATGCTCAGAATCACCCCTTTAACAGCTCCCACATATCCATCCGCAGTGCCGAAGTCAGTGATGAGGGTCACCAGAGGTACCTTTGGCATAGTCTCGTTTTTTATTAGGACTTCCGGCCTGCACTGACTCTGTGGAGCGTCAACGCGGGTTCAGGCCTGGCGCCATGTGTCCGGAAAGGTAACTGCCCACGGTGTGCGAGGCCTTGCCGGGGTAGATGGTTCATAATCGGTTGACTCTGTGGTCTGTCTGATGTCACCCGGTTGAAATCGGCCTGAACAGGTAACTTACTCCGCGGCCCAGGACGATCTCCAGACCACGCCGGTGGCCTGGTCGGAGGCCGGTCACAGCCTGAGGTTCGGGTCCACATTTGACTGTAAATCTTACGCTGGCATCAGGGTTGCACGCGAGTGCGAGATACGCATAACTGGATTCCGCGCGTCGTTCCTGCCTGACGTGCCCGCCTGACGTGCCCGCCGGACGTGCCCGCCTGACGCGCCCGCCTGACGTGCCCGCCGGATCACAATCCGGCGGCGGTCCGGCGGCCAGCACCCGGCCACGTGCCTGCCGGACGTGCCCGCCTGACGTGCCCGCCTGACGTGCCCGCCGGATCACAATCCGGCGGCGGTCGGCGGCCAACACCCGGCCACGTGCCCGCCGGATCACAATCCGGCGGCGGTCGGCGGCCAGCACCCGGCCACGTGCCTGCCTGACGCGCCCGCCTGACGTGCCCGCCTGACGTGCCCGCCGGACGTGCCCGCCGGACGTGCCCGCCGGATCACAATCCGGCGGCGGTCGGCGGCCAGCACCCGGGTCACAGCCTGAGGTTCAGGTCCACAGTTGACTGTAAATCTTACGCTAGAGGTATGGCTGAAGCAGAGTGAGGATTTTCATCAATGGTGCAACGTCATCTTCATCGAACTGAGCCAATTTATCCGAATCTATGTCCAGGACGGCCACCACTTTTTCTCCCTTCTTGACCGGCAGGGCGATTTCGCTCTTTGAGCGTGGGTCGCAGGCGATGTGGCCGGGGAACTGCGCCACGTCCGTCACGATCACCGGCTGGCCGGTGCGCACACAGTGGAGGCAGACACCCCTGCCACTTAACACCTGGCAGGCCACCGGTCCCTGATAAGGCCCGACATGCAGCTCATTCTCGTTGTGCACCATATAGAAACCGGTCCACAAATGATGGGGCATCTTGTGGTGCAGGACAGCGCATATCGTAGCCATAGCTGCTATCAGGCCGGGTGATCGGCCTTCAACCAGCTCTCGCAACTGGGCGTAAATACGCTCGTAACGTTTCATCCTGCCTGGAGTGATCATCGTGTCATGCCTGAGCACACTTACAATCCACGGCGGCATCATACTGCCATTGTGGTTTGATCCCGTAGATGCGTGTCTGGACATCTTGCACAAATCCGTTCCACAGCCGCGTGCGGTAAGTGTCCAGCAGGCGGAACCCAACCGATTCGTACAGATGGCAGGCCACCTGATTGTGATCCGTGGTCACCAGGTGAACACCACACACACCTGTCGCCCAAAATTGCCTCAAGCTGGTCTCCAGCAGCGCGCGGCCGATTCCCTGCCCGCGCGCAGACGCGGCCACACCGGTGTGCAGATGGCCAGGGAATTGTGCCATGATAGCGGTAAGGGCCTTGCCTGCAAACACCTCCCGCAGTGCGCGACAGGCATACGCAAGAGCCTTCCTTCCGATGGTATAGCGATGTCTGAGCACCCCGCCCACAACGCCCGGCAGGATGCGTGTAAGGAATATCCGCAGGCGTTTGCGACTGTCGCCGCAACCCATTATGTATCCCAGTACTACCCCGTTCGCCTCGGCCACCCACAACCGTTCTGACTCATAGTCGGTGTAGTAGGCTGCGAATAGCGAGCAATACAGCGCGCGATCTTCCAGAAAAGCCTCGACCGGGGCACCAAAGAAGGCGGTATCAGCGACTAACGTCCAGACAGCATCCCGGTCTTGGGGTGTATAGGGACGTATGTGGTACCTCGCCAGCATGTCAACTGCCGCTGTCCTTTGTGCTCCAGGCGGGCGACATGAGCCTGCATCGGCCGTGAAACCGGTACCGGCTACAGTTGGAATTCGCCGCTTGCCCGTACAATCTTCTGCTGATAGTCGGTCACGTAGGTGAGCAGTTTCTGCTTAATTCTACGCCACTCCTCGGAGGCCAGGGCACGCCGCAACGCTGCCAGGTCCTCTGCCACGCCACCCTGGAGCACCTGGGGACTGCCGCCATATTGAGTGTACCATGCATCGGTGGGGTGTACACCCAGTTTCACCAGCCCTGGCCCCAGTTCTCGCATGAGAAACTCGAAACACTCATCCTCTCGGCCCGGCCGGATATTCCAGGATAGCAGCAGTTTAAACATCTCTCCGATCCTCTATTGACATCCCAGGATGGCCATATTCTGTGTGGCCTGGTCCTTCCAGACGGCGGGTGGGTTTAGCTCCAGAAAACGCTTGAATGTGGCACAGGCATTGGCAGCGTCCCCTTTCTGAGCGTATGACTCTGCCAGGGCGTAGTAAGCTTCAGGCAAGTCTGGACGCTGGGCGATTGCGGTGGAAAGCGTTTCGATAGCGGCATCATAGTTTCCCTGCTGAATATACACATTCCCCAGCCCGATCAGCGCTTCTGGCATGTTATCCTGCAGTGCCAGGGCGGCTTTGAACTCGTCAACAGCCTGCGCGAGCAATTGTTTGTCCGGTGTGGCCGGGTCTTTAGAGAGCGCCAGGACCAGATAAGCGGCGCCGAGTTGATAATGCGTATCCGGGGCATCGGGATCCTGGTTGAGAGCGGCCTTAAATTCGGCGACGGCGAGTTCCAGTTGTTGCAACTGATAGTAAGCCACGCCAAGGTTGTGATGTGCGGCCGCGTTGCCTGGGTCAAGTGAGACGACCGTGGCAAACTCATCTTTGGCCTTCAACGGCTCGCCGGCCCGGCTGTATGCCTGCCCCAGCAGGAAATGGGCTTTACTATCCTTAGGGTTGGCCTTCACTGCGGCCTCCAGGTTGACGATGGCTTCCTCATAATTACCTGCTTCCAGGGCAGCACGGCCTCTCTCCAGCGCTTCACCCGCCTCTTTGCCGGTGCCTATCCGCCCATTGACCAGGATAATGACACCAATGACCACGATAACAAGCAGTGTAATGGCCAGGATATGAGACTTCTGCATTTCTCCTCCGATTAATTTTGATGAGGACAATTATACCGATAGCGGGACGTACGCCAGGAATGCAGCAGCGAATGGTTGGGGTAGAGACCCGGGTTTTGCGCCAGCTCTAAAGTGAGGCTTGCTTATCACACGCGGCTGCTTTATGAGCTGACCTGTTTCACTGCCGCATTTTATTCACTTGTTGACGCAGCCGCGCCACACGCGCCTGCGTATGGGCTTCCCCAGGGAAGCGGCTCAAACGATGTTTGTTAAAAGCCAGCTCTGTCAGCAATTGGTAGTAGCGTCCCAATTTCCACCAGCGTGCGACATCACCGCCAAGCAACGCTTTCATTCTGGAAGCCGTTCGTTCAATGTATGAGCACACGGTCTTGTAATCTGCCTGACTCAGTGTGCCCAACTCGACTTCATCAGCCAGAAAGGTGACGAGCCAGCGACGTTCCTGGAACGTGGTAAAGATGATAATGGCGAAAAGGACTGACACGCCACCCCAATCCGTAATAAGTGCGACTCCACAGGGCCAGCAAAGCTCCGCGCCCAGCATCACGCTGCCGTTGTGGATGGCATGGGCTGTAATGCCGCTTACCAGCCCGATAACAGGTGCCATCATTTTAACGACTATACTCGGCGACGTGCGCATCAATGCCAGTCCCAATCCTGTCATCCCGGTGAACATGGCATGGTTTAGTCCGAACACAAAGGCGCGCAGGATGACCAGCCTGCCCAGGCCACCCAGCCCTGATGAACTTAGAGTATCGGCGAAGTAGAAGATGTTCTCGACGGCTGCAAATCCAAAGCCCACCAGTCCACCGTAGATAATGCCGTCCAGGGGGCTGTCTATCTCGTACCGGAAAAACAACAGCAAAAGCAGTAAAGCGCCAGCCTTTACGACTTCCTCTACGAGGGGAGCGACCACCGCCGCCCCGATCAGGTCTGCTACCACCGGTTGGACCAAATCACTTATGGGTACGTCGAGGATAACCTCTGCCACGACGGAAAAGAGGATAGAGGGCAATGCGCCCCAGAGGAACGCAGCGGTCAGTAAGGGTAGCGGTTCCTTCTCATAGCGGTCAAACCACCACAGGATAAGGGCATACACGACCATCGGCATGATGCCGACTGCTATGACGAGCACGACACCGGCCAGGAACAGCATCTCCTCACCCTGTTACGCCGGAGCCGGGGCAGGTGGCATGTCTGTGACCGGTCTGGTCCGCTCGTACTTGGGGCGTTTGTCCGCCTTTTTAGCACCCCTGGCCGGGAGGGGACTCACCGGGACGTCAGGCGTCTCTCTACCTTCGAACACAGCCACAAATTCCTCTGCGTCAAGTGTCTCCACTTCGATCAGGCGCTGAGCGACCCGGTCCAGTTGCTCTCGATATTGAGTCAACACCTCACGGGCCCGTTCATGGGCCCGGTTCACGATCTTGCGCACCTCTGTATCTATCTCCTGAGCTATAGCCTCGCTGTAATCACGCTGTTCACCGATTTCCTTACCCAGGAAGACCAATTCCTCTTTTTGACCAAAGGTCATCGGTCCGAGGGTTTCGCTCATCCCATAACGTGTGACCATGGCGCGTGCGATTTCCGTCACGCGTTCCAGGTCGTTAGCAGCACCGGTGGTTACATCTCCAAAGACCAGCTCCTCGGCCGTGCGCCCGCCCAAAGCGTAAGCCAGCTCATCCTCCAGTTTGCTCTTGGTCACCAGGCGGCGTTCCTCCTCAGGCAGGGCGATGGTATAGCCCGCTGCCATCCCCCGGGCCACGATGGACACCTTATGCACTGGATCACAGTTGGGAAGTACGTGGGCCACTACCGCATGGCCAGCCTCGTGATAGGCAGTGATACGCTTTTCCTCCTCCGACATCAACCGGCTCTTACGTTCCGGGCCTGCGATCACCCGCTCGATAGATTCCTGGAACTCGGCCATGCCGATGACTTTTTTATTGCGACGGGCGGCCAGGATTGCCGCTTCGTTCACCAGGCTTTCGATGTCCGCTCCCACGAAGCCAGGCGTCGCCCTGGCCAGCGTTTTGAGGTCCACATCATCGGCGAGGGGTTTGCCCCGCACATGGACGGCCAGGATGGCTTCACGCCCTTTTAGATCGGGCCTGTCGAGCACGATGCGCCGATCGAAGCGGCCAGGCCGCAGCAGCGCCGGGTCCAGGATGTCCGGCCGGTTGGTGGCTGCCATGACGATCACGTTGGTATCTGTATCAAAGCCGTCCATCTCGACCAGGATTTGGTTAAGTGTCTGCTCGCGCTCATCGTGTGAGCCGCCCAGCCCGGCGCCCCGGTGGCGTCCTACAGCGTCTATCTCATCCAGAAAAACGATGCAGGGACTGTGGCGCTTGGCCTGCTCGAACAAGTCGCGCACACGTGAGGCACCTACCCCAACAAACATCTCCACAAACTCAGAGCCGGAGATGGAAAAGAACGGGACGCCCGCCTCCCCGCTCACCGCTTTGGCCAGCAATGTCTTGCCGGTGCCTGGCGCTCCCATCAGCAGCACTCCCTTGGGAATACGCGCGCCCAGTTGCACAAACTTCTCCGGCTCTTTCAGGAATTCAACCACCTCACGCAGTTCCTCCTGGGCCTCATCCACTCCTGCCACGTCGTCGAAGGTGACAGAAGGCTGGTCGCCGGTGTACATACGGGCCCGGCTTTTTCCAAAAGCCAGCGCCTGGTTGTTGGCGCCCTGGAACTGGCGCAGCATAAAAAAGCCGAGGGCAAACATCACGAGCACCAGCAGGATGGAACCGCCGGCACTCAGCAGTGTGCTCCAGTCCGGGGGATGCACCATAACGATCTCGACTCTGGCCAACTGCTCAGGAGTAACCCCCAGGTCACGCAGTTGCTCTGTGATAGAAGATTCTCCACCTTTATATGAGACGACCTCTTCCCCGTTACCCAGTTTTACCACCACACGGTTGCCTTCTACCCGGATGCCGGTGACATTCCCCTCGCGAATTTGGGCCGCAACCTCGGTGAGCGAGGTCTGTACCACGCCCTGTGCGCGCTGGGAGTAGTAGCTATACACCAGGAACACGGCAACCACGAGAATCAGCAAGTATATAAACGAACCTCCACCTGATCTTGAACGCACGTCAAACCTCCGTATTATCGGCTCCCTCTGAAAACGCAGGAGCCGGGGCACATTCATTCATTGATACAAAGCCATCTTGTCTTGCAATTTTATTATACCATGCTCTGGTATGCTGATGCAAGGGCTGTTGTAGGACAACTGCGAGCAGAGTTGTCCTGCAATCCCCCGGCTCGGGCCAGTCTCCAGGCCGCGCCGAGCCTGGTGAACGCAAATATAACGCACAGGAAGAAGAATTTGACTAATCGCCCGGAAACAGTTATCATACCCGCATCTCTCACATTGGAGGCGGTTATCGTTGGAGAATGAAATGAGCGTTTACGTGGACTTCGAACCGGCGGGCCGTCGAGGCGATTTTCCTGCCGGGACGTCGCTGCTGGATTGCGCCAGGCTGTTGGGTGTCGGGCTGATCAGTCTGTGCGGGGGTGTCGGGAGCTGTGGGCGCTGTGTGGTGCAGGTCCTGGAAGGCGAAGTTTCGTCGCCAGACTCTGTAGAAGAAGCTGCCCTGGGCCCGGATCGGTTGGCGACCGGCTATCGCCTGGCCTGCCGTGCAGTGCCTCTTGGCTCCTGCAAGGTGCGCATCCCGCCGGAGTCACTCTCTGCTCCTCAACGCACCCAGGTTGAAGGGGAGGAAACGCCTGTTACTCCAGAACCATTGGTACATAGTTACAGGGTGACGCTTTCACCTCCCTCCCTGGAGAGCAGGGACCTGCTCGCGGATATGGAGCGTCTGGCATCGAGGCTGAGTATACAGTATGGTGTGACCGTTTCGGGAGCAGACTTAGCCGTGCTGCAGGGCCTTTCACCCCGCCTGCGCTCGCTGAGCTGGCAGGCCAGAGCTATAGTGCGTGATCAGGAAATGATCGCTCTGCTGCCAGCCGATACTACACCCCTGGGACTGGCCGTAGACCTGGGCACGACCAAGATCGCCGCGTACCTGGTAGACCTGGAGACCGGGGAGACGCTGGTTGCCAGGGGGCTGATGAACCCCCAGATCGCTTACGGGGAGGACGTGGTTAGTCGGATGGCATATGCCATGCAAAGTCCCTCCCAGGCTGCTCAACTCCAGAAACTGGTCGTAGATTCACTGAACCATGCTGTGGCTGAGATGGTCAGCGAGATCGGGAGAGAGGCCGGCGAGATTGTCGAAGCTGTAGTAGTCGGCAATACAGCGATGCATCACCTGTTTCTACGTTTGCCAGTAGAGCAGTTGTCACAGGCACCTTATGTGCCGGCCATCAGCTCTGCTATGGATATCAAGGCCCGTGAGGTGGGGCTGGCGATCGCGCCCGGAGCCTATATCCATCTGCTGCCCAATGTTGCCGGGTACGTCGGCGCTGACCACGTCGCCATGTTGCTGGCCACAGGCGTTGCCCAGATGGAAGGAACGGTCCTGGCACTCGACATAGGAACCAATACCGAGATTTGCCTGAACCATCAGGGAAGGTTAACCAGTGTTTCTTGCGCTTCCGGGCCAGCTTTCGAGGGAGCGCACATCAGGCACGGGATGAGAGCGGCCAGAGGCGCTATCGAGCGCGTGCGTCTCAGGAACCATCAGGTAGAGTATCAGACAATAGATAATGTTGCTCCGGTGGGACTGTGCGGCTCCGGCATCCTTGACAGCCTGGCCGAGCTTTATCGGGAGGGGATTGTGGACGCGCGTGGCAGGTTGGGCGAGCATGCCCGGGTACGTGATGGCGATGGTGGACGGGAGTTCGTCCTGGTCGGTGAGGAGGAGCGGGGAGGCAGGCCAGCAATTACCATCACTCAAAAAGATATACGCGAATTGCAACTTGCCAAGGGCGCCATAAGGGCCGGCATTGAGATGCTGCTGGAGGCACAGGGAATCTCTGCCCAGGAGATCGAGCAGGTGATAGTTGCCGGGGCCTTCGGCACCTACATCAGCATAGCGAGTGCTGTTGCTATAGGCATGCTGCCCCTATTGCCGCTGGAGCGCTTTCGGCAGGTGGGGAATGCAGCCGGCACGGGGGCCAGGATGGCGCTCATCTCCCGCAGCAAGCGGAGCGAAGCCCAGGAGATTGCCCGGCGAATCGGTTATATCGAGCTGGCCGCTGAGCCACATTTTATGCTCACTTTCGCCAGAGCAACCTCCCTGAGCAATACGTGGTGAAGCAAGAAACGCAGACCAGCAGACAGACGAGGGCAGCCACGGCGCTGCGGTTCGTACACAGACTGAAGGTCGGCCAGGCAGCGCTGTGGTGGGCCGTGGCGGCAATTGTCGCAGCATGGCTGCTATGGATGACCCTCCGCCCCAACCCGACTGTTGCCGGCGAACTCGGTCCGTTAGTCAAACCTGCCTCCGCGCACAGTATCTCTCCCCACCTGCTCATCGGACTGGCAGGCAACGTTGTGGTTTTCATACCGCTGGGGACGGCAGTGGCGCTTGCTCTTGGTGGAAGTCCTCCAGCACGTCGCTGGTTAGGAACAGCGGCCGCTGGAGCCTCCCTAAGCCTGCTGATAGAGCTTGTTCAGACGGGCATCCCCAGCCGTGTGGCTGCCGTGGATGACTGGCTGCTCAATACGGCCGGGAGTGCTCTGGGCGCATTGCTTGCTGAACTGATGCTCTTCGCACGCCGGAAGCGTGCACGAAAGGAGAAGCGCGACAACCACCTGGCCAATTTGCAGCCTGTTGCTCTGTCAGGGGCAGGCCACTCGCGTCAGGCAGAGCGGGTGTGTAAACAGGCCAAGCACACGCAGCCAGATGAGACCACAGAAGCCTGACAATATCACCACCCCAAGTATATAGTCCCGGCGGGTGCAGCGAATGTCGTGCAGGCAGGTGCGCTGCACACCCTCCAGCCCGAAAGCCCGCGATTCCAGCGCCACTGTGAGTTTGTCAGCAATCCTCAGAATGTTGATCACCATCGCTACCAGGACGGGCAGTTGTGCTCTCAGTCTCTGGAACCAACTTCTCCCGCTCAAGTCGAGTGCACGGGCCTGCTGTGCTTCTGTGATCATCTGATAGAGATTGTAAAAGGTGGAGAGATGGCGCAGGCTGATCGCCAGCACCAGTCCCCACTCGAATGGTAGCCCCAACCTGACCAGGCTGCGCACGATCGCACGCTGGTCGGTGGTAAAGAGCCAGAAGAAGCAAATGAAGGCCATCGTGTCCAGTCTTGCTGCCACACTCAGGCCACGTACCAGTGCCAGCGGGGTGATTCGCAGCACCCCAGGCTCGAAAATTGCCTTCCCTTCCGGGTAGAAGAGCGTCCACAATACCGGCAGCAACAGGGTAACGGGCAACATCGCCCGCCACGCCCAGATAAAACGCTCGCGCGGCACTCCCGCTGAGGCTATCAGTATGTGGACGCCGAGCAGCGCTACAAGCAAGAAGAAGAGATTGGAGAACAGGGTCATCGAGATGATACCGGTAAGCACGAAGAGGAGCTTGATCCTGGGATCAACTCCATGTGCCCATCCGCGACGCGCCACGTACAAGTCGAACGTCCCATCCATACGCCGGCCCCTCACTCGATCGCCCATATGTGCGATGGGCGCTTTGGAAAAAGCCCGTCCAGCACGGTTTGCACCTGGCTGTTTTTACACCAGCAATCCCGGAAGATGTACTGCAATTCGCTGAAGGTACGGTGACCAAACAGAAGATGCAGGAACGTCAGGTCGGGGAAAGCAGCATCGCCCCAATCGGCAGGGGCGGGCAGCCATTCTCTGACCCCGGCCAGCCGTCCTCCTTCCAGTTGCAACAGGAGGCCTGAGCGGTAGAAGCTGATTTTGAGTGTCCCTGAGTAAGCACCTGCGTCTGATCTCGACAGCCGTCGTTCCAACGCTGGCGCAATATGGCGCACGAAGCTTACCACATCAGCCACGCGGATGTACCAGGCGTATGCCTCCCGAAGGTGGGGGAGCATATCGGCGGCTGAGGCATAGGCCGGGTGCTGCTCTCCCAGCCCGAAGCCGCACGCATCACAGCTCTCGTTGTCGCGAGTGGCGTATGCCTCACCTGTGGCCCACAGGTAACGCACGACGGTTGGTGTCACCGCTGCCCATGGAGTGTGTTCATCTAATTCGTATAGCCAGAGCCATATGTGCCGACTTTCCAGCCTGGCTGCATGAGCGAGGAATCCCACCGGCCTCCCTGTGTGCTCAATCAGTCGCAGCATTACTTTGCCCTCGCTCGACTCACTGCGGCCATTCAGCTCATAGCGCCACTGCGCCGGGTCGCGCAGGCAATGGACCGGCTGCCGCTGCATGCCACGCTCATACAGTGCAGCGATGAATGGCAGGTCGGCTTCTGTTGCCGGGCGTATGTGATAAGGCTCGCTTTCGCCCTCCTTCAATGGTGGTACATTGCCCCTGTAGCCCACTCGCCCACCGCCAAGCGTTATCGCCATCTCGTAGCCGAACTGGCGATAGAAGAAGGGGATGCCGGTGATGGCCTGCACCATCTCACCGCGCCCGGCGCTCAACCGGTGCACTGCCTGGAACTGAGCGCGGACCAACCCCCGGTTGCGGTAGTCGGGATGGGTACCTACCAGCTCGATCCTGCCGACCTTGAACGGTATCCCCTCATAAGCCCAGGTCTGTGAGATGAGGTTGAGCGACGAGACAATTTTACCCGCGTGAGTGTCCTCTACCAGCATAAAGTCCTCGGGGCGGAAAGTGGGATGACGTCCCGACATCAGGTCCCGCACCCATGCCTCGACATGCCGGTTTGGCTCCTCAACACCGGGGTCACGGTGGATGAGGGCGTCGAAGGCCGCGAGAGCTTCGGTGTCGGCCGGGGTGGCCCGCCGCATGATCAGCCCGTCCCCAAGATCACAAGGCAGTTCTCCCGTTACGTTCGGCCTGATCATTCAACTTCCCATACGTGCTCACCCACATGACACGCAATACGTGCGAGATGTGGCCTGAGCCATCCTTCTATATCATCGAGGGCAGCAATTTCCTTCAGCGTCTTGCCGGATTTCATCAACTGTCGGATGAGTTGGTGCCCCAGAAAGTAGCCACAGTACCGGTGGCCCTGAAATTCAAACCAGGAGCCGAAGAAAGGCCGGATGTCTCCACCTGTGGTCGCGCGCTTCAGGAATTCTGCTGCCAGCAGAGCGATGTTCTCCTGGCACCAACCCTGCCATCCCGCCGGCTCCAATTCCGTAAGGTGCCACTTGTCCCTGCCGGTGATGATGCGCTCGCATTCCATGGCGAAGCCCTCATCATACAACTCCCACCAGGGCCCTGAGCCAGGTGGAGAGGTGCGCCAGTGATAAAGCGCCAGGTGGCCGATCTCATGGGCAAGCAGACCGGCGAGCGTCTCGCGCTCGCTCCACCCCTCCTCGGCGATATTCTCCAATCCCAGGAGCACTGCTGGAATCTCGCCGTAGCGCGTGGCCCAGCCGGCGCCGCAGCCGATCCCCACGTAAATGAAGAAGACTATTTCGCAGTCAAGCCCGAGTCGCTCCCGGGCGGCAGCGTACACGGGATCACAGAGTTCCACCAGATTCCGGTGCGCTATTTTCATCTGCGGAAATCTCTGCCCCAAATAGGGGAAGACGCGTTCCTCCGCGACCTGGCGCCAGTCCAGCCCCTGATCGGTGTAATCCCGGGTGAGCAGAGCCAATATCTCTGGCCACTCAGCCATCCAGGATGCCCAGTGCTCTACCTGAGCCTGGACAGGCAGATCGCATATCCTCTCCCACAGCTCCAGGAATGCGGGGAAAGTATCTATGACCATCCCGCTTCAGTTCAGCGTCTCTGCTGCGATTGTACCCGGTACCTTAAATACATCATACTCTCGCTCCAGCTCCCTGCGGAACTGCTTTGTATACAGGCGATAGTAGTGACCCCGTGCTCGCAACAGCTCCTCGTGCGTTCCCATCTCTGTAATACGCCCGTTTTCGATGACCAGAATCCGGTCTGCGCGCCTGACTGTGGAGAGGCGATGGGCGATGATGAAACTCGTTCTGCCCTCCATCAGCTGTTCCATACCTTTCTGGATGAGCGTCTCGGTCAGCGTATCCACTGAACTGGTCGCTTCATCCATAACGAATATCTCCGGCTGGGCCAGGATCGCCCGCGCCAGGCTCACCAGTTGTTTCTGCCCTACCGAAAGCAGATTACCGCCCTCGCCCACCTCCTCATCGTATCCTTTCTCAAGCTTCATGATGAATTCGTGTGCGCCTGCCATGCGGGCAGCCTGCTCGATCTCTTCGTCAGTGGCGTCCAGGCGTCCGTAGCGGATATTTTCCCTGATGGTGCCGGAGAACAGGTGTGGTGTCTGCAGTACCACACCGATGCGGGACTGGATGGCATGCAGGGTAAGCCTGGTGTAATCCTGCCCGCCGATGCGAATAACGCCTCTTTTTGGCTCGTAGAAGCGGCACAAGAGGTTGACGATGGTGGACTTTCCGCCGCCCGTTGGTCCTACCAGCGCGATCGTTTCACCCTGCTTCACATGGAGCGTGAAGTCGCGCAGCACCGGTTTATCCTCCTCATAGTAGAAATCCACGTGGTCGAACTCGATATCACCTCGAATGGTGCCGGGATCAATTGCTCCCGGGCGGTCGGCGACCTCAGGCACGGCGTCAATCAGGGAGAAAACTCGCTCCGCTGAGGCGATGGTATGTTGCATCTCGGCGTAGACGCGCGCTATATCCTGGACAGGCCACAGCATGAAGGTGAGGTAGGAGACGAAGGCCTGAATGCCGCCGATGGTCATACCACCTGCCTGCACCTGCCACCCTCCGTACCAGGCGATCGCGCCAAGCCCCACTGCGCTGATTAACTGGACCACGGGCAGGAATAGTGCCGAGAGCCAGGCAGCGCGATAGGCTGCCTGGTACATTTTGTCGGTCAGATCGCTGAACTCGCGCAGGTTCTCCTCCTCACGACAGAGGGCCTTCACCACCCGCACGCCGGTGATGTTCTCGTTGTACGCTCCGGTGATCCTGGAATTGAGCCTGCGCACCCGTCGGTACTCAACGATGATCTTTTTCTGAAACAAGGATGCGATGACTATCAGGACGGGAATGATGGTGAAGACAAGCAGCGCCAGCTTCCAGTTGATCACAATCATGAAGTAAACCGCGGCGCTTATGTTCATCACCCCCCACGTAACGTCCAGCAGACCCCAGGTCGCCAGATCAGCGATGCGGTGGGAATCCGAGGTGACCCGTGACATAATCCAGCCTACCGGGGTGCGGTCGAAATAGGAGAATGAAAGCTCCTGAAGGTGATCGAACATCTTTTTGCGCAGGTCGTAGCGGATACGTTCCCCCAGGATACCGGCCGCATAGATGAAGCCGAAAACACACAGCGCCTGAAACAGGAGCAGTGAAGCGTAAACGGTAACCAGGTGTATGAGTGCACCACTATCCCCGGCAAGGATGGCCTCATCCACGATGCGTTTGCCCAGGTAAGTGAAGTAGGAACCAAGAATGGAAACCGTGGCGATGAAGATCAGGAAGCCAGCCAGCCAGGGCCAGTGTGCTGTGGCCAGGCTCAGAATGCGGATAACAGTATGGCCATTGAAACGCGTTGTGAATTCCTCTTCCTCAAATTCCTGGTGCGACATAGGCCGTCTCCTCCTGTAACTGCCTACCCATGCCGGCTGAAGTCGCCCACTTTGGGCCTTCGGCAAGCGGTCGGCCTGTGCCGACCGCTGTTTCCGCGTCGGCGCAGGGCGACGCCCGGCGCCGCAGGCGCCGGTAAAGTTCGATTTCCAATCGGCACACGGCGGCAGGCAGCCGGGCAGGTAATTACCTCATTTTCGACGTCCCCGGCTCGTACAACTCCCGTTCCAACTCTTTCTCTATGCGAGCCTGGAGTTCATATATTCGACGGTAAATGCCATCCTGGGCCATTAACTCTTCATGTGTCCCACACTGCACGATCCGGCCCTGGTCAAGTACCAGGATCAAATCTGCATTCATCACGCTCTGGATGCGATGGGCGATGATGAAAGTCGTGCGGCCCGCCATCAGCTGCTCCAGAGCCCGGCGGATCTCCTCCTCCGTCTCCGTGTCCACAGAAGAGGTGGCATCATCAAGGATAAGGATGCGCGGGTTCCTGAGCAGTGTGCGTGCGATGGCCACACGCTGTTTCTGACCACCGGAAAGCGTCACCCCTCTTTCACCGACCAGCGTATCGTACCCGTCCGGGAAGGCGGTAATGACCTGGTGGATCGCTGCCGCCTGCGCGGCGGCCTCGATCTCTTCCTCGGAGACCTCACGACCGGCGCCATAGGCGATGTTCTCACGAATGGTACGTGAGAAGAGGAAGGGTTCCTGCTCGACAAAGCCGATTTGCTGACGCAGATAGCGGCGCGGGTATGCTTTTAACTCCACTCCGTCAATCGTGAGGCTGCCATCGGTATACTCGTAGAAGCGTGGCAACAGATTGACCAGTGAGGTTTTGCCCGAGCCGGTGGCGCCAAGCAATCCCACAACCTGACCTGGCTCACAGTGAAAGCTGATCTTTTTCAGTACGGCGTCGCTCGTACCATCGTACTCGAAGGAGACGTTATTAAATACAATCTCCCCACGTACAGGTCCCTGCGGTTTGTAACTACCTTCGTCCAGCGGCTCGCGCTCTTCCCGGATCAGCTCCATCACGCGTCTGCAGGAAACCAGGCCCATTGACATATGGACGATCAGCCGTCCCAGGTCGCGTATAGGCCAGATCAGCCAGGTGACCAGGCCGGTATAGGCCAGGTACGTCCCCACCGTGATCGTGCCGTTGATGGCCATCCATGCGCCAGCAGAGAAGCCCCCCAACATCTGCAGACCACATAGCACATCCGAGACAGGCCAGTACAGAGAATGCATCAACAGTAGAGCACGGCCCAGTTGATACTGTTTCCAGTTTTCCCGCTCGAACTTTTCTCGTTCATACTCTTGCCTGGCAAAGGCCCTTACCACCCGCACGCCCGTCAGGTTCTCCTGCAAGATCGTGGAAAGCCGGGCCTCCTGGTTCTGAAAATCCTCATATGCTCTTGAGACCCTCCTGAAAAAGAAGAACGACATGGCCACGATCAGGGGGATTATGACGATAGAAAAGAGCGCCAATTGCACGTTCAGGCTGAGCAGGACCGCGAAGTTAACTACAAAGAGCAAGAGGACACGTCCCACACCAATCGCCTGGTCGGAGATAAAACGGCGTATCGCATCCACGTCCGAGGTGGCCCGCTGGAGCAGCTCACCGGTCTCCATGTGGTCGTGGTATGTGAAAGGGAGATGCTGGATGTGGTCGTACAGGTAGTTGCGCAGGCGTCGCGTGACCCCTTCCGCCGTCCTGGCTGCCAGCCTGCCGCTGAGAAAAGAGAACAGCCCCTGCCCGAGTGCCAGGCCCACGAAAGCCAGTCCGATGAGCGGGAGGACCAGAGCAGGTTTGTCCTGGCCAAGTACTTCGTCCACAAAGTAACGGAGTAACAGCGAGTGGCCTGTTCTGAGAAGCGCTGCGATACCCACGCTGAACACGGCCACCAGATAGGTCAGGCGGAAACCCGTCAGCATGCGCCACAATCCCACCAGGCTACTGTCCGCGGTGGCAGTCCTGAGGTCGAATTCGTGGAGATTCTCAGGCGACGACATTACTCATACCTCCAATGCAGCTTCGGCGACTTTGACATTTAGTGCCTATCCGGAAAACGTAACCGACGCATCCCTATGCGTCGGTATAAGCGGCATAGGGATGCCGCTTGTACGGTTTTTCGGATAGGCTCTTAGGAAGCCCGCGACCCGTTGATGAAGGAGCAGGTAAAGAAAAAAGGCCGTGGGCATCGCAGTGCACCACGGCCTTGTAAGGGTAACCGATTCTGTTCAACAGACAGGCGCACTGCGACCAGGCAACGCAACAGCGCTGAACTCACGCGGCTGTGCATACCTGGAAAACCGGAATATGGCAGTGCGCATACCTGCAATCTCCTCTGAGCTTTCAGCACTCATTATACCCCTGTCCGCCGGGATGTCAAGTGCTCAATTGTAGGACAACTGCTCGCAGTTGTCCTACGATGTAGCCGGGTGTGACGACATCGGAGGCGGTCAGGAGGCCGGCCCGAGCCGCAGAAATGATGGGCACCCGTCCAGGTGAACGCAGTTGCCCAATTCCAGAAAGCGGTGTAGAATTGAACACTGGATGTAACAGGGCCTCTTTGTCAATCGAAGACATTGATGGTTCAAGGAGGAACATGCTTCAATGACCACACAAGATGCTCGCTTACCAGAAGTACCCCCAGAACTGAGAAACAATGTGCGCATTGGCCCCCTGGACTGGCTTTCCCCTCTCTACAACTGGAGCCGCAAGCGATCGCTGTGGCCACTTTTCGGAGGGCTGGCCTGCTGTGCTTTTGAGATGATCGCTGCGGCTGCGGCCCGCTTTGATCAGGCGCGCTTTGGTATGGAGATTGTGCGCCCCAGCCCACGCCAGGCCGACCTGATGATTGTCTCCGGCACGGTGACCAAACGTATGGCTCCCCAGATCGTGCGTCTCTACAACCAGATGCCGGAGCCAAAATATGTGATCGCTATGGGAGCCTGCGCTATCTCCGGCGGGCCTTTCAAAGAGGGTTATAACGTCGTCTCCGGCGTGGACAAACTGATCCCGGTGGACGTGTACGTGCCGGGCTGTCCACCCAGACCTGAAGCACTTTACAACGCCTTCCTCGCCCTCCACGCCCTGTGGGACCGGGAAAGGATCAGCCAGCTCCGCTGGTACCGTAAGGATGTGGTGGATGAGGGAGTCCCCGTGCCGGAACTCGGCCCAGACCTGGTGAACTGGCGTGTGGTGGAGAAGCTCGGGGCAACGGAGGAATGAACAATGGAAACGCAGACAATGACAGACGTGCTTACCTCTCTGAAGGAACGTTTCCCCGATGCGGTTGAGCCGTCAGAGTACGAGGGGGTGGTGGTGGCCCCCGCCCGGTTGCTGGAGGTTGCAACCTTCTTGCGGGACGAACTCGGCTATCGCTACCTTTCACTGGTCTCAGGTGTAGACTATCCGCAGCCCACGGCCAGATTCCCCGCCCGCTTCGAAGTGGTCTACCACCTGTTCCGTGAAAGTGGGGGCCCGCTCACGCTCCACGTCCATGCCGAGCGTGACGATCCGGTGGTGCCTTCGGTGGTAAGTGTCTGGCCGGCAGCAAACGTGCATGAGCGGGAGACATGGGACCTGATGGGCATCCGCTTCGCCGGCCACCCAAACCTGCGACGCATCCTGCTGTGGGAGGGGTTTGAGGGCCACCCGTTGCGCAAAGACTGGCACGAGGTCTATTACGAAGCCGACAAGAAGCCTTTCGAAAGTCGCTACCCGAACGGCCGACCCACTATGGCCGAAGCGCGCTCCCCCCTGGGCGACAACCTGCGCTATCCGCCGGGCTGGTCGCCGCAGGGATGGCAGTCTCAGGCCGAGGAGGCGGTGTACGCACCACTCGAAGCCCATCTGGGGGGTGACGGACGCAGAATGCCCACCGATCAGGTAGTGGTGAACCTGGGGCCTCAGCACCCAAGTACTCATGGTGTGCTGCGTATGGTTGCCCGTCTGGACGGGGAAACGATCCAGCAACTGGAACCGGTGCTGGGCTATCTCCACCGCTGTCATGAAAAAATCGGGGAGCGGAACACCTGGCTGGCCAATATGCCATATACGGACAGGCTGGATTACGTCAGCTCTATGTCCAATAACTTCGGCTATGCTATAGCTGTGGAGAAGCTCCTGGGGGTGGAAGTGCCTGAGCGGGCGGAGTACATCCGTGTCATCATGGCAGAGCTGACCCGTATAGTCAGGCATCTCATCTCCATAGGGTCATACACCAGCGACATCGGTGTTTATCTGACCGGCATGCTCTATGCGTTGGAAGAGCGTGAGCTGATCCTGGACCTGTTCGAGATGGCCTCAGGGTCACGGATGATGTGTAACTACTTCCGCTTCGGCGGAGTGGCCCGCGACCTGCCTGACGGCTGGGTAGCACTGGCAAAGGAGCTGGTCTACGAGAGGCTTCCGCGCCGTATAGACGAAATGGAGCGCTTCACGTTTAACGATGTCTTCCGTGCCCGCTCTGTCGGAGTGGGCGTCTTGCCGGCGGATAAGGCGATAGCTTACGGTTGCACCGGCCCGCTGTTGCGCGCCTCCGGCGTTCCATACGATGTCCGGCGGGTTGAGCCTTACTCCGTTTATGGCGAGCTTGATTGGGACGTGGCAGTGGCCTATCACGGCGACATCCATGACCGCTTCGTCGTGCGCTTCGAGGAAATGCGTCAGTCGCTGCGCATCATTCGCCAGGCACTGGAGCGGATGCCGGAGGGCCCTGTGCTTTCGGGCAAGGTACAGCCGGCTCTCAAAGTACCGGCCGGCGAGGCCTATGGTCGGGTGGAAGCCCCGCTTGGAGAATTGGGTTTCTATCTGGTCTCGGACGGCTCGGCCAACCCGCACCGCTATCGCATCCGCGCTCCCAGTTTTGCTAACCTGGGAGTGTTGGGAGAGCTGTGCAAGGGCCACCTGATCGCTGATGTGGTGGCCATCCTGGCGAGCATTGACATAACCCTGGGTGAGGTGGACCGCTGATGTACGGCCTGGACATACTCAAGACTATAGGCGTCACGTTTGGGCGCTTTATAATGACCTTTTGGGACGATCTGCGCTGGTTCGGCAGGCGCTACACCTTGCAGGCTTTACCGATACGACAGAGTCCCAGGGGACGTGGCATCTTTACCGTCCAGTACCCCAGGGAAAAACTGCCACTCCCGGAAAACTACCGGGGCTTTCCTTTCCACGTAGTTGATCCGGATACCGGTAAGAGCCGCTGTACAGCCTGCGGTATCTGCGCCAGAGTTTGCCCGCCCCAGTGTATCTGGATCGTGCGGGCAACTGACCCGCAGACAGGCAAGGCGCTGCGTGAACCGGCGGAATTCACCATTGATGTGAGCATCTGTATGTCGTGTGGGCTTTGCGCGGAGGTGTGCCCCTTCGGAGCCATCAAGATGGACCACGACTACAGTTTCGTTTCCTACCGGCGAGACAGTGGGGAGTTCCTATGGAATCTGGAGCGTCTCTCCAAACCACTGGCCTATCATGCCAGGATCCATCCCACCGCTTATCTGGCCGAACAGGCAGCAACGGAGAAGAAGGCAGCGAAGCAGTAGCGAGTGAGGAGGCCGACAAGGGTATCCTGGTGGCCTCTGTGCGTTTCCAGCAGACGGGTAAGCTTTACGACTTCGATGCCAGAGGGTGTGCTGACCTGCGCGTGGGTGACTATGTCCTGGTAGACACGAGCCGCGGACAGCAGATAGGACAGGTGGCCACCATACGTACACTTAAAACTGTAGATAAATCACTTAAACCGATTATAAGGCGTGCTACCGGCAGGGACCTGGTGCTGCGTCAGAAGTGGCAGCAGAAGGAGCAGGAGGCTAAAGCTGCTGCAGAGGCAGCGGTGCGGAAACTGAAACTCCCCATCAAGGTGATACTGGCCGAATACACCTTTGACGGCAGCCGGCTCGCCATAGTTTACGCGACCGAAGAGAAAAAACCTCACCTGGAACCATTGAAGGAGAAGCTGGAGCAGGAACTGAACGTTCACATCGAATTGCGCCGCGTGGGGCCTCGTGACCATGCCAAATTGATGGGCGGCTACGGGGCATGTGGAGAACCGCGTTGTTGCTCCCGCTTCATCTCCGAGTTCTGCCCGGTCTCGATCAAGATGGCCAAGACGCAGGGGATGTCGCTCAACCCGGAGGACATCACCGGGATGTGTGGGCGGCTGCGCTGTTGCCTGGCCTACGAGCAGGAGCAGTACGAGGAAGCCACCAGGCTGATGCCCAAACGCAAGAAACGTGTGCGCACTCCATGTGGCGAGGGTAAGGTCGTGGACCTGCTTCCGCTCAAGGGGATCGTGGTTGTCCAGATCGAGGACCAACGTGTCGAAGTTCCCCTCGAGGATGTGGAAGTGATTTAGAGCCTGTCCGGAAATCGTAACCGATGCATCCCTATGCGTCGTTATAAGCGGCATAGGGATGTCGCTTGTTTTCGGATAGGCTTTTAGCATCAGGTTTGCACGCGAGTGTGAGATACGCATAATTGGATTCTGCGCGTCGTTCCTGCCTGAAGTGCCCGCCAGACGTGCCCGCCTGACGTGCCCGCCAGACGTGCCCGCCTGATGTGCCCGCCGGATCACAATCCGGCGGCGTCCAGCGGTGGCGGCCAGCACCCGGGCCTGACGTGCCCACCTGACGTGCCCGCCTGATGTGCCCGCCGGATCACAATCCGGCGGCGTCGGTCGGCGGCCGGCACCCGGCCCGCGTGGATTGTGATCCACGCGGCGCATAGTCCCGGCGGCCAGCACCCGGGCCTGACGTGCCCGCCTGATGTGCCAATCCGGCGGCGTCGGTCGGCGGCCGGCACC
>DAOTYA010000031.1:0-4053 GCA_034435075.1 Anaerolineae bacterium
CGCCTGACCCGGGCAGGGCGTCCATTTTCGGCGGGGAGTGGCTCTTTGGCCACCAGCCGCATCACCGGCTGGAAGAAATTGAAGTAGACCCAGACCCGGTGGTGGATTCGGTTCAACAAGAGGGTTGGGGTGACTGTATCGAGCCGGTCATATCCCATCAGGCTGCGGACGAGAAATCCTTAACTTTGTGGTGAAAATGCCATCCATTGCGTAACTATGATCCGGTCGGCGCCGCCAGTGCCGGCAGGCTGGCTGCAGCAATAGATTGCCCCACACGTCTGATCTTCTCATCTGGCAGATGGAGAGCGATCTGTGCGGCTAACTCCGGAAATTCTGCGTTAAGCACTTCACGCGCCCCGTCCAGGAGCAGTTGCCCCCCCTTACCTGACGTGCATCGCCCAAGGATCAACACGTGCCTGATGGCGTAAAAGTCAGCGTAATGGGCGATCCCATATCCCATATAGACGCCCATTGTCTGCCAGATTTTGACCGCCCCCTCGTGCCCTGCCTCCAGGTGCTCCTGGACGAACTTCAGCTTCTCCGCATTCGGCAGGTCGGCAGGGATGGTGATGCCCACCACAGGCGACAGGCGGAAGACGCATTGCTGGGAGAAATACTGCGCACCACAGCCCCTGTCGCCGGACCACTCGTCCTGTGGAGCGGTAGGGCTATAGTCAACCGGTGCAAAGGCCAGCTCATTCAGCCAGTCGGTCAGGTATCCTTCCAGCGTCACATATCCTGCAGCCTGGCTTGAGCCAAGCGCAATACCGAGCACACCGTTATCCTCCAGTGCCATCGAGCCGGCCAGTGCTGTCACTTCTCCGTCGTTGATCACTTCCAGTGGTACGCCCAACTCATCACGAATGCGCAGGAAGAGATTGCTGATCTCGTCGAAGCGTTCGCGGGGCACACCACGGAACAGTGAGGCGACGCGTGGGCGGTTGTCCACATACACACCTGCGGCACTGCCGCCGATCGCATCCACGCGCGGCAGGTGCGCAGCAGCTGACCTGATCGCTGCCATAATTTCCGCGTAGTGATACTGTGGATCGCTCTGCTGGCTTGGACTCCACACCACTTCCTCACTGAAGATCGCTTGGCCGTCAATCACTGCCGAGACTTTGCGATCCGAGGCGCCCAGGTCGAACCCGATGCGGCAACCGTCGAGGTGGCGGCCCAGTTGGCGTCTGCTCTCACGTTCGGCGGGGACCTCTTCGGGAGCGCAGGGCACTACGGTGAAGGTTCTCTCGTAGACCTGTTCGCCCATAAAATGATAGTCGAACTCATGGACACCACCAGGGGCGTAACATTCGCTGAGATAAACGCCAATGCTGCCGGGGCCGCCGACGTAGACGCGCCATGCACCGTGTTTCCACAAAAGGAACTTGAACAGCCGTTCGGCGTAGAAGAGATTCGCCTCAGCACGCGGGTGGTCCTCAGGGAAGACGCGTGTCTCGAAGCGGGAAATGGCCCCATTCGCGCGCTCCAGTCCAAATACCAGGGGCACACCGCCTCCGGCTTCCTCCACTTCCCGTCGGAATTCTCGATTTGCCAATACCGCCGGCCGAAACTCCACATCCAGTGGTGGCATCACACCTGGTTTGATCAATCTGAAAGCCTCAGTCATCTGGCGCACCTCCCTGGTGTAGATTAACTCGCTATGGGGGCAAACAATCCTAATTCAGAAGCCAGCACCAGCGCAGAAGCCCCCAGGATCACGATATCCTGCCCCATGCGCGAAATTCCCACTTCCACATCGCCTGCTATCACTGCCAGTGAACGCCTGGTCATCTCCTTACACGCAGCTTCAAGCCAGGTTTCCCCGAAGCAGGTGACGCTGCCGGCAAGCACAATACGCCGCACACTGAGCACGCCAGCGAGCTGAGCAAGCGCGTAACCCACGTAACGTCCTGTGTCCAGGATGACCTGTTGCATGGCCTGATCACCGGCCTCTGCCGCCTGAGAGATTGCCTCCAGTGTGATCTGGCCTGAAGGGGCGGCGTATCGGTGCAGGATTGAACGGGGATTGCTCTGGGCCACTGCCTGGGCACGCCGGATAATAGCCCTCTCGCTCGCCACAGTTTCCAGGCAACCCAGGTTGCCGCAGCGGCAGCGCTCACCGTGCTCGACAACTGCGATATGGCCGATTTCACCGGCGCCGCACAGATCGCCGTAGAAGAGCCGGCCGTGAAGTACGATCCCGGCGCCGATTCCATGGCCAACTTTAACCAACACCAGGTTGCTCTCGTCCCTGTTTTCTCCGAAGATGTACTCGGCCATGGCAGCTACCTGGGAGTCGTTTGCCACGTATACCGGCACACCGTAGCGTCCATACAACAGGTCGCGCAACGGCAAATCCTGCCAGTCCAGGTTAACCGCCCGTCGCACTATTCCATTCACAGGGTCCATCAGCCCCGGAGTGCCGATGCCGATGCCCAGCAAGGGGCTGGTGGCTTTTGTCCTCAGCTCATCTATCAACCGGTAAACCAGCGCGAGCGCCTGGTCGCCGTCCTGGCCCTGCAGCGGCAAGGCGAGCCGGTGACGAACCTCACCGCGCAGATTCACCACCGCGCCGCGGAACTCATTGCTGGCCAGATCAACGCCGATCAGGTGACGTGCCTCATCCTTGACGCCTAGCAGAATAGGGGGCTTACCACCAGCCGACGGGCCAACCCCGGTCTCCTCGATCAGCCCATTGCGTATCAGCTCATCTGCCACTTCGGAGACCGTGGTGCGTGTAAGCCCGGTCAGGCGGGCGATTTCAGCGCGGCTGATTTGACCGCGATCATAGATCAGCCTGAGCACCAGACGGCTGTTATGGAGGCGGGTCTGCTCACGGGTGGCCTTTTGTGGAGTGTGCCTCATTGCGGCAACTGTCAGATGGATCTCATCCCCAAACCTGTCCAACCTGTCACATTGCACTGGATTGGGTATGGACATTACCGGTCGCCTGCTCGAAGGGTACCAGCGCTGCCGAGAAGCGATTGGCATCCTCGCCGGTGTAGACGCCGAAGATGGTCACCTTGGTACCGGCGAACTCGCCAGCTCTGGCACGTGCCAGGTGCTCGTAAGGCCCTGATGGTACGGGTGCAGGTGCGACCGCCGTGACAACCCTTGTAGCCTCCACCGGCACCTCAACCGTAACCTGAACCTGCTCCACTGTCGGCGTTGCCGCTGGTGCACAGGCTGCCACCACAAGTGTGATCAGGCTTATCGCTGAAATGGTAAATATGGGTTTGGTACGCATGGGGAATCTCCTCCTGAGCAAGTTAAAGTTGGTTGACTACGTGTTTCTCGCCTGGGTGAACGATAGTTACCTCGATATCTTCCTCCTTTCCTCATCTTCTATCTGGCCGGCCAGATACCAGGCCGTTCAGACAGGCTGGAAAGCCTGCTCGGACTGGCCCGATCGCGACCGTGTAACCTCTGCCATTATGCTATCTGCGCAGGGCTATGCTGTCAGATGTGCTTAGAAAGTTCAATAAACTTACAAAGTTATTATACCACCGAAATCACAATTTGTCAATACTACAGCGTTCGGGGATTCCGAAGCAAATCCCAATCCGGGGAGGGAGTCGGGTAGGTAGGGGTACTTTAGCCAGCGCAAACGTGGCTCAAACCGGCTGAAACCTCGATCCCGGGCGGGAAAAGCGGCGTCGGCATAGCCCAAATCGCTTCTGCTTCGAACACCCGTTCGTGGTGATTGTTCAAAATCCGGCACTGCTCCTATCCACCCTCCACTCAGGCGGGCTTTTTGGACGTTGAAATCGCCTTTTCTCCCACAACAGGCCAGCTTGTGCTCGTGTTAGTGGTCACCATTTCCCACTGTCGAGCAATCTGGCCAAACTTTGAATAATCACATAAGTCGGATAGATGTGCCACATCTGGCGCTCGTGTGGCTTCGCATAGTTCTGACTTATTGCGGAATCCCCCGCCGTCGGGTGTCCGTCATATTTTTGCGTCCACCCGGCTCGGGCCGGTATTCAGACCGCGTCCGATGCTGCTACAACTGGCCACAGTGTGGGACAACTGCGAGCAGTTGCCTTGCAATCT
>DAOTYA010000032.1:0-1940 GCA_034435075.1 Anaerolineae bacterium
ATTCTTTCACCGCACCTGAATGGACACACAGTTGTCAAAGTTCAGAATGTGCCGGCCATTCCTCCCTTTGCTACCCATCCCCCGCTCTCGCGGTTTCGGGTAAACGGGTCGCACAAAGCGCGTGTTGGGCGACCTTTCTATGTACGAAGTATCTCTTGCAAACTTAACGCTATTTCATCCGTCTAAATTGCAACGAACCACCGTTTTCATCTGTTAAGGTCAGGATATCACCATTTATAGAGAATGTATAGACTATCACGCCCTGGGCAGAGGACAACCTAAGCCTATTGTTCTCTACAATCTTCCATTCTCCGCCGGGCAAAAAGGACATAGGATTGTCGCTGGCATATTTCCCATCATCAAAGAATTCAATTCGAGCAGGGAGAAAAGCCTCTGCTAATCCACCAAACAACTCGCCTAAACCCCAGTCATTCCCTCCTGGTGTTGGTGTTGCCAAAGGCAGTCTTTCCCATTTGCCTACAAGTGAGGACTTTGAGGTGCAACCTGTGATAGAAAGCGTAGTTGATAAAAGGAGACTTCCAAGCAAGAGCATAATCAAAATTCGCTTCATCATTCACCTCCTCAAGCTAATGTTGTATAGGTATACGCCATCGGGCATTAGTAATATACGTTTGATGTGAAATGATGCCTTGACATCTTCGCTTTTCTCTGTTAGATTAGGTGGTATACTGAATCTTGTGTAAAATGCAGGAGTCTGGTATCCTTGATTGGCACAAACCAAACTGGAGGAGACCATGAATCCTATAAATAAGAATACCCAAGAGATCGATTTCCGTCAAGAATTCCAGGCCCTGCTTCATGAGAAAGTGCGCCTGGCGGTGCAGTATGTCTTGATCACCCTCCTCAACGAGGAGGTGGAGGCCTTCATCGGGGCCGGTCGGTACGAACGCAACGCCGGGCGGCGCGACCGGCGCAACGGGACCTATACCCGTCGCCTGGGCACCAGCGTGGGAGAGATCGAGTTACCGGTACCCCGCACGCGCCACGGATTTCGCACCCAGGTCTTCCATCGCTATCAGCGTCGCCAGGCGGAGCTGGACCGGGCCATGGGTGAGATGTTCGTGAAGGGGGTCAGTACCACTCAAGTGGGCGAGATCATGGAGGCGCTGACCGGTGTGCGGCCCAGCCCGTCAACCGTGTCGCGGGTCTTTCACACCCTGGAGAGCGAGTTCGCTGCCTGGAAACAACGTCCGCTGGAAGTTCATTACCTCTATGCCTTCGCCGATGGCACCTATTTCAGCGTGATCTATCAAGCGGAAGGCCAAAAGATGCCGATTCTGGCCATCGTCGGCATCAATCCCAGAGGCGAACGGGAGGTGTTGGGCTTCTGTGTGGGCGAGCGGGAGAATCAAAGGGCCTGGGAAGACCTCCTGGCCGATCTGAAGCGCCGCGGCGTGCAGCAGGTGGACCTGTGGGTGACCGATGGCAACCAGGCGATGCTCAATGCTCTGGCGCTCCAGTTCCCGGCAAGTAAGCGGCAACGGTGCATCAAGCACAAGATGGAAAACGTGTTGGGCTACGTGCCTGCGAGCCAACAGGCGAGCATCGAGCCGGAACTGAAGGCCATTTTCTATCAGGACAGTCGGGAGAAGGCAGACCAGGAGCTGGCGGCCTTTATCGAGAAGTACAGCGGGGTCTACCCCACGGCGGTCGAGTGCCTGCAACGGGACCTGGAAGCCTGTTTGACCTTCTATGCCTTCCCCAAGGAGCATTGGAAGACGATTCGCACGACCAACGTGATCGAGCGGCTCTTTGAGGAGGTGAAGAGACGGAGCCACAAGATGGCGGCTGCCTTTCGCAACGAGGAGAGTTGTTTGTTAATGTTCTACGCGGTGATCCGCAGTCTGAAGTTCAGGAGAATCCCGATGCCAGCCGAGGAACACGGCTCCTAACTTTTACACAGAATTTGACATACCGCC
>DAOTYA010000033.1:0-22662 GCA_034435075.1 Anaerolineae bacterium
TCAGTTGTAGGGCAACTGCTCGCAGTTGCCCTACATTGTGGCCGGTCGTGCGGCGTCGGGCGTGGTCTGAAGACCGGCCCGAGCCAGCGGATGCAAAAATATGACGGGCACCCGCTGGGTAGTTACCCATTGACTTACATTCCGTTTATGCTATACTAAGAGCCTATCCGAAAAACCGTAAAAGCGGCATCCCTATGCCGCTTATACCGACGCATAGGGATGCGTCGGTTACGTTTTTCGGATAGGCACTAAAAATCTCACAAGTACAGCCGCACCAGGGAACCTGTAAGTATGGGATTGCTATTCCCACTGGCTCTCACCTGTGCCGTCCTGAGCATACCCATTATTGTTATGTATATGCTCCGGCTGCGGAGGCAGGACGTACTGGTCTCCAGCACGCTCCTGTGGCAACGCCTGGTGCGTGACCGCCAGGCTAACGTCCCGTGGCAACGTATCAGGCCCAATTTGTTGCTACTGCTTCAACTGCTTGCGCTGGCCTTGCTGACGCTTGCGCTGGCACGGCCGTTCGTCACCGCCCACATGCCGGTGAGCGATAACCTGGTCATCCTGCTCGATGCTTCGGCAAGTATGCAGGCCACAGATGTAGTCCCCAGCCGTTTCGAAGCAGCGCGTCGCATAATGCGCGACCTTGTCTCTACTCTGGAGTCCGACCATACTGTGACCATCATATCAGTCGGTTTCAGACCGGAGGTGCTTGCATCCGCGACAGGCGACCGATCATTGCTACGCCGCGCGATAGATAAGGCAAGTCCCACAAACGGCCCTGCAAACTGGCAGGCTGCTTTTGCGCTGGCCGCAGGTCTCGTCGGGATCGGCAACGCACAGGTGCTCATTATCTCTGATGGTGCACTCCCAGATACACTTCCGCCCATCGGTGCCCAGGTGCGGTTCATCAGTGTTGGAAGTGGGAACGACAACCGTGCCATCACCGCGCTGGCAGTGCGCAAAAGCCCCAGTGGAACGCAGGCTTTCCTGCGCATTGCCAACTTCGACGACGAAGATGCAGACTTGTTGGTTGAACTTTCGGCCGATAACGTGCTCTTCGACGCCCGCCGGGTGCGCATCCCGGCCCGTAGTGACATCGGTCTGACCATCACCGATCTCCCATACAATATGCGCATTCTGCAGGCGCACCTGGCTGCCGCTGACAGTCTTCAGCTCGACAACACCGCCTGGGCTGTTCATGGTGCCCCATCATCGAAACGGGTGCTTCTGCTCTCCCGGGGCAACCTTTTCCTCGAGCGTGCCCTGAGTACGTTCCCTGGCATTGAGCTGACAAGACTTGCACCCGACGGGCTGACCTCGCTGGATGACGTGGATGGCTACGACCTGTACGTCTGCGATGGTGTATTCACCGACACATTGAAGGCTGGCAACTTATGGCTGATCGCTCCACCCCTCCCTCCGACCGGGGAACGGCTGGGCAGGGGACGGGGTGTCTTCACCAACACCACCTTAATACGCATAGCCCTGGATGATCCGCTTCTGCGCCACGTTGACCTGAGGGATGTCCACATTCTGCGGGCATATGCCATCGAGCCGCCACCGGGAGCACACGTACTGGTCGAGGCAGAAGGTGGACCGCTGCTTTACGTCGTCGAACGGCCTGAGGGCAGACAGGCAGTACTGACCTTCGACTTACACGATTCCGACCTGCCGCTCCAGATTGCCTTCCCTATTCTGACCGCAAATCTGTTGAACTGGCTGATGCCGACCGGCGAAGCCATCATGGCTAAGCCTGCCCGCCCCGGCGATACGATACAATTGCGGCCAGAAATAGGGGCTGAAAAACTGATCATCACCGCACCAGATGGTACACAGATAACATTGCCCGCCAGTGAGTCGCCGCTGTTCGCTGACACAGAGCTGCCGGGAGTCTACCTGGTTCAGCAGATTGGGCGTTCCGGCAACCCCATATCCCCGGACACCTTCTTTGCCGTAAATTTGTTCGATGAAAGTGAGTCGGATATTACGCCCCGTGCCGCGATCCGGGTCGGGCAGCAAGAGGTTTCCGGAACAGTGCAAGGAGAGGGACGCTGCGAGTTCTGGCTTTGGCCAGCCATGCTGGCCCTGGGGGTGCTCATCATCGAATGGTGGGTGTACATTGGTATGAGCTGGTCAGATATTACAGGTCGCATGCTACGTAAGCCCGTAGTAACTATATTCAGGGCCGATTGAAATCGCCCTCTTCAGGCGCTTCGCGCCAGGTGTCGGTCTGCGCCGACGCTGCCCGTTGTACAGCGAGTGGCAGGTCGGCGAAGGCCGACCAATGGCCGCAGGCCCAAAAGGGTGACTTCCAGTCATCACCTGAATAGTTACAGCCCGTAGAGGAACGCGCAACTGCTCCACGGAGAGGAGTATGAAACCAGAGGTGCTCATCCTTCACGCTACCGGTACTAACCGCGATCGTGAGACCGCCTGGGCGGTCGAGTTGGGCGGCGGCAAGCCACACATCATGCACGTGAATGAGCTGCGCCAGAACCCGGCACGACTGCGAGAGTTCCAGATGTTCATTATCCCCGGCGGATTTTCCTATGGCGACGCGTTGGGCGCCGGGCGGCTCCTTGCTTCTGATCTGCGGTGGCTGTTCCAGGAAGAACTGGCCCGCTTCATCGAGGATGGCAAACCTGTGCTGGGTATCTGCAACGGCTTCCAGGCCCTGGTCAAGAGCGGCTGGTTACCCGGGCCGCCTGAGGATGGCATCAGGGCCACGCTCACGCGCAACACCTCTAACCGCTTTGAGTGCCGCTGGGTATGGCTGGAGTCAAACCCGGCCAGCCGGTGTGTTTTTACGCGAGGGCTGAGCGAGCGCATCTACTGCCCCGTTGCACACGGTGAGGGCCGCTTCGTACCGCGCGACGAGGCGACGCTTGAACAACTGCGCCAGGACAGGCAAATAGCCCTCACTTACGTCGGACAGGATGGTGGCCCTGCCGGTTACCCGGATAATCCCAACGGGAGTGTCGCCGACATCGCTGGCATTTGCAATGCCCGGGGAAATGTGCTGGGGTTGATGCCACACCCGGAGGACCATGTCGTACCCTGGCAGCATCCGCGCTTCACAAGAGGAGAGCGCGGCAACACCGGATTGGTTCTGTTCGAGCAGGGGATACGCTATGCAGCGGAGATATAGCCCCAGGAGAAGAAATCGTGGTTGATCAGGAGACATTATATCAGTATATACCTCAGGCCATCCATAATGTAGAGATCACCTGGCCCTACCCCCGTGAACGCGGCAAGGTGCGTGACATCTTTATGTTACCTGACGGCCGCCGCCTGCTTGTCACAACCGATCGGCTCTCCGCCTTCGACCGTGTTCTTACGACTGTGCCCTTCAAAGGCCAGGTGCTCAACCAGCTCAGCGCGTTCTGGTTCGCGCACACCGCAGACATCATCCCCAACCACATACTCGCCATACCTGATCCTAACGTTGCCCTGGTAAAAGAGTGCGAGTTGCTCCCTGTCGAAGTCATCGTGCGCGGATATATTACCGGCGTCACTCAGACCGCGCTGTGGTACCGCTACTCGCTGGGTGAGCGTCACATCTATGGCTACCACTTTCCGGAAGGACTGCACAAGAACGATCCATTGCCTGAACCGATCATCACCCCCACTACAAAGGGACGTGCGGGTGAACACGATGAGCGGCTTACATGTGCTGAGGTAGTCGAGCGCGGTCTGGTGGATGCCACCACATGGGAGCGGGTCCAGGCAGCAGCTCTCGCCATCTTCAAGCGCGGGCAGGAATTGGCCCGCCGTGGAGGGCTGATCCTGGTAGATACCAAGTACGAATTCGGGCGTGCCCCGGACGGCACGGTGATGTTGATAGACGAACTTCACACCCCCGACTCAAGCCGCTTCTGGGTCGCCGAGACTTACGAACGACGTGTTGCACAGGGTGAGGAACCGGAGAATTTTGACAAGGAATTCCTGCGCCTCTGGTACGCTGAGCGAGGGTATCGCGGTGACGGCGAGCCGCCTGCCGCCACCCCCGAGTTGATAGCGCAGCTCAGCCAGCGTTATATCGCCTGCTACGAGAAGCTGACCGGAGAAACATTTGTTCCGGCTGAGTATCCTGCCAGCCCGCGTATCGTACGGGCGCTCCATAGCTTCATCAGGTAAGATGAGTTCACTCCTGCACACTGAGACTGAAATACAGCGGAGAGATAACGGATGGTGATAGTAATCATGGGATCGCCGGGCGACAGGCCTGCAGGCGAACGCATCACAGCCACACTTGACCAGTTTGGTGTACCCTGGGAGATACGGATCGCTTCGGCGCACAAGGTGCCTGACCATTTGCTGGAACTGCTGAAAGAATATGAGAGCGACCGGCGTCCCAAAGTCTATATTACCATAGCGGGCCGCTCGAACGCGCTGAGCGGGATGGTGGACGCCCAGGTGACAGCACCGGTCATTGCCTGTCCCCCTTACTCCGAGCATTTCGCCGGGGGAGACGTGCTCTCATCACTGCGCGTGCCTTCCGGCGTGGCGCCAGCAGTTGTGCTGGAGCCAGAAAACGCAGCTTTGCTGGCAGTCAAGATACTGAGCCTTGCCGAACCATCTTTAGGCCACAAAGTCCGGGAATACCAGGAGCAACAACGGCGGCGGCTTCTGGAAGCCGATGCTATGTTGGTGGGAAGTGAGCAGAAAAATCTCATCTGACAGACCCAGGGAAGCCTGTGGCGTCTTCGGCATTTACGCGCCCGGTGTTGATGTTGCGCGCCTGACATTTTTCGCTCTCTACGCCCTCCAGCACCGGGGCCAGGAGAGTGCGGGCATTGTGACCTCCGATGGGCGGGTCGCCCATATACACAAAGGGGTGGGCCTGGTCTCCCAGATTTTCAACGAAGAGAATCTGCAACACCTGCGCGGATACCTGGCCATCGGACACACCCGCTACTCGACTACCGGTTCACCTCACCTGCTGAATGCCCAGCCGTACCTGATCGAAACGGCGTTAGGGCCACTGGGGGTGGCCCACAACGGCAACCTGACAAATGCCCCCTCCCTGCGGCGCAACCTGCTTCATAAAGGAGTAGGGCTTACCTCTTCCTCAGACAGTGAGGTCATCACACAGATGCTGGCCGGGGCACAGGGCCGAACCTGGGAGGAGCGTATAGCTGCGATGATGAGAGAAGCCCAGGGGGCCTACTCTCTTGCCATTCTCACCAGAGACGCCGTTTACGCTGCCCGCGACCCCTGGGGGTTCCGCCCCCTTTGCCTGGGCCGGCTCAACGAGCACGGCTGGGTAGTGGCATCAGAGACCTGTGCGTTATCTACGATCGGAGCCGTGTTTGTACGAGAGGTGGGACGAGGTGAGATCGTGCGTCTGGATAAGCACGGGCTGACCTCATGCCAGGGTGTGGAGGCGGCTGAGACACCTGCGCTGTGTGTCTTTGAGTATATCTACTTCGCCCGCCCGGACTCAATCCTCGAAGGCCGTTCCGTCCACTGGGTGCGCCGTCACCTGGGCGCACGGCTGGCACAAGAACATCCCGTTGACGCAGATATGGTCATCGGGGTGCCCGATTCGGCTACCTCCCATACCATCGGCTATGCCAATGAGTCCGGCATCCCCTTTGGTGAAGGGTTGATCAAGAATCGCTACATTGGCCGCACCTTCATCCAGCCCGATGACAGGCTGCGTCGCCTGGGGGTGGCACTCAAATTCAACCCTCTTACCGACCTGCGTGGCAAACGTATCATCGTAGTTGACGACTCCATCGTGCGCGGCAATACCAGCGGCCCCCTGGTCACCCTGTTGCGCAATGCCGGTGCAACCGAGGTGCATATGCGCGTGGCCTCACCGCCGATCCGCTATCCCTGCTTCATGGGCGTGGACATGGCAACAAAAGAGGAATTGCTCGCCTCACGTATGGACGTTGATGAAATCGCTGCCTATCTGGGTGTGGACAGCCTGGGATACCTGTCCCTGGAAGGGTTGATAGAAATCGTCGGCGGTGGGGAGGCCAGGCACTGCCTGGCATGCTTTTCGGGCAAATACCCTGTGCCAACAGTGGAAGGGACAGGCAAGGCCGCTTTTGAGCCTTCATAGCCCGGGTCAGCACGAGCGCAAAATGACCTGGATTTCAGGATTGCAACGGTGGAAGCCCGCGTTGCTCATATGAGGCGGTTGGGGGGTGCTTTTATCCCCGCTCACAACCCCACATTCGGTAATCCCCCATTCGATGACGCTGTCGCGCGCGTATTGATCGTCCGCCTCTCCCCCCTGCACGATGTAGCGGATTCAATCCCCCACCTGTTCCTGTACCACGAGGTGCGACAGGCACTGCCACAGGCGTTCGTTGACTTCGCCTTCTTTCCATCCGCGCGGGAACGGGCGCTGCTCGACAGGCTCGGAGAGCCTTACCTGTTGGGTATCCAGTCGTTGCGGCCGGCCGGTGATTTCGATCTGGTCCTTGTATCGAACGCTTACACACTGGAGCTGATCAACCTTCCCTGTTTGCTGCTACGCTCGGGCATCCCGCTTTTTGCGAGCCAGCGCGGGTCTGGATGGCCACCGATCATCCTGGGAGGCTCCAACGCGATGGCCACTCAGGCGATTATCTGTGCTGATGGCGACAGTTTTGTAGACGGCATCTTCTTCGGCGAGGGCGAAGGGCTGGTCGGAGAGCTGGTACGCGGGATATGCCTCGACCACCAGGAAGTGAGAACGCTCAGCGAGCGCGTGACAGGACTGTGGGCGGCCGGAGCACTGCGCCACGTTAAGAAAGCGGTTCTGAGAACGCCCCAGGCCGGTATGCTGCCACTTGGCTACCCCATCCTGAACACCCCCGAAGTGCACGCGGCCAGCCTGCAGATCACCTATGGATGCCCGGCTTTCTGTGCTTTCTGCTTCGAGGGGTACGATCGCAAACCATACCGTGAGCTTCCCCTGAGCGACATCATCGCCGCTGCCAGGCAGCTCAAGCGCATGCAGGGAGTAGAGGAGCTGGCTCTGTACAGCTTCAACTTCAACACCCACAGTGAGATATTCGAGATGCTACTGGAGCTGCAAAAAATCTTCGATCGCGTAAGCCTGAAGAGTCAGCGGCTCGACATTCTGCAAAGGACACCCGGCCTGCTGGAAGAAGAGATCGGCGCGGATAAACGGGAGTTCTCGCTGGGTATCGAGGGGATCAGCACGCGTATGCGCACCTGGCTGCATAAAAGCCTGGACACGGAAGATATCCATGCTCTGTTAGAGCGTCTGTTTGCGCTCCGGGTGCGTCGGATAAAGCTATTTTACATCCTGACCGGCTACGAAAACGACGAAGATGTGGCTGAGTTCAGGCATTTCCTCAAATGGCTCAAAGGATTGCGTCTCTCGTGCGACCGCTCCCCCCGGGTGATCTTCAGCTTCGGTCTGCTGGTACGCATGCCGTTCACCCCGCTGCAATACGATCGCCTGTTCCTGGAGGAGGCGGAGTGGAAACCGCTGATAGGACAGGTCAAATCGGCCTGCGAGACAAACGGCTTCGAGTTCCGCCTGGCATTCGACTGGCCAGCGTATTGTGTCACGCAGGTGCTGGCGCTGGGCGGCTACTGGCTGGTGGAACCGGTGCGCTCCCTGGCCGAAGCAGGGTATTTCTTCGACGACACCCTGCCTGGAGAATACTGGTCAGCCTTAAGGAAATGGATGGAGGAACACGGCCACTGGAACGCCGCCTTCCTTGGGGAAAAGCAGGCTGATTATCCTTTTGCTCTGGAATTCGTGGCTTCCAACATCCCACCTGCCTTCCTGTACCGACAATATCAGGAAGCCAGGCGTGGGGTTGATGGAGGCTATTGCCTGGGGGAGGGTAACGGACGGTGCCTGGGCTGCGGGGCCTGTCCGGATGAAGCACGACGGCAGACGATAGTCACCCACTCTATTCGCCTCCCGGAGACAGGCGTCCCTGCTTATACGGCACATTTGACAGAGATGATGAAGCACAAGCACCGCCTTCAGCCGCGCTATTTTATCGTCAGGGTGGAACCATGGCTCTCGGGAGTGCGGCCAGAGTTTCTGAACGCTTTCGTCTTTCGTGGGCTTCTCATGCTCTACCCGGAGCTGGTAGACAATCTGCTTACAGTGCGGGAGAGCCTTTTCAATGTGGCTCCCAATACGGGGCGCTTCCCCGGGTGGAGCGGTGAGACGGTATTTGCGTTGAGGGCCTGGGAGATGGCCTCACTCGAGCATACGCTCACGGGCGGATGCTCCACGGAGGGGTTTGAGCTGCTCAGACCGGCTGAGGGATTCACACCTGGCGTCTTTTCCAGGCTTGAGGTGGAACTGCACTTGTGTGCCGGATCGTTTCCGGAACCTCGCGCACGGCTGGAGCAATATCTGCGCAGTGTGTACCTGGCATATACGCTGCGCAGAGAGGGAGGCGGTTACCGCTTCGAGTTACCCACCAAATCGCTGAAAAAGAAGGTGCTCTTTGGTGGCTCTTTTGAGCTTAACGACGAAGGTTTCTATGCACGGCTTGAGATCGGGCCTAAATTTGACGTGAGAGCGTTCTTGCGCACCTTTAGTATTGGCGAAGAGCTGCCCTACCCTCCACTGCTACGAGTGCTGAGCGTAAGGTGGTAGCACAATCTGCGCTGTAAGGCGCGCCCTCCTGCGACAGGCTGTCAGAGCATGTCCACAACCTGACCCACATCTTCGCTACCTGCGCCGCCTGCCGACCTGTTCCCCAACAAGAATTCCGGCGTCAGGTATTCCTTCAGCACTTTGCGTTCCTGTGGCAGGTAGATCGCGACCTGGATATCCAGATCGGCCAGATAGCGGCACATCAGGGGGCCGACTTCGCGCCAGTCCAATCCGCCCAGGCCACAGCCCAAAGCCGGAATCGCCAGCGACCGTATGCCTTCACGCCGATAGTTGTCTCGTATCCACTGCAGCCCCTTCTCGATACCGCCAATGTCAGACTTTTCCCGCCAGTGCCGCTTGGTGGGGAAGAACAGAAACCACTTGCTGTCATTGTTTTCGGTCAAAGAGGACGGTTCATCGGCAAGCACCTGATCCAGAGAGGCTTCTCTCTTGTACAGGTAGGGCTTCCCCATTTCCAGCAACTTCTTGCGGCACACGTCCTGATACTTCACATACACATCAGGAAATTGATATTTCGCCCGCGAAGCCAGCCCCTTGCCCATCACCCCGACAGTATTCACGCTGATCGTCAGAGTCTGCATATGCGAGAAGAACATGTCACCATCCACCCAGAAAAGCGATCGAGTGATCGTGCCGCTCCTGCGGGGCAGGAAGAACATGTGTGGGTCCTGGATCACTGCAACCTGCCCGGCACGCGACCCCAACAGCCGGCGAACCTGCTCCGCGGTTGCATGGCTGGCTACATAGATGGTGTGGATGAAATCCGGCGGGACGGCCCCATAGACCAGACATTCAGACATTATGATGCGTTTGGAGCCGTCTTCGGGGCGCCACCAGTCATTCTGGATCATTGTCCATATCTCTTTAGAGCGTAACTTTTGCAGGCCTTCATCCTTCGGCAGAATTTCAGACATCGGACTGGCGGCATTGCCAATGGTGATGAAACGAGAAAGGTCCAGGACCTGCGGCTTAACTGCCAGGACAACGATGTTTTTGCTCTTCCCTTCATGTACTACGCGATAAAGCATCGGGTTTCTGGGCTGGAAATAGAGGTTAGCAAACTCCCACAGGCTATTTCCATCCGGCGTTGTCCTTTGCTGACGGTTGGCTACGATTTGGGCATCATAGATCGGCGTAAAGGCAATGTTGAGTCTTTCTACCTCCGCATGGGATAGAATCCCCCGTTCCAAAATGGGAGGAAGATTCTCGACTGGTGCGATATAGTATAGATTTTGAACAACTTGTTTTCTCGCCACGGTAACCCGCTTTTATGCAACGGTTGCATCCGTAATATTTAGAGCCTATCCGAAAAACCGTACAAGCGGCATCCCTATGCCGCTTATACCGACGCATAGGGATGCGTCGGTTACGTTTTTCGGATAGGCACTTAGAGCCCATCCGAAAAACCGTACAAGCGGCATCCCTATGCCGCTTATACCGACGCATAGGGATGCGTCGGTTACGTTTTTCGGATAGGCACTTAAGGTCCGGTAGGAAGCGATCGGGACGCATATGCAGTTCATCTCTACCGTATCCTGTACTTTTCCGCCCGCGCGCACTGGGCGCACAATCTGGTATCCGGCAATACTGCCAGCCGGTCAGGATGGATCTGTTCCCCACAACGCTCGCAAATACCGTATGAACTCCTGTCAGAAAGCAGCTGCTCCAGATTCGCAGCACGTTCCTTGAGTTGCTGCAGAAGCGCGTAATCAAGCTCCCACTGGGTTACAGCAGGATCGCCTCTCCCCAGCCCGTAATCTGGCGTTTCCTGAAGCGATCTCTCCAAAGCAGCAATCTGGGCGCGCAGTTGCTCCAGCTCACGTTGCAAGATGCTCGTCCTGTCCTCCATATCCTGATCCCTCACAATCAGACCCCAGACGCAAAAGGTATTATAGTCACTCCTGGTCTGAGGGTCTTTCCATGTTCAACCCGGCCTGTGCTCGCGCCAGCAGCCGTGCCGCCCCGGGCTTGCGCGGGTTCAGCGAGAGGACCACAGTCAGCCAGTCATTCGCCTCACAATAATCGCCTCGTTCCAGTGCTTCTTTCGCTGCGGCCATATAATCGTCCAGTGACCAGGTTAACCAGCCTGTCATCTCATCGGCTACGTCTGTCAGACGGTGACTGGCCGTCCACTCACTGATGGTCGGGCTGATGATAGGATGACGGCCATCCCCAACAGGAAGAAACGCCGCAGGTCCACGCTCCGGAAAACCTGGACCGCAGATCAGTCCAAAGGTCAGTTTGCCATACCCGCTTTTGGGCCTCAGCCGAAAGATCACATAGCCCTCAGCATCCAGCTCCGCCTCGACATGATACCTGGCGGTCAGCAGCTTATGCTCTTCCTCTAACCTTCTGGCCACCTCCGGTACCTTGTACCAGGCGGTCGGTCTGGCGGCCGCCTCAGCCCGTGCTGCCTGCTCCGCAGAGTGCATCTCCGCACCGGTAGCCGTAAGAAGCCTGGCAGGCGATGGAAGATGTCCTCGTGCCACCTGGTACACGTCAAGGGTAAAAGCATAAAACGTCAGCCTACCAGAGTACATGCTTAACACCAGGCAGGCGACGTCCTGGAAGCGATAATCAGGGTCCTCCAGCACTGCCTGAGCCTGCATCCACTCCTGGTCGGTCAGCTCACCTTCAGGTGTGAGATGGATGTACCAGACACCGCAATAATGTGCCCGGGACGAGATTTGCTGCGCCTGCGCCAGCGGCTTAGAGGTGCGCGATTGGTCAAGCGCGAAATCTCTCTGGCCGAATCCAACCTCCGGGCTCAGGCGTACCTGGCCGACGATCAGCCGCCGCTGCCTGTCAAGTGGATAACCGAAGAGCAACCCGCCGGCAAGATCACCACCCACACCGCCGCGCGCAACCTCTGCCTCAAGGCCCGCGCGGACCTCAGGCATTATAAGTATAGTGATAGACTCCTGGGACATAACAGACCCTTCCGTAACTCTTAGAGCCTATCCGGAAATCGTAACCGACGCATCCCTGCGCGTCGGCATAGGCGGCATAGGGATGCCGCCTGTACGGTTTTTCGGATAGAGTAAGCCGCACTTCAAGAGCGACTGGTTCAGCTTCTCACAGAATGTCACAGGAGTTTAAGGATCCTGTTTTCCCTCGTGAGCACCTGGCCCCAGACAGCACATCTCAGCGGCGGAAGGTAACTGCCTGCCCCTGCCGACTGAAGTCGCCCACGTTGGGCCTTCGGCCAGCGGTCGGCGCAGGCTGACGCCCGGCGCCGCAGGCGCCCACATATAAGGTCGATTTCTAACCGACACGCGGCAGCAGGCAGCCGGGCAGATAATTACGGCGGAACTCCATAGCTCCATCACCGCACAGCCTGCACTCAGAGGGAATCACTGCGAAGAAAAAGCGTCAGCAAACAACGTATCTTGCGTAGCACAGATGCAGGGAGAGGTTGTGGACCGCTTCCTCTTGCTGCGACAGAACAGGTCGAAAAAGGCCGACCATCAGCCACGAGCCTCAGTGGTGTCGGGTCGGCTGGGTCACCCCTGACTGCAGTCGTTCAGTATACACAACATTTCCCAACGCGCAAGTGTGTGATGACACGGGTGTCTCACAGAACTTCTGACAATGGAACCCCTCTCTCTTCCGCGCGACGCAACATCCAGGCCCGAATATCCGACGGCAGCGGTGGCACCTCCTCCTCAGGGCGACGCTGCAGGTGCAACGCACCTGATGGGCAGCCGATGACGCACACTCCGCACCCCACGCAACGGGCATAATCCACCCGGCACACCTCATTCTGGACAGACAGAGCGCTGAACTGACAGCGCTCAACACAATTGCCACAGCCGAGACAGGATGTCCCATCAACTACGGCGTAGAATGCGGAATGGGCAACAGCAGATGGCACACCAAACTCAGCCACGCCACGCAGAATCCCACAGCAACAGGTGCAACAATTGCAAATGTAGCGCACCCCGTCCCGGTAATTGCCGACGGTATGCACCAGTCCGGCTTCTTCAGCTCTGCGCAACAAACGCAGTGCCTCCTCTTTGGTCAGTGGCCGGATGGTCTCATTCCCATCGAAGGCACCTTCCACAGGGGCAAAGACCAGACATGTCTCCAGCTCATGAGCGCACCCTCTTCCCACCAGCCGCTGTTGCACCCGACATATACAGTCCCGGACACCCCAGGCTCTGGCTTCCTCGATCAGCTCAGTGGCCCGTTCGTAGGGAAATATCCGGACGGCAAAAGGGATCGCTTCTTCCACGGGTATCACCCGGTGGAGAGGCGGCCCTGGCTGTGAAACGCCTGCGCCTCCGGTCTCTTGAAAGTATTGCTCCACCAGCATGGCCATCTCTTCATCCATGCGGGGCAGTTGCTCTTCATAGAAACCGACAGCAAAAGGCAGCAAACCGAACAGTAACTGCCCCTCTCCCTTGCTGGCGCGTATCTGGCCCTTACGCACCATGTCCTTGAGTATCCGGGAGGCTGTTTGAGGCTCCATACCAGCACGGGCCGCGATCTCCGAGGCTGGTTCACAGCTCAGACGCATCACGCTCGCCAGTGCTGCCTCCTCCGGCGTGAAAATCTTTGCCAGCAGACGCAGTTCCACGCCACTGGCAGTGGGAGGGAAGCCATTGGGAAGAGTATCCAGACGTCGCGCCAATCTGACGTAAACATCCTCAGCCATAGACATCCGCCTTTCGCCGGGCTGACCCCGGCCACTACAAAGTGTTACCTCCCCCTCCCACAGGTTAGAACCAGGCTGGCAACCGAAGCAAACGGTCATTGAGACATGTTCTGGCCTGGCAGTTGCGTCTGAACCCGGGGGAGACCATGTGAGCGCATTACTTCGCGATTTCCTCCGCACGTACCTCGCGGATAACCGTCACCTTGATTTGTCCCGGGTATTCCAATCTCTCCTCGATCTTCTGGGCGATGTCTTTGGAGAGGCGAATGGTTGCCAGGTCATCAATCTCCTCCGGCTTGACAATGATGCGGATCTCACGGCCGGCCTGGAGAGCATACGACTCTGCCACCCCCTTAAATGAGCGCGCGATCTCTTCCAGGGCGTGGATACGTTTGATGTACATTTCCAGGCTTTCGCGCCGTGCCCCAGGCCTGGCTCCGGAAATGGCGTCAGCGGCTTCAACGATGATCGCTTCGAGGGAGTCCTGTTCCGTCTCGTGGTGATGGGACTCGATGCAGGTGACCACCTCCTCCGGGATGCCATAGCGCCGACACAACTCGGCTCCGATCCTGGCATGTGTCCCCTCAGTCTCAAAGTCCACTGCCTTGCCAATGTCGTGGAGGAGGCCAGCCGCGCGCGCCACCGCGACATTGGCGCCAAGCTCCTCAGCGATCATCGCCGCCAGCTTGGCTGTCTCGATAGCATGGGCATGCTGATTCTGCCCATAGCTGGTGCGGAACTTGAGCCGCCCGAGCAACTTGAGCAATTCAGGGTGAAGGCCAGGCACCCCGGCTTCGTATGCTGCCCGTTCACCCTCCTCGCGGATGATCCTTTCGACCTCCTTGCGGCTCTCGGAGAGCACCTTCTCGATGCGTGCAGGATGGATACGCCCATCCATAATCAACCGTTCCATCGCCCGGCGAGCGACCTCGCGCCTCACGGGATCGAAGCAGGAGATAGTAATGACCTCGGGCGTGTCGTCCACAACCACATCCACACCTGCCGCCTGCTCAAAGGCGCGAATATTACGCCCCCCCCGACCTATGATATGCCCCTTCATTTCATCAGAAGTCAAGGAGACGGTCGAGACGGTTAGCTCGGCCACCTGTTCACCGGCCATGCGCTGGATGGCATAGGTGATGATCTTGCGAGCGCGTGCCTCGGCCTCCTCCCTGGCCTCGGCCTCAACCTGACGAATCACCCGGGCCATATCCTGACGCGCTTCCTCTTCAACCAGTTTCAGCAACTCCTGTTTGGCTTCCTCGCGGCTCAGCCCGGCCACTCGCTCTAACGCTGCCACCTGTTCCTGCTGCAATCGCTCGATCTGGTTGCGCAGTTTATCCAGCGCGCTCTGCCGTTTGTTCAGAGATTGTTCACGCTGCTCAAGGCGTTCCTGCTGCTGATCGAGCTTTTCGCGCCGTTGTTGCAGGCGCTCCTCCTCCCTCCGCAGCGCCACGCGACGCCGCTCCAACTCCTGTTCAGCCGCGTTGCGCAACTTAAGCGCCTCATCCTTAGCCGTTAAGACTATCTCACGGGCCTTCTTCTCCGCCTGTTCCAGTTGTTCTCTGGCCTGTAGCTCCTGTTGCCTGATCTTTTTATAAACAACGTAACGGCGGATCGTCAGGCCCAGCGCCAGCCCGACTACCAGGCTGAAACCGCCGATCACAATGCACGTAACCCAACTGCTCATCACTTATTCCACCTCATCATCGGATTCACGTTGAATAAAATTGAAATCTTTCTGGACATTCCGCGTTGTCGTATGGGCAGCCGCGCTCCCACTCTGCCGGCCAGAGTTGCAGAGCATCTCCTGTACCACAGACTGAATCACTGAATATGAAAACCCACGGCGTCTCAGGTACGCTTCCAGCTTACGCCGGAGCTCGCGGGATGGGAGAGGACCTGATTTTCGCAAAACAGCTTCCACTGCCTGACGCGCTACGGCTTCCTCATCCATATGCTCAAGCAGCTCGGCAATAACAGGTGCAGGCACCCCTTTCTCTCGCAGCTCGTGGTACAACGCCTGCCTGCCCCGTGGATTAAACTGCAGCCGATTCTCCACCCAGTAGGAAGCAAACTCCCGATCGTTCAACAAACCGGCCCGTGTCAGGCGCTCTATCACTGCCTCAATGACCTCATCATCCAGCTCTTTACCGTGCAGGTTACGACGCACCTCGGCCTCGCTGCGCGGGCGATAGGACAGAAAGTTGAGCGCCTGCTCATAGCCTCGCTCGACCTCATCGCGCTCTCGTAAGGACGCGATCTCTTCATCGCTTAAAGACTGGCCTACATGCAGCCGTGCCGCTTCGATGGCTGCCAGCCCGAAGGCGAAGTGGCCGTCTATATAGACATTGACACGCTCCTTATTTCGTTTTTGGAAACGTAGCGCGGTAATCTTCCCACCCATAACGCAAAAAGGGCCGTGCTCGGGAAGCCACGGCCCTTAACCACCCGCCTGACCATGTCGGCGGACGTCACCAGATGCCCATCTGCCCTGCCTGATAGTAGGGCTTGACCTTCTCTATCAAACGCCAGGCATCGCGACCTGATTGTCAGAACACTCACACAGTTCCGATAAATACCCCACCCTATCGAACCTGGACACGATTACCTGGCATACCATCTCGCTGGGAGATAAACAACCCTATGTTATGCTCCGGCCAGGCTCAAAAGGTCACAATGAGCTGTCCCGGAGAATGGATCACAACACATCCTCATACACCCCGGTCTCGGCATCCATAGCAAAGGATGTGTTTGCAAACCCATGGAGAAGGACAAACCGTTTCCCTTATACACAGCGCAGCTTATGCTCTGGCACTACTCTATAAACACCCTGAGCTGGAACGCTCGGGTGTCAAGATCAAGCCGTGGCTTCAATTTTTGAATCAGTAGTCCGCCACCTCTTCAATATCTGGGACAGCAGTGGGCACGACGACCTCTCCCCGCACCATTTTCTCCCGGATGATTGCCTCAATATTGTCAGCAACGGCGGGATGATCGCGCAAGAACTGTTTGGCATTTTCGCGGCCCTGGGCTATTGCCTCGCCCTGGTAATAATAGTAGGAGCCGCGCTTTTCGATCACCCCCAGCCCCACTGCCATATCGAGCAGGTCCCCTGCCCGGCTGATGCCCTCATTATACATTATGTCAAACTCGGCTACCCGGAATGGAGGGGCTACCTTGTTCTTTGTAACCCGCACGCGTGTCCGATTCCCTACGACGGCTCCCTTTTCCTTAATCGCATTGAGACGCCGCACATCAAGCCGCACCGAGGCGTAGAACTTCAATGCGCGTCCTCCCGTGGTCGTCTCCGGGTTACCGAACACCACTCCGATCTTTTCGCGCAACTGGTTGGTGAAGATCAAAGCGGTGTTCGATTGCTTCACTGCGCCACTCAGCTTGCGTAAAGCCTGACTCATCAGACGCGCCTGCAGCCCGGGGTGGGTATCTCCCATCTCACCCTCAATCTCTGCCCGTGGCACCAGCGCTGCTACCGAATCTATCACCACCACATCCACCGCCCCGGAGCGGATGAGTGTTTCGGCGATCTCCAGTGCCTGTTCGCCGGTATCGGGCTGCGAGATGAGCAGGTTATCCACGTCCACGCCGCACCTGGCGGCATAAGCCGGGTCAAGTGCGTGCTCCATATCAATGTAAGCGGCGACACCACCACGCTTCTGCGCCTCAGCGACTATGTGCTGAGCCAGCGTGGTTTTGCCGGCACCCTCGGGACCGTAGATTTCGGTAACACGCCCACGAGGAACACCACCAACACCAAGCGCCAGGTCAAGGGCGAGACTGCCGGTGGGGATCACCTCAACCTGCAGATGGGAGGCTTCTCCAAGACGCATTATGGTCCCCTCACCGAACCGCTTGGTAAGGGTAGCCAAAGCCGAACTCAGTGCTTTTCGCTTTCCCTCTTCACTCATAAAGTGCTCCATATATTGCAACAAAAGCACCCGTCTGTCGTTTCGCTCAGCTCTAATCCGCTCTGAGTCAATAGCACTTGCACACAAGTGCTCCATACGGGGCCGTAGCGACCCCCGGTCTCCTATGGCTCACACAATGCGACTGGAAGTCACTAAGAGCCTATCCGAAAAACCGTACAGGCGGCATCCCTATGCCGCTTATACCGACGCATAGGGATGCGTCGGTTACGTTTTTCGGATAGGCACTAAGTAAATCACATCGCCATCAAATGCGGCAACAGCAGGTCGCAACACCGATATTGGCCGTGGGCTTGAAAAAAGAGTACGGGCACAGAAACTAAGCAACCGCCCCTGCTATTGTTAATTAAGTGTACAACAAATGACAAAAAAAGGCAAATAGCATGGCACGTCGGGGGGTGTCCGTCATTCTTTTGCATCCCCCGGCTCGGGCCGCTCTCCAGGCCACGCCCGACGTCGCCGACCGGCCGCAACGTAGGACAACTGCGAGCAGTTGTCCTACAATATTTGTGTCTCCTCAGGCTCAGGCCGTTCTCCAGACCGCGTCCGAACTCGGTGGATGCCGTCTCCGGCCAGGCCCGGTCGGAGACCGGTCGCAGCCCGAGGCAAATGGTGCAATATGCCCCAGTCAGTCGGCAACCCAAATAAGACAGGCCTTAGAATGGATACCCCTTAAAGCCCTGACAGCCCTTGAGCGCCGAAATCTCGCCACAGTGGGCATTGATGTGCCATATAACGAATGTCTCCAGGACTTGAGCGAGATTGCGTTTACCAATGGGCGTCTCCACTTCACGCTCAAGGTCTTCTGGCGTGAGCGATGCCAGCCAGCTTTTGAGAGCTTCGGAGACAGCCCGGGTGTACTTGCGAAGAGCATCAACATCTACACGTATGGCCCGCATATATGCCAGGTAGTCCCCACCATGCGCTGGCTCAGGCGCTGAGACGGTCAGCACCCTTTCCTGCCAGCCATCCTTCTGACGAAGTGGGGTCTCCCCTTTGAGCCACCTATGTACTACCTCATCCGCGCCCGAGACAGCATGCCAGCAGGTCGCGCCGATGGGATTGGTAATGCCAGGTGGTGTCCAGTCCGCCTGCTCCTGCGTCAGATCAGCCACGACCTGTTCCAGAATATCGAAAGCATTGGTGAGCGCATACAGGGTCAGCTCAACTGTGTTCATTTCCGCCTCCTGCAGCCAGCACTCTACCACTACCCGCGAAAGGGTGAGCGGGCACGATTGGTCTTCCCCGGCTCGGGCCGGTCTCCAGACCACGCCCGGGTGAGCAGCCACATTACGTGCTACCTGCGAGTGTCGGCATAGGAGCGACCCGGCGGGTCGCCACAACCGGCACAGTGCCCAGGGAGGAAGATTTCAATCGGCCTGAATGGTTACATAAATCTACCTGTTTCAGCGTTTTGGGGAACACCCGGGAGGTCTTAAAACAGACACAGCCCGCCCGTTCATAAAAGGCAGGCGCCCGCTCGCGCACGGTATTCGAGCGCACATTGAGTTTACAGACGCCGTGCTCGCGCGCCCATTGCCCGGCCCGATCAAGCACCAGCCGCCCCACTCCGCGGCTGCGCCAGCTCTCGTCCACCACCAGCCCGCTGATTTCGGCCTGCAGGTCCACCTCGAGCAACAGGCACAGATAGACATGAACCCAGCCGATCACACATCCGCCCGTTCCCGCCACGCAGATGGCATGGTGCTCATCTCGGCTTATTTCGGTTATCCGTCCGCGCACAGCCTCTGCCGATGCAGGGTAGCCCAGTTGATCACATAGCACAGCTATCCTGGCGGCATCGGCCGGCCTGGCAGGACGTATCTGTGTGAAAGCACACACCCATGGAATTATCCTTCATTCAGCCCGGGCAGCTTCTGCAAAGCTCGTGCGACACATTTTTACTTTCCCACACTTACTGGCCGGCGGCGAGCCTTTGCTTTTCCTCCTCAAGGAGCACACGTCTCAGGATTTTGCCCACCGTAGTTTTGGGAAGTTCCTTGCGAAACTCGACAAACTTAGGAACTTTGTAGGGGGCGAGGTTCTGCTTGCAGAATTCAATGATCTCCTCCTCGGTCGCCGTCTCTCCATCTTTAAGCACAACGAAGACTTTGACCCGCTCGCCCTTCTCACCGGACGGGACGCCGACAGCGGCAGCTTCCTTCACTTTAGGATGTTCATAAAGCACTTCCTCAATCTCACGAGGATAGATGTTGAAGCCGCCCGCCCCCAGGATCATATCCTTTTTGCGGTCCACAATCCTGAAATAACCGTCTTCATCCATTGAGGCAATGTCACCGGTATGCAGCCAGGGAGGGCCACCATCCCCATGGTCACGCAGAGTGTTGGCTGTCTCGGTAGGCATCTGCCAGTAGCCCTTCATGACCTGAGGGCCACGCACACAAAGCTCGCCAATTTCGCCCGGTCCCAACGTCTTTGTACCAGTATCCACATCAACGATCTTGACCTCGGTATCGGGCCAGGGGAGTCCTATGGTACCTATGCGATTCTCGCCGAAGATGGGATTGGCATGGGTCACCGGTGAGGCCTCGCTCAGCCCATAGCCCTCTACCAGCCGCGCGCCGGTAAGCTCCTGAAACCGTTGCTGCACCTCCACCGGCAACCCCGCGGCGCCGCTGATGCAGGCTTTGATAGAGCTGAGATCATACTTGTGCAGCTCGGGGTAGTTATTGATGGCAACGTACATCGCCGGCACCCCGGGGTAAAGCGTGGGTTTGTGCCTGGTAATAGTCTTCAGTACATCCTCTATGTCGCGCGGGTCCGGTACGAGGAGCAGGGTGGTGCCAGTAAGCGTCCCCAGATTCATACAGGTGGTCATCGCATAGCTGTGGTAAAGCGGCAGGGTGGTCAGGCAGATTTCCTGGGCGTCTTGAGCATTCATCCAGACTTTGCACTGATAGGCATTAACCAGGATGTTTTTGTGAGTCAACTGAGCGCCCTTAGAGACCCCAGTGGTGCCACCGGTATACATCAACACGGCGGTATCCTCCCAGTCAAGCTCTACCGGAGTGGGCTTAGCCGGTGCTCTGGCAAGCACATCGTGAAACCAGTATGTGTTAGGATCACCGGAGATGTCCACCCTGTGCCCCTTTTTCTTCTCCATCAACAAAGTGAACAGCAGGCGCAGCAGCGGGGGAAAATAGGTCTTAATCTGAGCGACAATCACGTGCCGGAGCTGAGTCTCCTGGCGGATCTGCCTGATCAAAGGATACATAGCGCTGAGCGTAATGATGATCTCCGCTCCGGAATCATTGAGCTGATAGCGCATCTCACGAGCAGTATAAAGGGGATTGCAGGGGACCACAATACCGCCAATACGCAGGATAGCGTAGTAAGAGAATGGGAATTGGGGACAGTTGGGCAGGTGAACAGCTACGCGGTCTCCTTTATTGACACCCAATCCCTGCAGAGCAGCAGCCAGACGGTCCACAGTTTCGTTGTACTCACGGAAGGTAATCCTGGCGTCCTTGAAGATGAGCGCGGTGCGGTCGGGGTACTTGCGAGCAGTCTCCTCAAGAGCGGCGGGCATAGTGATGCGGGGATAATCAATGTGCTCCGGGACATGGGGTTCATAGAACTTGAGCCACGGCTTTTCCACAGCCTACCTCCTTTCATTTGTAAATGCACAGGACGTGCTCCAATTCTACCCGATAAGCTCACCCATAGTATAGCGAAATCGTAAGCCCTGTCAAGCCACAGCCGCCGGACGCAAAAGTGTTCATGAAGCAGCCGAACGGGAGCGAAAGGGCAACCGACAGGTCAAATGAGTGGCCCGCCAGATTTTCAGAGCCTGGGTGCATGCTGCCCCCGCATCAGACACCGCTCAGGATGTGGTACGGCCTGGGCTGTGTCATAGCGTCATCGGGAAACGGCATCCTTTGGACGCCTGCGGGGCCAACAGCAGGGGCAACTCACGGAACGGACCTGTCTCTTTGTGCCTGAACCCTGGCCAACACAAGCCAGCGTCAGCCACAGGCCCTGGCAGAAGTAGCAGGGACAGAGCACTGCCTGATGCCTGGGGACACGGCATTACTGCCCCCTTCGCATGGGAGGACCTTCACTCTCCACTGACCGCGCCGGCCGTCAGGCCCTCGACCAGCCGGTTCTGCACAAAGGAGAAGAGGATGATTGTGGGGATGATCGTCAGAGTACAGGCAGCGGCTACCTGACCCCAGCGGACGAGGAGAGAGGCGCCAAGCCTTTGGGTAACCAGGGTGAGGGTGGCAGTCCTTTGGGTCTGGGTAACAATGGAAACGATCAGGTAATCTCCCCAGGAGACCACAAACGAATAAAAGGCTGCCACCATAATGCCTGGCAAAGCAACAGGCAAGATCACAGAGATCAAACGCCGGGGAATACTGCACCCATCTATCCTGGCAGCCTCGTCGAGTTCGATGGGCAGGTTGTCAAAGTAGCCTTTCAGCATCCAGACCTGAAAGGGGAGCACCAGTATCATCTGGGCCAGGACAACCCCGAGGATCTTGTCAATGAGGTTCAAGGAGAAGAGGATCAAAAACATAGGAATGATAAGGAGAACCTGGGGGAACATTTGTGTGGAGAATATGCCCACGATCAAGGCATTCCTGTACTTGATGTCAAACCGGCTCAGGCCATAAGCCGCAATGATAGAGCAAAAGAGCGAGAGCAAGGTGACGATAACGGCTATCTGTAGCGAATTGCGAAAGTACGTAAGAAAGTCCGTCACCAAAAGAACAGTGGCAAAGTTCTCGAGAGTGTACTCCTTCAGAGGAGAGATCACCGCGCCGGTAAAGATTGAAGCCTGCGTGCGAAACGAGGTATAGAAAATCCACAGCATGGGCAGGATGAAGGGTGATATACTGAAAGTTGTGTAAAATCGCAGGGATTGGTATGATGGCAGGAAATCCAAAGATGGAGGTGAAAGATGCTCAATCCCAGGCTTCTCGAACAGACCAAGGAGAGTGTGAGCGTAGACTTCCAGGCACTGCTCCAGGAGAAGATGCGGGAAGCGATTCGCTACACCCTGATCGCCATTCTGGAGGAGGAAGTAGAGGCAGTGGTGAAAGCCGCGCCCTACCAGCGTACGGTCGAGCGGCGTGATTACCGGAACGGGTACTACACCCGTACGTTAGGCACGAGTGTGGGCGTGAGCACAGACCTCCCCGTGCCGCGCACGCGCAAGGGATTCCAAACGCGGCTCTTTGAGCAGTACCAGCGACGGCAGGCGCAACTCGACGAGGCAATCTGCCAGATGTTCATCCAGGGGGTGAGCACGGCGCGGGTGGGCGAAGTGCTCGAGGCGATGACCGGGAGCAAACCCAGCCCCTCGACCGTCTCGCGTGTCTTCCATACCCTGGAGGAGGAATATGAGGCGTGGAAGAACCGCCCCTTGCAGTCGCGCTACCTCTACGCGTTTGCCGATGGGACTTACTTCACCA
>DAOTYA010000034.1:0-3918 GCA_034435075.1 Anaerolineae bacterium
TGGGCCGCAGGCCTTCGGTCGGCCTGCGCCGACCGCTGTTTCCGCATCGGCGCAGGCCGACGCCCGGCGCCGCAGGCGCCCGTATAAGCTCGATTTCCAATCGGCACACGGCGGAGGGCAGCCGGGCAGGTAATTACCCGCAGGCTCGATTTCCGGGTGTTATTTGTCAGGCCTGGGCCTGCGAGGTCAACCGTTGCCAACTATAGCACGAACCAACCGGTTTGTCAAGATTCTGCCCGCGCTTGTCAAAAGGGTGATTCTGTGGTAACTATTGCAGTCACCGGGTCCGGTGCGCCTCCCTCTACCCTGTGTCAGATGCCAGAGCGTACTGCTCTTGCGACCGGGATAAATCCGGTGAAAGGAGCGCAATGACAACAAAGGTCTACGACGCGATCATCATTGGCGCGGGAAGCGTGGGGTTACCGGCGGCCTTTTTCCTGGCCAATGCCGGGTTGAAGCCGCTGGTCATTGATCAGTTTGCCAGTCCCGGCCAGGGTTCAAACAAAGCCGCGATTGGCGGCATCCGTGCCACTCATTCTACTCCCGCCAAAATTCGTCTCTGTCTCAAGTCCATCGAAATCTTCTCCACCTGGCAGGAGGTGTACGGCGACAACATCGAGTGGTACCAGGGGGGATATTCCTTCGTGGCTTACAGGGAGCGCGAGGAGCGTGTTTTGAAAGAGCTGCTAAAGGTACAGCATTCTTATGGGCTGAACATCCACTGGCTGGATCGGGAGGGGCTTCTGGAAGTGATTCCCGACCTCAACCGGCAGGGACTGATCGGTGGCACTTATTCGCCCGGGGACGGTTCGGCCTCGCCGTTGCTTACCGCTCACGCCTTCTATATGCGCGCGCGCGAGCGCGGGGCGGAATTCCGCTTCCGTGAGCGGGTGACCGGCATCATCCGCCGGCGGGGGAAGGTGGTGGGCGTGCGCACCGATCAGGGCGGTTACGCCACCGAGACGGTGATCAACGCTGCCGGCCCCTGGGCACGCCCGGTCGCCCAGATGGTTGGTGTGGACCTGCCGGTGGTGCCAGACAGTCACGAGGCCGGCATCACCGAGCCGGTAAGCCGGTTTCTGGAGCCGATGGTGGTGGACATCCGGCCGGCTGAAGGTTCCAAGAATTACTACTTCTACCAGCACAAACCCGGCCCTATCGTCTTCTGCATCACCCCGGAACCGCCCATTGTCGGCACCGACCGGCGAGAAACCTCGGTCTTCCTGCCCATGATCGCCCGACGCATGGTGGAGCTGATGCCCAAGCTGGCTAACATCAAGGTGCGTCGTACGTGGCGCGGCCTCTACCCGATGACTCCCGATGGCTCCCCTATCGTGGGGCGCCTGCGCGAAGTGGAGGGATATATCGTGGCTGTTGGCATGTGCGGACAGGGATATATGCTTGGGCCAGGGGTGGGCGCCTTATTGGCCCGCCTGGTGGAGGGAATCCTGACACCAGAGGATGAGGAGATACTGGAAGAGTTGACCCCTTACCGCGAGTTTGGAGGGGAGGAGAAGTTGAAATAAAGGCTTTGCCGTGGGAAATACCATCCCATACCGCCCCAACCTGATGGCCAGGCTCTACCTCTGGGCGACAGAGCGGCTGTATAACGAGCTTGCCTGGGCATATGACCTGGTAAGCTGGCTGGTCAGCCTGGGACATTGGGCAGCATGGAGGCGGACTGCGCTTGAGTATGTGACCGGCCGCCGGGTTCTCGAGATAGGTTTCGGCACCGGTGAGCTACTGGCGGAAGCAGTAAGCCGTGGGCTGGAGATATACGGGTTGGAACGCTCGGCAGCAATGCACAAAGTTACAGCGTCCAAACTGGCCAGGCGGGGCATCAACCTGCCCCGCGTGCGTGCGCTGGCTCAGGCCATGCCGTTCGCCAGCGGGTGCTTCGACACGATTGTATCAACGTTCCCGGCCAGATACATCCTTGACCCGGCCACTACGGAGGAGGTGGCTCGCTTGCTACGCTCGCCAGGCCCTGCCGAAGACACCGGGGGACGGTTCGTTATCGTGGGGTTGTGCTGCGGGTTCAAAAGCTCGCTGCTGCGACTGGCACTGCGGCTTATCTTCGGCGAGACGGGAAGCCTGGCAACGGACCGCGTGCTCACGCTCTACGAGCGGCTGGCGACCTCAGCCGGCCTGCGGATCAGGGTAAGTCCCAGAGAGGGTAAATGGGTCAAAATACCGGTGTTGATCCTGGAGAAAGATGTTGGCACTGGCTGACGGTGTCCCCTGGCTGACCATACATTGCGGGGATAAGGCCATATTCTCTGATTCTTGATGGAATCACTGCTCCTGGGTACTCGTGAACTGAACATTGCGCTTACAAGGCAACATCTGGCTCTTTTTGAGAAATTCTATCAGGAGCTGATGGAATGGAATCAACGCTTCAACCTGACCGCGATCACAGACCGTGAGGGGGTACTGGTACGCCATTTCCTGGACTCGCTTTCGTGCCTCAAAGCGCTGAACCGGGGAGCATTGGAGGCCGGCGCCCGGGTGATTGACGTGGGCACCGGTGCAGGCTTCCCAGGTCTGCCGCTCAAAATCGTCTGCCCCGGGATGCGCCTCACCCTGCTGGAAGCGACCTACAAAAAAGTCCAGTTCCTGGAACACCTTGTTGCCACTCTGGCGCTGAAGGAAGTCAGAGTGATCCACAAGCGTGCGGAGGAGCTGGGACATGAGCCAGATCATCGGGAGCGCTATGACTACGCGCTGGCTCGCGCAGTGGCCGAGATGCCCACGCTGGTAGAGTATCTCCTGCCGCTTGTGCGGATAGGGGGGAAAGCGGTGGCACAAAAAGGTGAGGAGGCTGCCGCCGAAGTCCACGGGGCCACCAGGGCCATCGCCACACTTGGGGGTGAGGTGCGCCAGCTCGTGCCGGTGGAACTGCGCGGGCTGGCCGAGACACGCTACCTGGTCATCATAGATAAAGTGGCCGCCACACCGGACAAATATCCCCGCCGGCCGGGCATGCCCGGGAAGCGGCCTATCACCGGTTGACTGCCTGGACACACATATCCTGGCCGGCGCAGGCTCTACAGCAGGAGCGCAGTGTTGCTGTGTCCATCTGAATCTTGGGGAGGTGATAGCATGAAATTCTCGATTCCGTTCTCCACATCGCTTGTATACGTCATCCTGCTATTGGTTGCCTGCAGCGGCCCTGGTCAGATTACGACCGTCCCCGCTCCCAAGGCCGATATGGCCAACCCGGCCTCTGTCTACTGCGAGGAGCACGGAGGGACAATCGAAATCCGTACTGAGGCAGGCGGAGAGGTTGGTTATTGCAGGTTCGCAGACGGCTCTGAGTGCGAGGAGTGGGCATTTTTCCGCGGTGAATGTGCTCCGACAAAGAGAGAGTCACCGACCGTAGAGCCGGCCAGTTGCCAGGAGGTGCGCACCATCGCGGAGGAAGCGCTTGGCCGCCAGGCCACAGTGACTGCCGGGGTACCTTTCCAGGACCCCATTACAGGAAAGTCGGGCAGTGCCTGCCAGGCAACGATCACCGGCACAGGTGTTGACTTTGAGAGTCCGGATGAGGTCATGCAGAAACTTAAGGCAGTTTTAGGCGCCAGGGGATGGAGCGAGGATGTGATGTACGCCGCCGATGGCCCGACAGGTACCGGCACCGGGATGATCAACGGTGATCAGTTATGCCTGCTGATAGCCATGTGGATCCCAGCCGGGGAGGCCAGATGCCCTGCCGACAGGCCAATCTCCGAGTGCGAGCTTAAGCCTGAGCAACAACTCTATACCGTTACCCTTACCTGCACGGAGTGAACAGGCCGATTAAAATGGGTGTAATCGCCCTTATTTACCTGGGATTGAATCCGGGATGTTCATAATGGGTTGACACTCTGAGTCAGGCGCCGGATGCCGCCCGATTGAAATCGGCCTGTTGGGGCGCTG
>DAOTYA010000035.1:0-3212 GCA_034435075.1 Anaerolineae bacterium
GCTGGCCGTGGCGACGTCAGTTGTAGGGCAACTGCGAGCAGTTGCCCTACATTGTGGCCGGTCGTGCGGCGTCGGGCGTGGTCTGAAGACCGGCCCGAGCCAGCGGATGCAAAAATATGAGGGGCACCCCTCGCGTGGGTCGGTATTGGACGATCTGGGTTATCGGGGTATAATTGGCTCTATGGGATGACAGATGTCACGCATGTAGTTCCGCTGGAGTAAAGACCATGGCATCATTGAACAAACTCGCAATCAGTGGCAAGGGCGGCGTGGGCAAGACCACGCTTGCCGCACTGCTGGCGCACATTTACGCCGGGCAGGGGCGCAAGGTTATCGCCATAGACGCAGACCCTGCTGGCGGTCTGGCCGAAGCTTTAGGCCTGCCGCCAGAGGTGGCTGCCGGGGTAACCCCTATCGCCGAGATGAACGATCTGATTTATGAGCGCACAGGGGCACGTCCTGGCACCGTCGGTGGGTTTTTCACCCTCAACCCACGCGTGGACGATATCCCCGAGCGTTTCAGTACGCTCCACCGGGGTATCCGCTTCCTGCGCTTGGGCACCGTCCGGGGTGGCGGTGCCGGTTGTATCTGCCCCGAAAGCGCGCTCCTCAAGGCACTGGTCACCCACCTGCTCCTTTACCGCGACGAGATGCTGATCCTCGATATGGAGGCCGGCGTTGAGCACCTGGGCCGCGCCACGGCGCAGGCAGTGGACGCGTTCATCGTGGTCGTTGAGCCAGGGCAGCGCAGTATCGGCACAGCAGAGCGTGTGCGCCAGCTGGCCGCCGAGATCGGCATCACGCGTGTCTACGCTGTAGGCAACAAGGTGCGCGATGAGACCGACCGCACTTTCATTCAAACCCACAGCCCGGTACCCGTATTGGGCTACCTCTCCGCCAACCCAGAGCTGACCGAGGCCGACCTGCACGGACGGGGTGTCTTCGATGCCGCCCCCCGTGCTGTCGCAGAAGCGCAGGTGATCGCTGGAGCGCTGGAAGCGTTATAGTATGATTTACCGTCGCTGCTGCCTTTGGACAGGGTCCCACACCAGGAGCATCTCTCCACTCCTGATGAGCCTGGCGGTACTTACCGCTGTAATATCTGGCCTGCCTGTGCCCCTGCTATCTCCTGTCCATGCCCAGAGCCTGCCGCCCTCGGCTTTCCTCGATGGCGTTGTGGGCCATCCGCAGGAGCGTAATCTGAGTTGTGAGTCACGCTCTGCTACTGACCTGGCTGCTTTCTGGGGGGTAGCCTTCACCGAGAGTGACTTTTTCAGCCGCCTCCCCGCATCGGATAATCCCTACTGTGGCTTTGTGGGTAATATGGACATGCCGGCAGGTACGATGCCGCCCCGCGGCTACGGCGTCTATGCCGGCCCGATCGCTGCTGCTCTGCGCAGTTTCGGACTGGACGCCCGACCGCATTTCGGCTGGAGTCTCGATGAGCTGAAAGCCGAGATCGCCGCCGGACGTCCGGTTATCGTATGGGCCACCTACGATATGCGACGTTCCGGCGTCAAGAGATGGCTTTCGTCCGACGGCAAGACCTCGGTCGTGGTGAAATGGGAGCACACCTTCATCCTCGTTGGCTACGACGGAGAGGGGGTATATCTGATTGATGCTTATGATGGCCACACCAAACGTTTTCCTTACAGCACCTTCCTCCCTGTCTGGAAGCAACTGGGATGTATGGCGGTGACAGTTAAAGGGCCGCTCCCCAGGTTTAGAATAGGGGGCTGGATAATAGTGCCCGGCCGTAAGGGACGGCTACAGTTTATCACAGGCAACCGACACCTGACGGGGACAGAGGAGGGGACAATGTTTGACCATGCTCTCCCTGCCGTTTCCGAGAGTGATTATTGTAGAGGCAAGCTATATGGACATAACCGCATCAGTCGTTGAACTCATCCGTAGGGCTTCCACCGTCCTGCCGGAAGATGTCGAGATAGCGCTGCGGGCAGCTCGAGAGCGGGAGGGGGAGTCGTCGGCAGGAGGAGCGTTGGACGCGATCCTGGAGAACGTGGCACTCTCGCGGGCTCAGTCGCGACCCATATGTCAGGACACAGGCACTCCCATCTTCCACATCTCCCATCCTGCGGGAACAAGTACACGCGTGTTGCGTGCTCAGATTGAAGAGGCGGTTGCCGAGGCGACCAACCGGTCATTTCTCAGGCCCAATGCGGTAGACCCCTTAAGCGGCCATAACAGCGGCAATAACCTGGGCGCCGGTTTTCCGGTTTTCCACTTTGAAGAATGGGAGGAAAACTTCCTCAAAATCTCCCTGTTGCTGAAGGGCGGAGGGAGTGAGAATGTCAGTACCCAGTACAAACTCCCATACGCCCCGCTAAATGCCGGTCGTGACCTGGAGGGGGTACGCAGGGTGGTGCTGGAGGCAGTCTACAAGGCACAGGGGCAGGGATGTGCGCCGGGGATACTGGGGGTCGCCATCGGCGGCGATCGGAGCAGCGGTTACGTGCACGCCAAAACCCAGTTGCTGCGTCGGCTGGACGACCTGAATCCGCAGCCTGAGCTGGCAGCCCTGGAGGAACGGCTGCTGCGCGAAAGCAACGAGCTGGGCATCGGACCGATGGGCTTTGGCGGTCAAACGACGGTACTGGGTGTCAAGATCGGCGCGCTCCACCGTTTACCGGCCTGTTACTTCGTCAGTGTGGCTTACATGTGTTGGGCCTGCCGGCGGGCACACCTGACAATACGCGACGGGCAGGCAATTTTTGAATAGCCAATGCGGGATGGTTCGTTTTCTCCGTGAAGCCGGTTTACACTTCGGGCTACCTCAAAAAATCGGCTGCCTGGCACTGAGTGGAGGAAATCGCGGCAAGCGCTGCTACCGCGGCCAATGGTCGGCCTGCACTGACCGGCGTGTCGGCGCAGGCCGACGCCCGGCGCGAAGCGCCTGAACAGGCCGATTTCAATCGGGCAGCGTCCAGCAAAGGTTAAACGTATTTAGTGCCTATCCGAAAAACGTAACCGACGCATCCCCATGCGTCGGTATAAGCGGCATAGGGATGCCGCTTGTACGGTTTTTCGGATAGGCTCTTATTCAGCCTGCGCCCGCCGGACCACAGTCCGGCGGAGCAGATGGCACCTGAGCCAGCTGGGGGTGTCTCAGTGTAGCCAGTGTCTGCAAAGTCTGGTCCGGGCGGACTGTGGTCCGCCCGGCACAGCACGGGCAGGCTGAATAGATGGCACCT
>DAOTYA010000036.1:0-10092 GCA_034435075.1 Anaerolineae bacterium
GTGGTGCGTCTGGAGTGGCGGGCGGAGGGGACAGGCGAGAAGTCGTACCACGTGTTTGTGCACCTGGTGGATGGTGAGGGGCAGCTGGTGAGGCAATCGGATGGTGTGCCTGGGGGCTGGCGGAGGCCGACGACAGGATGGGTTGCGAGCGAGTACGTGTTGGACGAGCACCGACTGGATGTGGCGGGGTTGCCCGCGGGTGAGTACAGCGTTGTGGTCGGATTGTACGAGCCTGGAGGTGCGCGTCTGAGAGCTTCAGACGGCAGAGATGCCATAGTGCTCACCACGCTCAGCCTGCATCAGGAGCATGGCCAATCCCCCTGAAAAACAGTCCCTGCACCCTGTGGCTGACAAATACCTGGCTGTGCGGTATAATCCGTACAGATTCTTGCGATCTCTGAGATGAGGTGGAAGAGATGCGTATTCTGATTACTGGTGGCGCCGGATTCATCGGCTCACATCTGTGCGACCGGCTGCTGGCTGATGGTCACCACGTCATCGCGATGGACAATTTGAGCACCGGCAGCATAGACAACATCGCCCATCTGGCCGGCCACGAACGTTTCCTGTTTATCAAGCACGACGTGACCAATTACATATTTATCGAGGGGCATCTGGATGCAGTATTGCACCTGGCCAGCCTGCCCAGTCCGGTGGACTATCTGAACTACCCGATCCAGACGCTCAAAGTCGGTGCGCTGGGCACGCACAAGACGCTTGGACTGGCGTTGGCCAAGGGGGCGCGTTACATGCTGGCCTCGACATCTGAGGTCTACGGCGATCCACTGGTGCACCCGCAATCTGAGGACTATTGGGGCAACGTCAACCCGGTAGGCCCGCGCGGAGTGTACGACGAAAGCAAGCGCTTCGCAGAGGCGCTGACCATGGCCTACCACCGCTATCATGGTGTGGACACGCGCATCGTGCGCATATTCAACACCTATGGCCCGCGCATGCGCATGGACGACGGGCGCGTGGTGCCGAACTTCATATGTCAGGCGTTACGGGGTGAGCCACTGACCGTCTACGACAGCGGTTTGCGTACCCGGGCCTTCTGTTACATATCCGACCTGGTGGAGGGAATGATACGCCTGCTCCACTCCGACGAGGTCTACCCGGTCAACCTGGGTAGCCAGACTGAGATCACGGTGTTGGAGCTGGCCCACAAGGTGCTCCAACTGACCGGCAGCAACTCCCCCATAAAATTCGTCACTCCCAGTGACGCTCGCACCGCTGACGATCCCAAAGTCCGCTGTCCCGATCTCACCAGGGCAAAGCGCGTACTTGGCTGGGAGCCCAGGGTATCGCTGGAGGAAGGACTGCGGTACACGATTGATTACTTCAGGGAGAAGCTGGGGCGACGGTAAGAGCCTATCCGAAAAACCGTACAAGCGGCATCCCTATGCTGCTTATACCGATGCATAGGGATTAGGGATGCGTCGGTTGCGTTTTTCGGACAGGCACTAACTGTCCTGAGACGCCGGGGCCACTGTCAAAAATATCGGAGAACCTGTCCCACGAACCAGACCAGTTGCGACTCATAGCTTCCTGTCACTGACGATGATTAAAGCTGTCATCTTCGACTTCGGACGGGTCATCTCGGCGCAGAAGCCGCTCTCTCTGTTCAGTCAGTATGAAGCAGAACTTGGACTGCCCGCCGGTACCATCAATTCCATCATGTTCGATAGCCCGGCCTGGCAGGAGGCGCTTGTCGGGCGCAAAACCGCCGGAGAGTTCTGGGCTGAAATCGGGCCGGCACTGGGATTGCACAGCAAAGAGGCAATCGAGGCGTTTCGCCGCCGTTACCACGCCGATGAGAAGCCTGACGAGGAAGTCATAAAACTCATTCGTTGCCTGCACGGCCGCTACAGGCTGGCAGTTCTCTCAAACTCTCCGCCGGAACTCAGCCAGTGGCTGGCCGATTGGGGTATACTTGATTTGTTTGATGTGGTGTTTTGTTCCGGCGATGAGGGTGTGGCCAAACCAGATCGCGCAGCCTTTGAGCTCACACTGGAGCGGCTGGGAGTCGCGCCGGAAGAGGCGCTTTTCATTGATGATGCCCCGGAGAACGTCAACGCTGCATCTTCACTCGGGTTACATACCATACTTTTCACCGATGCCGGGAGGCTGGCAGAGGAGCTGGTAAGGCTTTCTCTGATAGATTGTCGCTCCCCTGCCACTCCGACGCTGAGGCCCGACCACAAACGATGTTAAGGAGAGTTATGCCTGGCAGACGCCGTCGTCATACTCGCAGTTCCTGTTTAACTCGCCTGTTCTCACTCCTTGTTCCGCTTGTTCTCTCTCTGGCGCTGGGAGTCCTGGCAGGCGGATACATCCTCTGGCGCTGGAGCGCCACCCGGCCCCGCACTAACGTGCTGATCCTTGGACTTGATCGCCGGCCGGAGGAAGGATACGTGGTCCGCTCCGACACGATGATCCTGGCCTCGTTCTATCCGCCCGGCCCGGCAGTGACCATGCTCTCCATTCCCCGCGATCTCTACGTAGAGATCCCCGGCTACGGCAGCAACCGCATCAACACGGCGCATTTCTGGGGCGAGAGCGAGTTTGAAGGAGGCGGTCCTGCGCTTGCTGTTCGGACCATCCTGCTGAACTTCGGCGTTCCGGTGCACCACTACATACGCGTTGATTTCGAGGCCTTCCGTGCCCTTGTGGACGCGGTGGGCGGTATAGATGTGAACGTCGAGGCCCCGATTGTGGATGAGGCGTATCCCACGGAGGACTATGGCACCATGCGGATCGAAATTTCCGCCGGGCTGCAACACATGAACGGGGAAACCGCCCTGCGTTACGCCCGCACGCGCCATGGTTCGTCAGATTTTGACCGGATCGCGCGTCAGCAAGAGGTCGTTATGGCCCTGGCCTCGCGCCTGTTGAAGCCTGCAGTCTGGCCCAGGCTCCCTCTGGTTTATCACGCGGTGCGCCAGTACGTTGATACCGATATGAGCGATGGCGACATGCTGCTGCTGGCCATCACCTTGTACCGTCTCGGCGTGGACAAGATCGAGTGTCGTGCGATAGACCGCGAGATGACCCGGTCCTGGACCACGCCTGAGGGTGGATCGGTATTATTGCCTCGCTGGGAGGCCATTCAACCGCTGATCCAGGAGCTGTTCACACCTTAGCCTCAATACTTGTAATTACCTGCCCGGCTGCCTGCCGCCGTGTGCCGATTGGAAATCGCTCTTTACGGGCGCCTGCGCCGACGCGGAAACAGCGGTCGGCGCAGGCCGACTGAAGGCCTGCGGCCCAAAGTGGGCGACTTCAGTCGGCATGGGTAGGCAGTTACCAATACTTTGTCAAAAAGGTACCGGAGTAGAGGCTTCAGCCGGATTTCCCTCAAGGCCCGGCTCTGGCGTATTGTTCAGAAGGCGAGTCGCCCTTTGGGGCCTGTGCCGACACGCTGGTCGGCGCAGGCCGACACCTGGCGCGAAGTGCCTGTAGAGGGCGATTTCAATCGGCCTGAGTGGTCACCGAAAGGCTTTGACCTCAGCCTCTCTCTGAGTCAGGCCGTTTGGAGTTGACTTCTGGCGGTTCACCCGGGCAGCGGCCATATATCGTCGTTAACTCGCGCAACCGCGCAGCGATCTTATCGGTAAGTGTGCCTGGCAGCAGACGCCAACACCAGTTGGGCGGACCGACAGTGCCGGGCAGGTTCATCCGCGACTCGTGCCCCAACCCCAGTAGGTCCTGGGCGGTAGTGATGGCTGTGTGCGCTACAGAGGCCCAGGCCAGCCGGATCAGGTCCCACGAGATGTCCGATCCGTCCCGACCCAGGTATTTGCGTACATACTCACGCTCTGTCTCCGTGGAAGTGACCTGGTACCAGCCCAGGATGGTGTCGTTATCGTGTGTGCCTGTGTAGACCACGCAGTCACTGGTGAAATTGTGAGGCAGGAAGGGATCATCCGGGCCGTTGGCGAAGGCAAATTGAAGCACCTTCATCCCCGGATAACCGAACGCCTTTTGGAGGGCATCCACACCGGCACGAGATTCGGCATCGAAGTCCCCCAGGTCCTCGGCAATGATCGCGACTTCACCCAGTGTTGCAGTGACAGCGTTAAACAGTTCGGCACCTGGACCATACAACCAGCGTCCTTTGATGGCCGTCGTCTCCCCGGCCGGCACCTCCCAGTAGTTGTAAAAACCACGGAAGTGGTCAATGCGGACTATGTCGGCCTGGGTGAAGGCCATGCGGAAGCGGCTGATCCACCAGGCGTATCCATCGCGAGCCATCACGTCCCAGCGGTACAGCGGATGACCCCACAGTTGTCCGGTGGCGCTGAAATAGTCGGGCGGCACGCCCGAAACGACCGTGGGGCGGAGGTGCTCATCAAAGTGAAAAAGGTGTGTATTGGCCCAGACATCCACACTGTCCATAGATACGAATATGGGGATATCCCCGATGATAAGGATCCCTCGCTCATTGGCATAACGTTTGAGGGACAACCACTGCTCGAAAAACTGCCACTGCCGGTACTTCTGGCTCTCGATCTCCCCGGCCAGCCGCTCGCGCCACCTGTGCAGCGCATCCGGTTTACGGACTACAAGCTCCTCGTCCCACTCATGCCAGGGACGTAGTCCGTGCGCCTGCTTGAGCGCCATAAACAGGGCAAATTCATCGAGCCAGAATGCCTGTTCCTGGCAAAAACTCTCAAAAGCCAGCCTTTGATCCTGCGGCGCGCAGGCGCGAAAATTAGCATACGCCCGCTCCAGCAAAGCCGTCTTGTACCTGATCACCGGTCCGAAGTCAACCCTGTCATCGGGAAAGCGCGGCACATCCTCAAGATCCGCTGCGGAAAGGTGGCCGGCCTCCACCAGCTTCTCCGGGCTTATCAGCATGGGATTGCCCGCGAACGCTGACAGGCCCTGGTAAGGCGAATCCGCATAGCCGGTTGGGCTGAGGGGCAGCACCTGCCAGTACGACTGTCCTGCAGCAGCCAGAAAATCAACGAACCTGTAAGCAGCATCACCGAGATCGCCGATACCGAACCGTCCCGGCAGGGAAGTGGGGTGCAGGATGATTCCACTGCGGCGTAGGAATTTCATTGCGATGACCTCCCCTGGGTATATGCCAGAAAAGCACATTGACGGTCAGTTTCCAAACCGGCCACAGACTCCATCATACTGTAAAATCCGTGTCATCCGCGTTCTTAGTGCCTATCCGAAAAACGTAACCGACGCATCCCTATGCGTCGGTATAAGCGGCATAGGGATGCCGCTTGTACGGTTTTTCGGATAGGCTCTTAGCCAACCGGTCAGTTAACTGGCCTTAATGTGCCTTCTGGGCACGTTGATATTATAGCAGACTTTCCCCCTGGGGCACACTGGCAGCCACTGCTTGCCAACCCAATTCGCCTGGATTAAAATTCGCACTGACTATCATCGAGCGGTCTCTAAAGGCTGGTATCTATGCGCATAAACAGGTCCGTATTGAAAGTGCTCCGATATTGGGACACCGTACTGGTGGTGGTACTGGAGATGACAGCACTGTTGTTCCTTTTGAATCAGGAAGTGCCACCACCGGGTCGTCTCAGCACACAGATTGACCGTCTGGTGGCTGATAAGCGTTTCAATTTCACCGCGTGGGAATTGCAGGCACTGTGGGGCAAGGTGACCCATGCGTTGATCGCCCCTCAGCGTTACATGAACGAGCCCGCCCGCAGTGAATTGCTTCTGAATTATCTGAACCTGGTAGACGAGATCCGAAGCACAGAGTGGGAGATCTACCGGATTTATACCGATCCCAAGGTCGAGCACCCAGAGGTGGTGGCACAGGAGCAGCTCACCAGACTGGCCAGTTTGCGGCAGGCCGAAGAAGCCCGTCAACTGCTTGCCGAAGCGATCCTGGAGGAACAGGCAGGCACGATACTCATCTCCGAGGGATTCGGAGCACTGAGACTCCTGTTGCCACCTGTCAGCATCCACTTCACCCCGCTCCCCACGCTCCTGGTCGTCTCACCCCGCGAGCGCATCGAAAGGATATACAGTGCAGAGCTACGCCACGGGTTAGATGCTTCACAACGGGAAGCCATAGAAAGTGAAGTAGATGCCTTACAAAACGTCTCCTCTCTGGTGACTGACGTGGGTGGATTATCGTCCTATCCCTCCATGTTATTGGAGGACAGTTCGATCTTGTGGTTGACTGACGTGACCGTTCATGAATGGACGCACCACTACCTGTTGTTACGACCGTTAGGCTGGAACTACGAGGCCTCGCCGGAGACGCGTACCATCAACGAGACAGTGGCGTCCATCGTGGGACATGAGGCCGGAAGGTCCATCCTGGCTCGCTACTACCCGGCTTTCCTGCCGGATGAGCAACCTGAGAATGCGCCTTCTGAAGGGGAGGCTGGCCAGCACGCAAAGCATGCCTTTGACTTCAGGCAGGAGATGCATAAGACCAGAGTTCATGTTGACGCGCTCCTGGCGGAGGGTAAGATCACAGAGGCAGAGGATTACATGGAGCAGCGGCGACAGGAATTTGTCGCGCACGGCTACTACATCCGCAAGCTGAATCAGGCCTACTTCGCATTCCATGGTGCCTACGCCGACGAGCCTGGGGCAGCGGGGGAAGACCCCGTAGGCCCGGCAGTAAAGAGATTGCGCGCCCTGATCCCCGATCTGCACACCTTCGTGGTGCGGGTCGCGCGCGTCACGCGGCTCTCCGAGTTGGAGGCGCTCATCAAAGAGATGGAGCAGGAAATTCAGAGGGGTGCTGCTGAATGACAGGACTTACGCAACGGATGGCATTCTCACCACAAAGGTAATTACCTGCCCGGCTGCCTGCCGCCGTGTGCCGACTGGAAATCGAACTTTACCGACGCCTGCGCCGACGCGGAAACAGCGGTCGGCGCAGGCCGACTGAAGGCCTGCGGCCCAAAGCGGGCGACTTCAGTCGGCATGGGTAGGCAGTTACCAACAAAGACGCAAAGGCACAAAGATTTCCTGATAATTCTTCGTGTCCTGGTGCCTTTGTGGTAAGCCCGCCGGGTCAACCGCGTACCCCCTGTTCGGTGCGGCAGCCCGGAAATGCCCGCACCAGTCCAACAAGTGCCCGTGAGACAATCCAGTGTAGAAGAACCGCCAGCCAGAGGTTTTCGGTCTTCAGAAAAAGCAGAGTGCTGACGATAGCCATAGAAGCGCGCATCAACCGTTCCGGCGCCCTTGAGGGATCAGCCAGGTCGCTGTGCCAGGCAGGATTGAGCATCGCTTCCAGGGTCACCAGCCCCAGCCCACACCATACTCCCCAATAGAGACCCAGCGTCACGACGGGCATGTGGCGGTAGAAAGCCCAGTGTACCTCGTGATAAACGGCTTCGCGCAACAGGAGCAGAGTAGAGCTATCGCTTCCCTTTATAGGCCAGAGCGTATACGGCAGCCTCCGATAGGTCAGCCATGCCACACCCAATGCACCACATGCGACCGCACCCAGGAGCACGGTCCAACCGACATCGCCGGCCCAGTCGCGCCAGTTCAACGCGACAACCGGCCCATACAGCTCCTTGTCCCCGAGAGGCAGGGCAAATGGTTGTAACCCAAATGGCCGTGCCACAAGCGCATCGTGTCCCCATAGCAGGGCCGCGAACGGGAGTCCGAGATAGTACAACAGGCGGAAAGACTGCAAAACGATCTGGAAGAGCTGCGGGGGGTTATCGGTTGGCTGGGGGTTAAGCCGGCCGAGAAGCCAGTAGAAAATTGACCACGCAATCGCTCCAAATAGCGAGCAGCCAAGCCAGATCCAGCCCTCGTGCAGAGGCACTATTCCCCCTTACTTGTGCAGCGGCATGGTGAGTATGACACGTGTGCCTTTGCCAGGCGCGGAGGCAATGCTTAGTTTTCCCCCGATCATATCGGCGCGCTCGTGCATATTGATCATTCCCAGGCTACCACGCTCGTCGTAGCGAGCCTGCACGGCATCAACATCGAAGCCCACACCGTCATCCTCAACTTCGGCAATGAATGTATTGGCCCGGGTGTAGAGCCTGACCCACATATTTTTGGCTCTGGCGTGCTTGCGGGCGTTGCCAATGGCCTCCTCAATGATGTAGAAAATAACTCCCTGCACATTGCGCTCCAGAAGCTCATCTATGTTCGGTGCTGCTTCCAGGCGGATATGCAGGGGATCTGTCTCGGCCAGTTTGGCAATATATTGCTCCAGTGCAGCTCTCAGGCCTTGTGTTTCCAGGATCAGGGGGCGGAGGGTGAACAGCATCTGGCGTATTTCTTTGGTTGTACGACGGGCCAGCTCTTCGATCTTGGTCAGCTCTTCCATCGTCTGGGTCAGGTCCTGCTGGCGTTCCAGCAACATCCTGACGTAGTTCAACCTCATGGCAATGGCCGCGATACTTTGCGTGGGGCCGTCGTGGAGGTCGCGTGCCAGCTTCTTGCGCTCAGCTTCCTCCACCTCAACGATGCGTTCCTTTTCTTCCCGCAGGCTTTGATACAGTTGGGCATTCTGGAGCGCCACGATGGCCTGGTTACAAACGGCTACAAGCAGTTCCTGTAACTCGGCGGTATAGGTATCCGATTGAGCACTGGCGAAGACGACAGCACCGTAGTTTTCGAAACCGGCGCGCAGGGGCACGACGATCGCCTGCTTACAACTATGCATGGCGACAAGCTGGCCAAGCTCAGGATCGGAGGCAGGATCGTTGACAATCTGGGGTTCCGCAGAGGCCAGTGCCTGAGCCAGTGCGCCACGACGGCCCTCGAAGAGGATATTCTGATCGCGGTGTGGCAGGTGGCGAGAGGTGACCACATGGAGATATTGCTCCCCAAACAGGAGGACCAGGCTGATATGTGTGAGGTCAGGCTGTCCCAGCTCTCGCATGCCAGCCTCACCCACCTCGAGCACAGCCTCCAGCACAGTATGGTAATTGAGCGTTGCGCTGAGGGTACTGGCCAGTTCGAAGATCACCCGCGACTGTTCCCTGGCCGCACGCAATTTACGTAGCTCGGCCTCCTCTTCCTGCCGCCGCCTGCGGGCGATGATCTGCTTCATCTGGGTGCCTACCGTGCTGCTCACCACAGCAGCCAGCCCCAGGATAAACGAGCTGGCGATGAAAGAAACCAGGGCTGTGTCTCTCGTGATCGGTGGAGCAAGCAGGTATCCCAGGAATCCGCAGACCAGAATGATGAATGCAGCGATTCCCAGGCTGACTGCCTGGGGAAAGCGCAGTGCTGCGGTGAGGATAGGGAACAGGGCAAAGAAAAGTAGCGGGCTGGTCAGTCCACCGGAAGCAAGCACCAGACTGATGCTTAACACGGTGTCTATCACCAGGGTGAGAATCGGTATGGCCTGTTTCAGCGAGCCGTAGTAGAGCAGCAGCATCACTCCCACGTTGTAGAGGGCACCGATGACGATCAGCGTAAGCTGGGGAATGAAGCTGAACGGGTCCACCACCTCGCCGTGCACCAGAGGACTGTGCAGGACGCTCACAACGGCCACACTGAGCAGGAGCAGCCAGCGCAGGTTACTGATGATCCAGTCTATCTGAAAGCGTCCTCTTACGCTCTCGGGGGTAAACATTAGCGCCTTTCCGCCGTGTCAGCGCGGAGCGCGCAGAAGGTGTGTTTCCGGTGTGGCCTTCGAGACAGTTAACAACTAAAGTGGGCGCGAAGGGACTCGAACCCCTGACCTCTACAATGTGAGTGTAGCGCTCTGACCAACTGAGCTACGCGCCCACGGCGTAACTATTATAACACCAAACGTACTGCAAGGCAAGGGCAAATATCTCACGTGATTGTTCAAAATCCGGCACTGCTCCTACCAATCCCCCACTCAGGCAGGCTTTTTGGATTTTGAAATTGCCTTTCCCTCCACAACAGGCCGACTTATGCTCGTGTTAATGGCCCCTATTCCCTACTGCCGAGCAATCTGGCCAAACTTTGAACAATCACTATCTCACGTGTCCGTCATATTTTTGCATCCGCTGGCTCGGGCCGGTCTTCAGACCACGCCCGACGCCGCACGACCGGCCACAGTGTAGGGCAACTGCTCGCAGTTGCCCTACAGCTGACGTCGCCACGGCCAGCCATAGCCTGCTCTCCCTCCCTCCTCGCGCAAAAAAG
>DAOTYA010000037.1:0-40799 GCA_034435075.1 Anaerolineae bacterium
GGAGAATTTTCTTCGCGGGCATGATACCCGAAGAAATGGCCCTGCGGAAGTCCAGGGGTACGATTTTTCAGGACTTGAGCCTTCTACCCCCGGTACGATTTTAAAGGACTCAACAGGGAGATTGGGATGGCCAATCTGGCAAGAAGCATTCGCGAAACCTTGGTGCCATCTGGGTATGTAGCGATTTTCTGGCTGGGAGGGGCAGGTTTTGCCTTTAAGACGCCGGGAGGCAAGATTGTCTATGTTGATCCCTATCTCTCAGATGCGCTTGACCAATTCTACTCGTGGAAACGTCTGCCCACTTCCCCCATACCATTCCCACCCGGAGAAGTGGTAGCCGATGCAGTGCTGGTTACACATGCCCACGAGGACCACCTGGATCCGGTAGCCATTCCTGAGATAGCGGCAGCCAGCCAGGCGGTCTTCGCCGGGCCAACTATGTGTGTGGAAACCATGCGGGAATGGGGGATACCATCTAATCGTGTGTTTGAAATCAACCGGGGTGATAGCCAGGTCATCGCGGACATTCCCGTTTCGGCTGTTTTTGCACATCACGTATCCCCGGCTGGTGCCCAGACGCCGGATGCTGTCGGCTACGTACTTGATCTTGATGGCATCGTCCTTTACCATACCGGCGACTCCCTCTATCACCCAGACTTGCAGGCAGTCAAATCCCGCTCCGTGGATATTCTTCTGGTATGTATCAATGGTCAATACGGCAATATGAACCCTGAAGAAGCAGCCCGGCTCACCCACGAGATTGAGCCTGCTGCAGTTATCCCTATGCATTGGGGACTGGTCGCGGAGAACACTGCCGATCCTGCTGACTTTGTGAAAGCATTCGCAGACACGGGCAGCCGGGCCCGACCTGTGGTGATGTCCCCCGGCGACTTCTATGTATATTCACGTGGTAGAAGGAGGTGATGATAGGGAAAGCGACTTCTTACTTGTTATCGCTGGCTCGTGGCTTGCTCTGAGCGTAGCCAAAGGGTCAGCAGTCAAAGAACGAATAGTGTAATATCCAATTAAAAATCCCGTAGGAGGAAGTGGAGATGAAAATCCTGAAGAATGTCAGCATAGTTTTGGTTATGGTGGCGCTGCTGCTCCCAGCCTGTGCGGCGCCCACCCCCGAGGTGAAGAAGGAAGTAGTGGTCACTGTTGAGGTCACGAAGGAAATAAAAGAAGTGCCGGTCACCGTTGAAGTCACGAAGGAAGTAGAAGTGGTGGTCGAGAAGCCAGTGACACCCGAGGCTCCTGCGCCTAACCCTTACCGGCCTGATAAACTGTTCGAAGTTGAGGCCAAGCTTAGGGAAGCAATTGCTGGCAAACCGGCACCTGCGAATGTTCGCTACGCCATAGTCGCCAACATCCTGGTGCCGTTCTGGACCGCCTGCCAGATTGGTGCGGCCCGTGCCGGTTCTGAGTTGGGAGTACCGGTGATATTCTATGCACCGGTAGTGGCAGGTAGCGTGGAATCCCAGGTGTCGATGTTGGAGTCACTGGTGGCTGACAAGTATACAGGTATCTCATTCTCAGCTATCAGCCCCGAGACAGTAGAGGACATTGTGGCTAGAGGAATGGCCCAGGGCACACACTTTGTAGCCATGGACTCTGACTCGCCTGAGAGCGAGCGCTACATCTACATCGGCATGTCGGACTATAACGCTGGTAGGGCGGCCGCAGAAGCAGCCAAGAAGATTATCGGTGAGGGCAAGGTCGTTGGCCTGGTGGGATTCTCCACCGCTCAGAACGCCATTAACCGTATAGCGGGCATCCAGGACGGGCTCAAGGATAGCAAGATCCAGTACGTTGAGACCTTGTTTGATGATGCTGACCCGGCGAAGGCCCTGAGTAACGCCGAGACTGCTCTGAGCAAATACCCCGATCTGGCCGGTTTTATTACCATATACTCGTACGATGGTCCGGCCGCCGGTCAGGCAGTCAAGGCTGCCGGCAAGGTGGGCGAGGTTAAGATCGTTGCCTTCGACCTCGAGCCCGAGACGCAGAAACTGATGAAGGAGGGAGTGATCCAGGCTGCCATTGGCCAGAGGGTGTACTGGTATGGTAAATTAAGTGTAGACGTGTTGCACGCCATGGCCACCATTGGGCCCGAGGAAACGCTAAAAGTATTGGACCCTTACCTGATTTACAATCCGATCACTAACAAGAAAGACCATCTCGATACCGGCGTGGATGTGGTCTACGCTAGTGAGCTGGGCCTATACCAGGAGTATCTGAACTCCATCGGCATCGCGTCTCAATAAGGCTGAGTGATCTCAGGGTGATCTCCCTCGTTATTAAGGGAGATCACCCTCCCAAACTATCGCACTCAAGGAGTTCGATTCATGGACAACCAGCCGATGCTGAAGATGGAGCACATATCGAAGCGCTTCCCCGGCGTGCAGGCTCTGGACGATGTGAAATTTGAAGTCTATCCTGGTGAGATTGTCGGCCTCGTTGGTGAGAACGGAGCGGGGAAATCAACACTCATCAAAATCCTTTCAGGTGTTTACTCCAGGGATCAGGGTGAGATCTGGTTTCGCGGCCAGAAGGTTGAGATCCGTAGCCCACAGGAAGCACAGATGTTGGGCATCAGCACTATCTATCAAGAGCTGGCGCTTGTTCCACACCTCAGTGTGGCTGAGAATCTGTTTCTGAATAGGGAACCGCGTCGCCTGCCAGCATTGGGTATAGTTGACTTTGGCCGGATGAAACGAGATGCCCAGGCAGTGCTGGCTGATCTGGGGGTGGAGATCTCACCTGATCAGCTCGTCAAGGAGCTCACCGTCTCCGGTCAGCAGATGGTTGAGGTTGCCAAAGCGGTTTCCCGACGCGCGCATTTGGTGCTTATGGATGAACCCACTTCGGCGTTGTCGAGTAAAGAGGTAGACGCGCTGTTCGCCGTCGTGCGACGGCTGAAAGAACGTGGGGTTTCCGTCGTCTTCATCAGCCACCGTTTGGAGGAGATTCTGCAAGTTGTTGATCGAATCATTGTAATGCGTGATGGGCGGCGGGTGGGAGGACTGTCAATTGAAGAGGCGACACAAGAGAAGATCATCCGCTTGATGGTAGGTCGAGACGTGGCCATATTCCACAAGGAGAAGGCGGAGATCGGGAAACCAGTGCTCGAGGTGCGGCATCTGAGTGGAAAAGGCCTGGTTAAGGATGTCAGCCTGGTTGTGCATAGGGGGGAAATCGTGGGTCTGGGCGGTCTGGTGGGAGCCGGAAGAACTGAGTTGGCCCGCCTTATCTGCGGTGCGGATCCTCGTACGGGGGGGCAGATTCTGATAGATGGCCAGGAGGTGGACATTCGCAGTCCTGCTGATGCGCTTAAGTATGGGATCGGTTTCGTGCCGGAAGATCGGAAATTACATGGTTTGGTACTGGGCATGGATGTGAAAGAGAACATAACCATGGCCATTCTGCGACGGATCAGCGGATGGCTGGCCGTGATCCGTGCCCGCAGGCAAAAGCAAATTGCGGAGCACTATGTCAATACTCTCTCCATCTCTACGCCCAGCCTCTCCCAATTGGTCAGGAACTTGAGTGGTGGCACCCAGCAGAAGGTTGTGGTAGCCAAATGGCTCAGCGCGCAACAGAAAGTGCTGATCATGGATGAACCAACCCGAGGCATTGACGTAGGGGCGAAAGCCGAGGTGCACGCTTTAATGAGCCGGTTGGCGAAAGAGGGCATGGGCATTCTGATGATCTCATCTGAAATGCCAGAGTTGATTGGTATGAGTGATCGCGTCATTGTCATGTGCCAGGGCAGAGTTACAGGAGAATTCCGGCGCGAAGAAATAACCCAGGAGAGTGTTATGGCTTGCGCCACACAGTTTATAGCTGTCAGTTCGTCAGAGGAAATAGCATTACAAGAATAATTTATCGGAGGGAAAACGAATGGGCAAAGCAGACATTACCATAGCCAGCCGTGATGTAGCGGTTCATCGTAAGCCATATACCGCCAGGTTGGCAAAGTGGTCAGGCCTACTGCGACGAACCCAAGAGGTTCCTATGCTCTTAGCCGTGGCATTTTTGGTCATTGTAGCAACGATTATTAACCCGCGCTTCCTTGGACCGGATAACTCCAAGACTCTGACTCGCGATACCGCTATACTTGGCATTGCGGCCATCGGAGAAGGTTTTGCCATCCTTGTCGGTCATATTGACCTCTCGGTGGGTTCCCTGTACGGCCTGGGAGGAGTGCTGATTGCCTATTTTATTGTTACCCTGGGAATGCCTATTGCGCTTGCTATTCTGCTGACCCTTCTTATTATGTTGCTAATAGGATTGATACACGGTGTTTTTGTGACCAAGCTGAAGATGCATGGTTTTCTGATCACTCTGGTAACAATGGGTGTAGCGCGCGGAGTATGTTTGGTGCTTACCAAGGGGTGGCCGATCATTGACTTGCCCAGGGTATACAACGTGATCGGGCAGGGGCATGTATTCAATATCCCTGTTCCTGTTCTCATTTTTGTATTCACCCTGGCAGCAACCTTTTTCCTGCTGCGCTTCACCTACATCGGACGGCAAATCTATGCTACAGGAGGGAACATTGAGGCTGCCCGCCTGTCGGGAGTTAATGTTGACAACCGGGTCATTCTGTGCTTTGTCATCAGTGCCTTGTGTGGGGGGCTGGTGGGTATGATCCAGGCGGGGCGTCTGACCATCGGCCATCCAGGCGCCGGAGCTGGTTACGAGCTCTCGGCAATCGCTGCCTGCATCGTCGGCGGTCTAAGCTTCGCGGGAGGCCAGGGCAGCGTGTTAGGCATTGCTGTCGGGGCTGCACTTATTGGTGTGTTGCAGAACGCCATGATCATGCTGAACGTTTCTCCCTACTGGCACCAAATCGTTATCGGTTTCGTTCTGCTCATAGCTATCGCCTTTGATTATGTGCGGAGAAGAAGAGTCTGACCTGGGATTCGTTTGTTGGCTCGATGGGGCAAGGAGAATAGCTAATGTGGCTAAGTTTCACGCTTTGGCATGTTTCCTGCCTGGCCCAGGTGTAGCCGTTGAGATTGACAGGCTCGCCCTGAGTGCGGGTATAAGCAAGCCTTTGTTGTTAGATGGCACAAGATGCCCTTGAGAGCTTTAGGGCGCAGGTCGTAAACCCTCATAAGTCACCTCGAATGTACCAACAGGCCCCTTAGGGTCATTAACACAGAAGACACACAATGGCCAATTTTCCTAAGATTTCTACCCATCTGGGTTATTTTAGTAGCGGGGCTGATCGCTATAATCCCAGTGGTTACAAAGAGGATATCTCGCCTGTTGAGCGGATCAGGCTGGTGTCTGAAGTCAGCGGACTGGATGGCGTGGAGCTGAATTACCCGGCCCTGGCCAATGAGGAGACGATAGAGGAAGTGAAGTCTGTTTTGGAAGAAACAGGTCTGGAAGTCTCTAATGTCTCACTGAACGTGTGGGGCCAGGGCAGGTGGGGGCTGGGTGCGCTCACCAATCCCGATCCGGCCGTTCGCGCCGAGGCGCTTAGAGTCATAAAGCGCGGCATAGATGTTGCTAAAGTAGTAGGGGCACCATTGGTCAGTTTGTGGCCTGGTCAAGACGGGTTCGACTATCCTTTCCAGGTTGACTATGGCGCCGCCTATGACTGGTTCGTCCAGGGTATGAGAGAGGCAGCAGCTTACGATCCTGAGATGCGTATCTGTCTGGAGTACAAACCCAAGGAGCCGCGCACTCATCTGTTGGTGGATACGGCGGCGCGCGCAATGTGGTTGATCGGTAAGATCAGTGCGCCCAACGTCGGCGTGCTGCTTGATCTGGGACACGCCCTCTGTGCCTACGAAAACATTGCCCAATCGGCTGTTCTGCTTCATCGCGAAGGATTGCTCGATCTCTTGCATTTCAACGACAATTATGGTGAGTGGGACTGGGATATGATCCCAGGAACAGTTCGCTTCTGGGAGTATCTCGAGTTGTTCTTCTGGCTGCATGAACTTGGATACGACAAATGGTATTCGATTGACATCACCATGCCGCGCGGAGATTCGGTCGAGGCCTGTCAGCAGAGCGTGGATAACATCCGGCGGATGTATAGCCTGGCCGAAAGATTGGATCATACTGAGATTCTGGCTAACATCAGGAAACACTCAGGTTATTTGGAAAACCTGCGTTTGGTTTCGGATACGATCTTTGGCGTGCTGAAGCCTTGAGTGAGGTAGAGTGCGTATGTCTTACCATCCTGAAGCGTTGATTGCCGAACTGGAGGAACGAGCACGTGAACTGCGGATCGCTTGTCTGGACATGATTTATAGAAGAGGGGCTGGTCATCCGGGAGGCTCTCTCTCCGCAGCCGAGATCATCGCTGCGCTTTTCTTCCACAAGTTGCGTCTCGATCCGAAGAGACCGGACTGGCCGGAACGCGATCGCTTCATCCTCAGCAAGGGGCACGCCTCGGCTATTCTTTATGCAGCGTTGGCGCGGCTGGGGTTCTTCCCTATGGAGGACTTGAAGCATTGGGGGGAGTTGAGTTGTCATTTGCAGGGTCACCCCGACCGCCTCAAGACGCCGGGCGTGGAGATGACGACAGGCATCCTGGGACACGGGTTGGCCATTGGAACGGGGTTGGCTCTGGCTGCGCGTCTGAATGGCCTGAACTACCGGGTCTACGTCCTCCTGGGTGATGGAGAATGCCAGGCTGGTGTGGTTTGGGAAGGGGCTATGGTGGCTGCCAAGTATAGATTGGCTAAATTGACCGCCATCGTTGACTATAACGGTGTGCAACTGGATGGCCCGGTGCATGAAATCATGCCCCTGGAACCGCTGGTGGGTAAATGGCGAGCCTTTAACTGGGCTGTGTTGGAGATCAACGGTCATAATATGCGTCAGGTGTTAGAGGCCCTGGACACAGCAGCCGAGATTCACGACCGACCGACGGTTATCGTGGCCCACACCACCAAAGGCAAAGGGGTCTCGTTTATGGAGAATGACTCGCGCTGGCATGGCATCCCTCCGAACGATGCCCAGTATGCCCAGGCGATTGCGGAATTGAGGGGAGGGGCATAATGGCTGAAATCTCTATGCGAGAGAGCTATGGACGGGCCCTGGCGGCATACGGAGAGATTAACCCTGATGTGGTGGTTTTGGATGCGGATACCTCGTCTTCTACCCTGTCGTGCTTTTTCGCTGAACGCTTTCCTGATCGCTTCTTCAACATTGGTATCGCCGAACCCTGTATGGTAGATGTGGCAGTTGGCCTGGCTCTGGGAGGCAAGATTCCCTTTGCCAACGCCTTTGCTGCCTTGATATCGCTGCGGGCGATGGAACAGGTCCGTACTTGTGTGTGTTATGCCCGCACAAACGTCAAGCTGATCGCCGGCTATGCAGGTTTGTCCGACTTTAAGGACGGACCGACTCACCACGCCATTCTGGACATCGCCATGGTCAGGGTGCTGCCAGAGATGACAGTTATTGTACCTGCCGATGCTCTTGAAGCAGGCAAATGGGTGCCGGTCGTGGCCGAATACCAGGGTCCGGTATACCTCCGTCTCAGCCGTGCGGCGACGATTCCTGTGCATAATGATAGCCTTCAGGTGGAAATCGGCAAGGGCATCACATTGCGAGAGGGAGGTGATGTGACCATCATCGCCACCGGTTCAATGGTGGGGCGCAGCTTGTTGGCGGCGGAAAAGCTGGCGAAGGAGGGAATTGATGCTCGTGTTCTGGAGATCCACACCGTCAAGCCACTCGATGTGGATCTGATCCGGCAGGCGGCTGAGGAAACTGGTGCAATAGTCACCGCCGAAGAACATTCCATCATCGGAGGACTCGGGGGAGCCGTAGCAGAGTCACTTTGTGCAGGTCGTCCTGTACCTTTAGAACGTGTAGGGATTGCCGATACATTTACCTGTACGGCTCTGGACCCCGAATCGCTGATGGATGCCTGGGGTCTGGCGGTGGAGGATATCGTGTCCGCAGCCAGGCAAGTGCTGGCGCGGAAGTCATAGACGTACAAAGTTGCCACCTGTGCAGTTGGAAAACCGCAAGAGCGCAGAGAACTATAGAAAATCTTTGCGCCCTGTGCGTTCTTTGCAGTGAATTCCATCCAACCGCACGGATCGCAATTCAGAAGAGGCGGGTAATTGCACAGGTCGCCAAGTTGGTGCTCATAATCCCTGGGGTAAATCGTTGGCGGTGACCGCTTTAGCGGCTTTGAGCCGCTGAGGCGATTACTGCGAGCAATTGGCCCAGCGGCTTGTACGCGCTAACCTTTTCCTGGAGCAACTGGCCTTGCTGTCGGTCTGGAGGCTGGATTGAAACGACAAGAATTAGCAGGTGCATACGTGCGTGGACTATACCATGCCTGTGGTCTGGACAATATTGAGGGCAGACCTCTTGTTGGAATCGCTAATTCCTGGAACGAGTTGGTTCCTGGGCATGTTCATCTTGACCGGGTAGCGGAAGCGGTCAAGGACGGCGTGTGGGCAGCCGGGGGTGTCCCACTGATGTTCAACACCATTGCCCTCTGCGATGGGATTTGCCAGGGACCGGGGATGTACGCTGTCTTACCCAGCCGCGAAGTGATTGCCGCCTCGGTCGAACTGACAGCTCGTGGCTACAATTTTGACGCCCTGGTCTGCCTGGCTTCATGTGACAAGATCATTCCAGGTATGCTGATGGCGGCAGCCCGGCTCGATCTGCCGACGATTTTCGTCACCGGCGGGTTGATGGCCGAAGGCCAATGGCGAGGTCAACGTGTCATCACCAGCGATGTCAAAGAGGCCATCGGACGGGCCAAACGGGGCGAGATTACATGCTATGAACTGCACGAGATCGAACGCGCAGCCTGTCCTGGCCCCGGAGTGTGCAATATGATGGGCACTGCCAATACGATGTGCGTGGTTGTGGAGGCGGCAGGGTTGAGTCTGCCGGGCAACGCTACCATAGCAGCTATGGAAAAAGTGTCCCGTGATGTCAACCCCGATTTGTTAAGGCTGGCGTACGCGGCGGGGACTCATGTGGTAGATTGCCTGGCGCGCGGTATAACGTTCCGCAGCGTAATGACACCGACTACGTTGCACAACCTTGTTTCTGTCGTGCAGGCCATCGGTGGCTCGACCAACGCGGTGCTACACCTGACAGCCTTAGCTATAGAACTGGGGTACCAACTGACGCTTGAAGACTGGGATCGCATCGGTCGGGAAACGCCCCTGCTGGCCAGGTTTGAACCGTCGTCACCTTATTCGGTGTCTGATTTCGGGCGTGCTGGAGGTGTGCCAGCTCTCCTGAAGATGCTTTCTCCACTACTCAGTTTGGATGTGCCTACCACCTATGGATCTACACTGGCCCAAGTCGCTGACCAGGCGGAGGTGCGCCGACCTGAGATCATCCGGTCACCAGATGACCCACTTGCGCCCACAGGTGGCATTGTAGTTCTGCGTGGTAATCTGGCCCCGGAAGGAGCGGTGGTCAAGGCCAGTGGTGTCCATCCGGCAATGATGCGCCACGTTGGCCAGGCACGGGTTTTTGATAGCGAGGAGGATGTAAAGGAGTGTCTGCTTGGCGGCCGCGTGCGCCCTGGTGACGTGTTGGTTGTGCGCTATGAGGGACCACGCGGTGGCCCGGGAATGCGCGAACTCTCTCTGCCGGCAGCCATCCTGGTCGGAATGGGGCTGGCGGATTCCGTCGCTATGGTCACCGATGGACGATTCTCGGGCGCGACGCGCGGACCGTGCGTTGGGCACGTCTGTCCAGAGGCAGCACTGGGTGGGCCACTGGCTGCTTTGCGCGACGGCGATGAGATCGAAATAGATATTCCTGGCCGTGTGTTAAACGTGCATCTCAGCGACGATGAGTTACGAGCCCGGTTAAGCGAGTGGATGCCGCCATCTAAAGAGGTGCCAGCAGGATTCTTGCGCCTGTACGCCAACCAGGTCAGCTCTGCCAGCCAGGGTGCCGTACTCAGCCTGCTTTCCGCACCTTTTAATCGGATAGAGAGCCGAATTTAGCTGGCCTGGAGCATGTTTGCCTGGTCTGGCGCGCACAGCGGAGGGATGAGGTACAATCCCACCTTCCTGACGCTGGCTTTTTGAACAGTCACAACTTGTGAAACAGGTTTTTCCGGCCCCCTCTGGGCGGCCCAAACGTTCAACACATTGATTAGTAAGTCAGGCGCATTGCTTCCGGCCGGTTACGCTATCTATCGTACTTACCCATCGCCCCCCGTTCCAGAATGTAAATCTCTGTGTCTCCATCCGGGGAGGGGCGGACAATGATCTGGTAACCGCAGATATTGCTGAAGACTCTGACGTTATCCTCCGCGACCCAGTTCATACCGAAGCGCATACCTCGTTTCCATTCGAACCTGATGGGGGCATGGATAGGCCACTTCAGGTTCTCGTAGTAAGCGATCACCTTCTCCACCGGATCGGCAGTGCGGTAGTACCATTCATAGCAGTAGGCGCCGGGTGAGAGCATGGCGCATATGGTTCCCTCGTGTCCCATCCAGCTCTCCTGGCAGGTGAATGGCACTGCGCCGGGGTAGCGAGGGGGTTTCATCCACCACTGGCCCACAAAGCTCTGGGGCACCCCAAAGAGTGCAGAGGCGAATACGCAGAAGCACAAAGAGGCCAGCACGATGAGAGTGGTGCGCCTGGCTATGACAAGCACACGCCTGACACGGATGCTCTTTTCGTCACCGTCCAAATTGCTCATGGCTTAGAACACCTATCCGAAAAACCGTACAAGCGGCATCCCTATGCCGCTTATACCAACGCATAGGGATGCGTCGGTTACGTTTTTCGGATAGGCACTTACTGCTCTCTTACGGCGGCCACTATACGCTCCTCATGCGTATAGACACGGAAACTGCGCCGCCGTGTGTACCCTATCAGCGTGATACCGCACGTTCCCGCCAGCCGGACGGACATGGAAGTCGGCGATGTACGTGAGATGACCACAGGTACACCCATACGCGCCGCCTTGTGCACCATCTCGGAGCTTACCCTGCCGGTGGTAAGGAGAATGTGGTCACGGGAGGGGTGGCCTTCCCGCAGGCAGATGCCGGCGAGCTTGTCAATTGTATTGTGGCGGCCGATGTCCTCGGCTGTCCACAATATCCGCTCCCCATCGGCCAGCGCTGCGGTATGTATCCCTCCTGTGCGGCTGTAAAGCAAGGTGCCGTGGGTTAGCTGCTCCATCAGGCCCACAACCTGCTGCGGCAGGATGTGCATTTCCGATGCGAGCTGCGGCAGCGTTACGGGCGCGTCCTCGAATGTAACCCCGCCTGAGCAGCCGGATGTGATGATGCGCATTTGGGGAAGCTCAACCTCCCCTCTCAACCAGACATCCATGCACTGCCCTCTGGGACTCAACTCAAGTGCGGCGACGTCCTCTATGCCCTCGATCAGACCCTCGTTGAACAGGAGGCCCAGTGCCAGTTCCTCAAGCAGGACCGGCGTGCAGTTAAGCCTGACCAGGGTCTGTCCGTTGACGTAAATCGTCACCTGCTCCTCTATGGGCACCGTGCCACGGACAGGCCTGCACTCAGCCTCGTAGTAGCCAATATAAGTGAGGGGGTATGTGCCGTTATCTGTCACTGCGCTTTCAGGGCTATCCCAGCAGCCTTAAAGCCCTCTCCGCAACCATCTCGGCGGTGAAGCCGAATTCTCTCATCAGCACCTTGTAAGGCGCCGAGGCGCCGAAGCGGTTCAGTCCCATCACGTCACCCTGAGGACCGACGTACCTGTACCATCCCTGTGTGACGCCCGCTTCGATTGCCAGCCGGGCTGTCACCGACGGCGGGAGCACTGTATCCCGATACTCAGCCGGCTGTGCCTCGAACAACTCCCAACTGGGCATGCTGACCACCCGGACGGCGAGGCCTTTCTGAGCGAGCAGATCCCGCGCTCCCAGTGCTATGTGTACCTCGGAGCCGCTGGCGATCAGGATGAGGGATGGCAGACCGGAGCTATCGGCCAGTACATAGGCACCCCGCGCGACGGCCTGGGCAGCATCGCGCCTTGTTTCGGCCAGCACGGGCAGGCCTTGACGGGTGAGTACCAGGGCCGTGGGGCCATCGCGTCTCTCCAATGCCACGCGCCATGCCATGGCGGTCTCGTTGGCGTCGGCGGGACGGATGACGACCAGGTTGGGAATGGCGCGCAATGCTGCCAGATGTTCGACGGGCTGATGCGTGGGGCCATCCTCGCCGATCCATACGGAGTCATGCGTCCAGACGTATACCACCGGCAGGTGCATTATGGCCGCCAGCCGCACCGCCGGGCGCATGTAGTCAGAGAAGACGAGGAAGGTGCCACCGTAAGGGATGACCTCACCGTGCAGGGCGAGTCCATTGAGAATAGCGCCCATCGCATGCTCGCGTACGCCGAAGCGCAGATTACGCCCGCCCGGGGTCTGGCGCTGGAAATCAGGGAAGCCTTTGAGCAGGGTGTTGTTTGAAGGGGCCAGATCGGCCGAGCCACCTATCAGTGTGGGCAGCGAGCGGGCGATGGCATTCAGTACTTTCCCGGAGGCCTGACGTGTGGCAAGCGGCCCATCCTCCACTTTGAAGACAGGGAGCGATTCCTGCCATCCGTCGGGCAGCCTGCCCGCCCACAGCCTTTCAAGAAGTGCAGCTTCCTGGGGATAGGCCTCCCTGTAGCGATTGAACAGTTCATTCCACTCCTCCTCGGCCCGTTTCCCATCCTCAAGTGCCCGCCGGAACACCCGCAGCGCCTCATCCGGCACGTAGAAGTGGGCATCGGGCGGCCACCCCAGGCGCTCTTTAGTCAGCCGCACCTCCTCTTCTCCCAGCGGGGCGCCGTGAGCTTCCTCCGAATCCTGCTTGTTGGGGCTTCCGTAAGCGATGTGACTGTGGCAGACAATGAGCGACGGTCGCTCCATTTCAAGCTGTGCTGCCCGGATGGCAGTCGCTATGGCCTCCAGGTCGTAGGCATCAACCTCCTGGACATGCCAGTGATATGCCCGAAAACGGGCCGGCACGTCCTCGGTAAAAGTGATGGAAGTGGAACCCTCGATTGAAATCTCGTTATCATCGTACATGTAGATCAGCTTACCCAGCCCCAGGTGACCGGCCAGGCTGGCTGCTTCCTGGCTGACCCCTTCCATCAGGTCACCGTCGGAGACGATAGCGTAGATGTAGTGGTCGAAGATGGGGAAGCCGGGGCGGTTGAAAGTGGCGGCCAGGAAGCGCTCGGCGATCGCCATGCCCACCCCGTTGGCGAAACCCTGGCCCAGCGGGCCGGTGGTCGTTTCAACCCCAGGAGTGAGGCCATACTCGGGATGGCCGGGTGTGCGGCTACCCCATTGTCGGAAGCTTTGTAGCTCCTCCAGTGGCAGGTCGTAACCGGTGAGGTAGAGCAGGCTGTAGAGCAGCATGGAACCATGGCCTGCGGAAAGGACAAACCGGTCACGGTTGGGCCAGCGTGGGTTGGCCGGGTTGTGTTTCAGGAAGCGCGTCCAGAGCACATAGGCCACGTCGGCCATGCCCATAGGCATGCCAGGGTGTCCGGAATTAGCTTTCTGCACACCGTCCATGGCCAGCGTGCGGATCGTGTTGATACAGAGTTGATCGAGTTCAGAGTTCATTCCAGCCCTTTCCTCAATGGTTTTCGCCGGCCTCTTGGGCCGACCTTTAGATTGTATCCTGAACAGCGTTATTGGCAAGTGCGAGACCCGGGAAGGTCCTCTCTTCAGGGGATCTGGCATTTACGGGCCTTCTCCAACGGGCCCTCGTATTCTCGTGGGGAGGCGCCGATCAGGATCGCATATTCCAGCATCGCCTGAGCGTCGGCACAACGCCCCGCCCCCAGATAGGCCTCTCCAAGTGCACCGAACAGTTCGATGATGGGTCGGTCGGAGTGCAGGGCCAGTGTGATGTCGCCTCTCTCCACCAGCAGGCGCGTTGTCTCGAAGGAGGTGACCGCCTGGCGCCAGGCCCCCTCGGCCGCGTAAGCGTGGCCCAGGGTGAACCAGAGCAACGCAGGCGCATCCTGGGTTTCGCTGATCCCCCGGGTAAGATAGCGTAATGCCGTGCGAGACTCACCGGATTGAATCAATCCCCATCCCCGATAGTAATAGCGCATCGGGTCATGATGGTTGGTGGAGACGAATTCCTGGCTCAGCCTCACCATCCGCTCTGCGTCTGATGCTGCCAGCGCAGCTTTCCAGCGGGATTGGAACGTCTCCTTCCTTAACTCCGGGTTTAGAGCCAGCGCCCGGTCGAATGCTTCCAGTGCCCGGCGCGGCCGTTTCAGCATACGCAGTGCCTCGCCGCGCAGGAGCCAGGCCGCTGGCTCGGCAGAAGCAAGCGTCAGCGCGGTGTCGGCGTCGGCAAGCGCCCGACCTGGCTTACGCAGGGCCAGGTAGACGCCTCCGCGTTTGACGTATGCGAGCGCGAAATCGGGGTCTTTTTCGATTGCCCACGTGAAGGACTGCAACGCGCCCTCGAAATCCCCTGCGCTTTGACGGATCAGCCCGTCAATATAATAGGTCAATGGAGATACCGGCGTGGGGGTAGGTGTTGCTGTGGGCGTGGGTGTTGGTGACGGGGCGCGGGTGGGAAGTTTAAGCCCGGGAGTGGGGGGAGCAGGGTTTGTACAACTCATCAGCATTGTCAGTGGGAATATCAACAGCACCAGAAAAAGCATTTTGCGCATACTGTAAAGTATAGCGCACACATGGCAATGGGACAAGATGGACTTCTGCCGCGCTTCATATTTTTGCATCTACCCGGCTCGGGCCGTTCTCCAGGCCGCGCCCGGCGTCACCGACTGACCACAACGTAGGACAACTGCGAGGAGTTGTCCTACGATCTCCATGCTCCCCTCTTCGGACGCTGCGCGCCGGTCGGCGCAGGCCGACCATTGGCCGCAATGGGGGGTGCAGCGCACTGCGTCCCTGCTGCGGCCTCCTCCGGTCAGCGTTGTTGCAGCAGCCTTTTTTTGAGGCAGCCCAAAGCGTAAGTTGATTTCTAAGCCTGCTTTGACATAGAACAAACGATCGCTTGACAAACTGCGCGAATAAGGGTATAAGGATGCCTGCACAAACGCCAGGGCAGGCAAGCCATGGCAGGAACGTCAAACCAACGGGCCACCCATCCGGCCGGTACGGACGCTGTGCGTCTGGTTCCACCAGGCCGGCCGAGGTCGGGGCTTGTTTGGGTCTGCGACGGGCTCAACCTGGCGGAATCGGCGTGTCTCCACGGCTCGTCTGGTCGAGCCTCGGACGCCGTGCGTCTTGAACCGCGTGGAATGCCGCACTGCCGAGAGCTTGCCCGTAACAGGCCGCAGCCAGGCTAGCCGACGACTGGTAAGTTATGTCTGGTCAGGTCGGGTAGCCTGTTTGTGTTTGACCTGCTTGCATCTCAGGTGTCGAAAGCAGGCTTAGAGCCTATCCGAAAAACCGTACAAGCGGCATCCCTATGCCGCTTATACCGACGCATAGGGATGCGTCGGTTACGTTTTTCGGATAGGCACTTAGTGCCTCATTCTCCCTGTACCAATGAGGAGACCAGGCCAGTCAGGCCGGATTGTACGTGAGAGCGAGTATTTCGATGGATTACATCGTTATTTGCGAGGACATCCACAAGTCATTCCTGATGGGCAAGGAAGCCGTGCAGGCACTCCGGGGTGTCACGCTCAAAGTCAGGCGCGGCGAGATGGTTTGTCTGATGGGGCCCAGCGGTAGTGGCAAAACAACGCTCCTGAACATCATCGGGGGACTGGAGGAGCCCAGCCGTGGTCACGTGATCGTAGACGGCGAAAACGTCGTGGCCATGTCGGAGGACCAGCTTTCCGAGATGCGATTGACGAGGATCGGGTTTGTGTTTCAGAGTTACAACCTGCTGGCCAATTTCACAGCGCGTGAAAACATAGAGGTGCCCATGGCACTAGCGGGCATCAGCCGCCAGGAGCGCCGTCGTCGCGTGGAGGAGCTGCTGGAAAGCGTGGGGTTGGCCGACCGCGCTCAGCACTACCCGGCCGAACTATCCGGAGGGCAGCAGCAACGCGTGGCCATCGCCAGGGCTTTGGCCAACAACCCTCCCATACTCATCGGCGACGAGATCACCGGCGACCTGGATTCGGTGACCGGTGCTGAGGTAATGGAACTCGTCGCCCGGCTCAACCGCGAGCGAGGAACCACCGTTATCTACGTGACGCACGATCCGCGTATGGCAAAGTTCGCCAGCCGCCTGATCCAATTGCGCGACGGTCGCATTGTGGAGGAGAATTAACCTTGCTGATAGATACGGTCGTAGCTGGCGGGACCCGGCCGAATTGCCAGGGAACGTAACTGTACTCAGGCCGATTGAAATCGCCCTCTTTGGGCACTTCGCGCCAGGTGTCGGTCTGCGCCGACACTCGTTATATCAGATGCAACGGTAGGGATCGGCGAAGGCCGACCAATGGCCTGTGGCCACAAAAGGGTGACCTCCAGTCACCTGAGTAGTTACCAGGGAATGTGGTTCTGCTCGAGTTAAAAGGCCCAGGATGATACACCATGATCGCCCGGTACGTCTCTAAAAGCTTTAGACGCCATAAGCTCCGCACGGCCATTCTGGTACTGGCCTTGATGGTCGTGACTATGATGCTGGTATCGCTCAATAATGGCGTTGAATCGCTCCAGCGGCAGGTGGTCGAGTTTGTTGAGCGAGAGGAGGGTGAGCACGACATCACCATCACCCGCGCCGAAACCAGCCCGGCCCAATTCATCAATGTCGAGCATATCTCAGGAATAGCATACGCTGCCGATCCCGCCGTTGTTGCGGTCTACCCGCGTTTTCAGGCCACGGTTGAACTTCACGGCAACCGCAAAGGCAACGTCATACTGCTGGCGCGTGCACCGGAGGACGATCTTGGCCATGTGACCGTGCTTGAGGGGGCATATGATCTCGCTGATGACCGTATCATCGTCCTCAAAGTCACGGCTGACACCTTTGGCCTGAAAGTCGGTGATGAGGTTAAACTCAGCTACATCATGCCGCTGGCACGGGTCAAAGGGCACGATAGACCAGCGAATCCGAGCATCAGCCGTGTGACACGACGTTTTACCGTCAGTGGCATTGCACTCGCAACCGGCCTCGGCGGAGCGGAGCGGAACGGCATCCTGGCCAGCGTCGAAACCGTCCAGGAATGGCTGGGATTGCCCGGCCAGGCTGAGCGATTGGTGGTGGTGCTGGACAAGGCTGTCTATAACTCCTTGAATATCCAGCACTCCATTTTCCGCGTGCGACGCATTGCCGAAAAGATGTACGACGCGCTCGGCAACGAGGCTGAAACTTACCGGTTCGCACTTGACAAGCCTCAGGCTCTCGATTGGAGCGATGTGGCTTTTGCCGTGCTGCGCTCTCTCAGTGCTGTTTACGGATTTCTGGTGATGGGCGTGGTTGGCCTGCTCGTTTACTCGATCGTCAACACCAATGTCGAGGAGCGGCAGCGTGACCTGGCTTTTCTGCGCGTCCTGGGAGCCAAACGGCGTCACCTTTTCGGACTGGTAATGATCGAGGTGGCTCTGGTCGGCCTGATGGGAGTGGGGCTGGGCGTCCTGCTGGGACAGGCGCTGAGTTTATGGGCGGTCGCGCCGATCGCCGGTTACTTCATCAATCAGTTGGGAGCTTCCTACAGCAACCCCGGCGTCACGGAGGTGGGTATCCAATTCCGTATGACGGTCACACTGATCGCCGTAGTACAGGCTGCGCTCATCGCGGCCGTAGTATTGACCCTTGCTGCCATTGCCCCGGCCCGCAGAGCCGCCAACACCAAAATGCGCTATGCGATCAACCCCGGCTCCGCCGAACAGCTCCAGATCGAGGACCTGGCCAGGCTACGTTCGCGCAGGTTTGATGTGCGCATTGTCATCGCCGGCATCGTGCTGACCATTATGTGGCTGTTGATCTTCATCGGCAACAACTTCCTCTACGTCCAAAACAATGAGGCGGTGATCGGCACTTTTATGTTCGGCGGCATGGCGCTGCTGGTTATCGGCGTCAGCCTGCTCTTTTACGCCCTTACCATCCCCTTTGAGCGATTGCTGATCATGCTCGGCCGGGTGCTCGTACCCAAACTGACTTTTTTCGCCGGCCCCAATCTGCTGCGGGCGAAGCGCCGTAACACCATTATTTCACTCATGATCGTCTTCAGCGCCACACTGCCCACTTTTCTGGGCACGATGGCCGCTCTGGAGCAGAGAAACCACGATATTACCGCCCGTTACTCCAATGGTGCTCCTGTCGTCATCCGTGTCTCAAGCTGGAGATGGTACGTCCCGGCTCAGGGAAACCAGGGACAGGATAACCTCAAGCCAGCTTTCCTGAGAGAACTGGAGGCTGTGGATGGCATCGCCAGGGCAGTGGGCCTGACCGCTGAATACACGGCGGAGCTGACCAACAAAGTTGAGCTGCGTAAGGCAGCGGTGCAGACGCAGGGCCTGACCGGCTCGCTTGATGGTATCGTCTATCCCGACCTGACCGATTATTATGCCGGGGGGCCGGAGATGTTCGAGCGACTCCTGGCAGAGCCGGACACGGTCATCCTGAGCGCCGGGTACGCCGACTACATGGACCTGCAGGTGGGCGATGTGGTGCGCGCACCGGGGGCGGGCAAGGACCATATAGTCGAGCTACGTGTCATCGGCCTGATCGAGCGCATGCCCGGCTTTATGGGCTTCTCCAGGAATGAGCGCTATGTGCGCTGGGGACTCTCGCCTGCGTTTGTCTCGCTGGATACTTATCTGCGCCTCACTCACGATCCGGCCGCCGGCGAGATCTGCGCCGATGGGTTTTGCTCGCTAATGGAACGGGAGCAGCCTGTTATCACGCACATCCTGGCAACGACCACCGGCAGCGCCGAAGAGACGACCTTGGTCTCCAGGCTGCGCGATCTGCTTGCTGATCGCTACAACGTGTGGGTAAGCTCCACGGCCGAAGAAATCCGCATCACAGAACAATCAATGCGCACCATGCGCGTGCTGCTGCTTATAATGACCGTTCTCTCTTTCATCACCAGCATTTTTGGCGTGTTCGCTGTGGTTTATGTGGCGGTTTATGTGCGCAGGCTGGAAATCGGTATGCTCAAGGCCATCGGGATGCGTCGTCGCAATTTGACAGGCATCTTTGCGCTGGAGGCTGTGATGATGACACTGAGCGCGTCCCTGGCCGGCGTGACGGCCGGTACAGTACTGGGGTATGTGTTTTACATCAGCAACAATATGATGCGCAATACCCCTACCAGGCTGACCTTCGATTGGCCGACGACTCTGGCCATTATGGCAATGGTCATCCTGGCAAGTGTCATCAGCGCCTCGCTGGCCGCGCGTGGCATCGTGCGCAGCAAAGTTACCCAAATCCTGCGGGAGGCAACGTGAACCACTCACGCTGGTTACCACTTATCCTGCTCATTCCGTGCGTGTTATTCCTGCGCTTTTTGACCCTGCCTGACCTTTCCTGTCACGGTAGCAAAAACCCGGCGCTCCTGGAGGCACAGAGCCTTCTGGATGGCAAGATCGCCATCCCGCAGCGTGTCCACGATTCCGCGCTCTTCGGAGGGAAGGCGTACAACGTGTTTCAGCCCGGCCAGACACTTTTCTTCCTGACCCACTATTTGCTCTTCGGCGAGCATGGATTAAAGCTGTTCCAGTTGGAACTCCTGCTGGTCGCAGTGTTTTCGACATTGCTTCTGGGCCAGGCCTTGCTGACCCTGACCGGCGAACAGATGGTGCCAGCCATATGCATCACCGTTTCGGCCATTTTCGGCGCACCCTATCTGGTCAGTCTGCGGCAGGCGTTCCACTGTTCTGTCTACCGCGTAAACCATTGCATGTCATTACTTTTTATTTCGCTTTCATTGTATCTGCTGAACAGGTTGCCACCCTCTGCCATCGGCAGCCGCAGAGACCGCCTTTTGTCCATCGGTGCCTGCATAGGGGCAGCAGTGTTGTTCCGCGCCCAACACGTTTTGCTGGTTCTGCTGCCTCTGGGCTGTTTACTTCAGGATGAGAACACCTGGGCTATACGTAGAGTATTGCGTGATAGCTCACTGCGCAGGAACCTGGCACAGGAGCTGGTTCATCTTCTTCTTTTCCCCGCGCTGGCCGTTCTCATCATATTCGGCTTCCAGGCCTTCCGGTTCGGCAACCCGCTGACCAGTGGTTACGAGCTGATCTACGTGGGGCGCACCGATGTGCTGGCAGAGCGCGCCCGCACTTACGGTATATTTTCTCTCCATTTTGTGCCTGAAAATTTGTATCGAACGTTTCTGGCTCTGCCGACTTTCAGTTTCGATGGCCGGTGGAGGCTCTCTGTGGTTGGCGATCCGCGTGGCAATAGCCTGTTGTTATCACAGCCCCTTTTATTGCTCTTCCCGCTCTTATTGCCAGGATTACGTACAGCGCGGGCCCAGAATTACTTACTGAGCGCCCTGGCACTGGCGGTGCCGGTATGGCTGTATCACAATCCAGGCTACCACGCCCCTGGCTACATGCGTCTAAGCCTGGATTACCTGCCTCTTTGGGTTGCTGCGCTGGCAGCATCAATGCGTGCTCTGCCCCACAAACGTTACCTGTCATATGCCTTACTACTGTGTGCTTTATGGGCTGTGATTTATGCTCAGCTCCTGCTGTGATCTGGACACTCTGAGGTCTGCATAAATTGCTCCATGAGGAGTGGCTATGAGATTTAAAAGCACGGTACTCGTCCTATCAGTACTTCTCTTGATAGCAGGTTGTAGTCATACTACTCCTGCCAACCCGCCTGTACCGCCGATGGAGTCCGCCACACCCGGGCCGACACCTCCACCTCTCCACGAAGGCAAAACTGTGGTGGTGGACGGTCATCTGGCCTCTCTTTACCCGGCGCTGCCGCTGGCGTTCGGCGGCGGAGTAAGCGGGCGCGTGATAACGATCACCGTACGGCCTGGAGATGTAGTCCGGGCGGGTGATCTTCTGGCGGTGCTCGACGAGACCGGGTTGCAACGTGCTGTTGAGGATGCACAACTTGCTCTGGAGCGCGCCATTGCTGACCGCGATCTCGCCCTCAGGCAATGGGAGCAGGACCTGGCCAATGCCTGGCAGGTGCTCACCGACACCAAACGTGCGCTCACCATCGCCCGGCTTCAGTACTCCGAGACCGGGTTGGAAGAGGCACGTACAGCGCTTGACCTGGCACGTAAGGCGGAAAAAGACCGCGAGTGGGAGTACAACGAAGCGCTCAGAGCCTGGCCACCACGTCCTGCCAATATTTACTACGACGCATGGCAACGCGCCATCCGCGAACGTGAGCTCGCGGAGATGCGCCTGGCCGATGCCGAGGACGCCCGCAGTGCCGGTCTGTTAGAGCTACAGACTCGCCAGGCAGAGGTGTCCAAAGCAGAGCGGAAGCTCGCGGATTTGCAAGGGGGGATCTCGCCAGCCTACGAACTTGCTATCAAAGAGGCTGAGCAAAAGCTGACCAGAGCACAGGAAGCCCTGAAACATGCCCGGCTTGCGGCGCCATGGGCAGCCATCGTCGTTTCTGTGGATGTGGCTCCCCAGGCAATTGTTGGTGCCGGCACCGGTGTTGTCACACTGCTTAATGTGGAGGAGGGGCTGCGCTTTGTCTCCACCAATCTCAGCGAGCAACATGTCGCCGACATCTACCCGGGGCAGCGTGCGGTCGTCATGTTGCGCTCCTTTCCGGAACAACCTCTGGAAGGGGTCGTCGAAGCAATCGTGCCTCAGACTGGGGAAGGCAAAGCAGGAGAGACAGAAGCCCGTTTTACAATCCGTGTGCGGCTCGCTGAGCAGCCGGACAACCTGCGCCTGCTACCTGGTCTGACCGGCCGGGTGGAAATATCAACTGGTACCCGGTGATCACTCGCTGTCCGCAGAGGAGGATATCGCTATGAACGGACGGCGACACGAGGTTTACACACCCACACGGGAGAAGGTGACGCTGGTGCTGATTTTGGTCGCGTTTTGCGTAAGCGATTATGTGCTTCTGTGGTCGCTTCCGCACCTGCGCATCTCCTTCATCCCCTCCATCGGGGTTCCGCTAATCGCCAGCTTCCTGGTACGCATACTCATCTTCCTGGGAGTGCTGGCCGCAGAGCCACTGGCACGCTGGCGAAGCCGTCAGAGCATGCGGAGAGCCTGCCGCCAGGGTGCAAAGAATGCCAGATCACCTGCGCTCCCGTCTTCACTTGCGCCACCGGCATCCTGGCTGTTCGAAACCCCTCAGCACCACAAGGGCAAAATCCCGTTGTCCATCATCGCCTTACTGGCAGGCAACCTCGTCTTCAGCGCCGCGCAGGTAAATTGTTACATCATCGAGCCGTTGGCGGTTGAGACGACACACCTGACACTCGCCTTCAGCGACCTGGATGCCGAAGCACCGCCGGTGCGCGTGGTGCAGTTGACCGACCTCCATATCGAGCGCTTCGGCCGCCGTGAGGCAAAAGTCATACAGAAGGTCAATGCACTCAAACCTGACCTCATCGTCTTCACCGGTGATTACATCAATATCTCATATCTCGACGATTCAACCTCCTTCACTCGCTTCCGAGAGTTTATACGGCAATTGTCGGCGCCATACGGCATTTACGCCGTTCGCGGGTCAGTGGAACCGATGCCAGAGCCTATGGCACGACTCTTTGAAGGGACTGGAGTAAGGTGGCTGGAACAGGAGGCAGTGACCGTAGATGTGCGCGGACAGAAGGTGACACTTGTTGGAGTAGCATGCAGTCACCGACAGGAATTGGACGCAATGCGGCTGGCCGAGACGGTGAAGGACATTCCTGCTGATGCCTTCACGCTCCTGCTTTACCATTCACCCGACCTGATCCACGAGGCCGTCGGGCATGGTATGGACCTTTACCTGGCCGGACATACTCACGGCGGGCAGATCCGCCTCCCCCTCTACGGCGCGATCATCACTGCTTCGGCTTACGGTCGGCGCTATGCCGCCGGCCTGTTTCAGGAAAGCGGGACCACGATGTTCGTCAGCCGCGGGATCGGCTTCGAGGGCGGCAACACCCCCCGCGCGCGCTGCCTCTGCCGCCCGGAGATTGTGAGCATTGACCTCGTGGGGCAGCCATCCAGGCAGTGACCGTAGGGACAAGGCATCCCTTGCCCGTGCACCCTTTTGCCTGGGCCAATGGTCGGCCTTCGCCGGGTGCAGGCGATTAATCAATCGCCCCTTCCTTGGCTACACCACCGGGCAGTGTCGGCGCATGCCGACACCTGGCGCGCAGCGCCCAATGAGGGCAATTTCAACCGACACCGTAACCCTGAACGTGACTGGCACTTCGGAAACGGTCGCCGGGAGCCTGCACAGGGGGTTCGCATCCCAGGAAGTGCATGTGTGGGGGATCTGGAAGTGCCAGTCACGTGAACTGCGTAAGTCCTGCATTTGAGGGGAGGCAGATGACCGGCTACCGATCCTTCTTTTCCCCGACCTCCCGCTCTCGACCACGGAAGATCAGACGGAGTGGCGTGCCTGGAAACGCGTAGGCCTCACGCAGCCGATTCTCCAGGTAACGCTCGTAGCTGAAATGTACCAGCTCCGGATCATTGACATGGAATAAGAAGGTAGGTGGTGCCACCCCAGGCTGGCTGACGTAATAAATCTTCAGCCTTTTCCCTCTCTTGCTGGGTGGCGCATGACGGGCCACAGCGCCCTGGATCAGATCGTTTAATTCTGACGTGGGTACGCGCCTGAAACGGGCCTCGTGTACCGCCAGTGCGGTCGGGATCACGCGCTCTACATTTTGCCCCGTCAGGGCAGAAATAAAAAGCACGGGCACATAATCAAGGAAACGCAGTGTTTCCCTTATCAGGCGGGTGTACTCTGCCACAGTCCGGGCATCCTTCTCCACGGCATCCCATTTGTTGACCAGCACGACCACACTGGCCCACTCATCGAGGATAAAGCCGGCAACGTGGGCATCCTGAGCCGTCACCCCTTCGACGCCATCCAGAAGGAGCAGGGCCACATCGGCCCGTTGAATGGCACGCAGGGCCCGCAGCACGCTATAGCGTTCTACTCCTGGCTCGATCCTGCCCCGACGTCTGATGCCCGCGGTGTCAATCAATGTAATGGGAATGCTCCCGCTCTCCGTTTTCCACTCCAGGTACGTATCAATGGCATCGCGCGTGGTACCTGGCACCGGGCTGACGATAGCCCTGTCTTCGCCAAGCAGTCTGTTTAACAATGATGACTTGCCCACGTTAGGACGTCCCACAATAGCCAGCTTTACCCCCTGCTTTTCCTCTTCTTCAGGAGACCAACGTGGCAGGACTTCAATCAGATCGTCAAGCAGATCGGCGACACCGATGCCATGGAGCGCGGAAATAGGGTATACATTTCCCAGTCCCAAATTATAAAACTCCAGCGCATCACGGCGCAGGCGTGGGTTATCGGCCTTGTTGGCGGCCAGGAATATCGGGCAGCGGGCCTGACGGAGAATGTCGGCTACCTCTTCGTCTCCGCCGGTCAGGCCGTCGGCAGCGTCAGTGACGAAGATGATGGCGTCCGCATCGCGGATGGCCTGCTCGGCCTGAGCGCGCATCAGGGGAATGAAAGGAGCAGAATCCTGAGCCAGCACCCGCTCCGGGGCAGGCCGCCTGCCCTCCACGACGCTGTCCGGCAGAATCTCGATGCCGCCGGTATCCACCACTGTAAACTGCACATCGCCCCACTCGGCGTCAGCGTGGAGCCGGTCACGTGTGGTACCCGGCTGATCGTGCACGACGGCCAGCCTGCGTCCAATGAGGCGATTGAACAAGGTTGATTTGCCCACATTGGGGCGTCCAACAATGGCGACGATGGGTTTGCTCATAAGAGATTCATATCGAAGGCTTCAGAGGGCGCATATTTTCCTGGCCTCCCTCAGGAGTGGGAGGGGTGAATATGGCGATTTCCACCTGTACGTTTACGGGCAGGATACTTTGGGCGGTAATGCCCTCTGGCACCACTATGTGAGGTTCAAGCTGATGTACACCGGCCCCCAGGTTAAACAGGTCGAGAACGGCCCGTACATCATCCACATCCAGCGTATCAAGCAGAGGCATCGGACCACTCATGACAATTTCAATAGTGGCAGGAGAAATGGTACAGGTAAGGCCTGGTCCAAGCCCCTGGATGGTAGGGGTGATCACCATCGTCCTGCTCCCCTGGATGGCTTCAACCAGCACACGCACCACGGGCTGATCGGCCATCACCAGTGAAATATTCTGTGGTAAGTTCAACGGGGGGCGTTCCACGATGCTGGCCTGAGCGCCTTCCAGATTGATGGGCCTGGTTTCAATATAGCCCGGCAGCGCAGCGATGCTCTCGGGGTTGCCGAAGACGGTCACATTGGGCGGCTCTACGGAGATATTGGTTATACGGTAACCAGGAGCCAGAGTACCGGTGAGCACAGCCTTGACCGAGAGAACACGGTAATAGGAGGAGAGTTGGATCGGCACCTGAACGCTAACCGTCTTCGTCTCCAGCGTTACGTAGGGGACAGACTGACCCTGGCTATCCAGGGGCAGGGGTTGGAAATCGCCTGTTACGTCAGCCGTGGCATCCTGGACACGAGCACGCACCACCGCCTCGGCGACACGGGAAACATAGGAAGCAGGGCCGTGGACAATCACGTGGGTAGGGGTAACGATCGGAGGGCGCTGGATATAGCCCAGACGTGGCTCCCCTTCAACACTGACGCGCACTGGCACAGGTTGCACGGTCTCAAAGTCCAGCTCCACGGACACGTATTCCGGTTCCACGTGCGTCACCCAGGCAGGATGCCGATGTAGCTCCCATTTGAGAGGCAGTTGATAGGCACCAGCTCCCAGACCACCAAGGTCAACGATGGCCGTGAAATCCGTGACCTTGAGAGAGGCCCAGAGCGAGGCAGGGGCACGGACGGTAAATTGAGCATTGGCCTTGAAGTCTCCCACCACCAGCATCCCCTTGGGGAGAGCAGCCAGGGTGATCGGTACCGGCTGGGGGAAGACCTGCTCAACGGTAGGGTCGTTTTTCTCAACAGCCACGACCCAGGAGAGCGAGGCCAGGATAAGGGCCAGTGCCATCAGAGGAGCGTTGGCTGCGATCCAGCGCAGTGCTCTCCTCATGTGCTTTCTCTCCCCAACAAGTGACGCAACCGGGCAGTCCAGCGCGGCCATGCGCGTTCCAGCGCGGGCTGGAACAGGGCCTGCAGCACAGCCTCCAGCCGCTTCGCGTCGAGGTTGCGGATGATACGTCCGTTATGGGCAATGGAGATCGAACCGCGCTCCTCTGATACGACAACGGCGATGGCATCGCTTTCCTCTGTGATGCCGAGCGCCGCCCGATGGCGTAGCCCAAGCTGCCGGTCGGCCAGGAAAGCGGTGGACAGAGGTAGCACACAGGCTGCTGCGAGAATCCGTCCTCGCCGCACAATCACAGCGCCGTCGTGTAGCACGGTATGGGGATCAAAAATGGCAACCAGCAACTCCGGGGTGATAGCCGCGTCGAGGAAGACACCACTCTCGGCAAACTCCTGGAGGCCGGTCTCGCGCTCCAGGACAATAAGTGCCCCGTGGCGTTGGTTGGCCAGCAGCAGGCAGGCCTGGACAGTCGCACCAAGCGTTTGCTCGACAACGGCTCTGTTTCCAGAAGCACGGCCGATCATCGCCCCGGCCCGCCCCAGCCGTTCCAGCGCGTGGCGCAGTTCCTGTTGAAAGATAACGGGGATGGCTACCAGCAATGCCGGAAGCGCCTGTTGGGTCAGCCAGCCGAAAGCCCGCAGGCGCACCAGGTTGGTCAGGATGGTGATGGCAATGATAAGTGTAACTACCCCCCGTAGCAAAGGCACCGCCCTGGTACCACGCATCAGATAGAGCGCCAGGAACAAGATGAAGGCTACGAGCAGAATATCGAGTATATCTGTCCATGTAAGCCTTTGCAAGTACCACAGCAGGTTGTTCACAGGTCCCGATACCGTTCGGTTATCTACCAGCGCTGTTGCCAGAGCGCGCTTGAGCAGGAAGCAGCCGATGCCAGTGCCTGTATCGCTGCTTAAACGAGTTGCTTTAGAAGCTTAAGATATTCCGCGACGTTTGGCGGGTTAAGCGCGATGATGATGCGAATGGTAGCCTTAGCTTCCTCTATCCTTCCTGCTTCGATCTGCAAATCACCCAGTTTGTCCAGATGAACCAGTGCCTGCTCGACGTGACCGGCGTTAAGGTGAGCCTGGGCCAGTCTTACACGCAGTGGTATGTCATCTGGCCGCTCGCGTACTGCATCCTCCAGGATGGTAAAGATACGCTGTGTTTTGCCGCTGTCACGATAGACCTTGAGCAGGCCATCCAGCTCTGCGATCGCCTTAGTGGGGCGGTTAAGGCGATAATACAGGTCCATTAACGTCAGGCGGGCACGTTCGTCGTCTGGAGCCAGGTCCCTGATGCGTTCATAGGCTTCGATGGCGCGTTTCCAATCCACCCGCTGCACATCAATATCCGCTATCTTGTGCAGGATACGGATCTCCCATCGTTTATCACGGCTGCCACGCGGCGCCAGGCGTAGAGCTTCCTGATAGGTATCGCGCGCCTGATCTATCTGCGCCAGGTTGTAGTAACTCTCGGCCAGGATCATGTAATGTTCCAGCGCCTGATCTATTTCGCCGTGGCTGATCAGCAGGGCGATCAGCTTGGCACGGACGGAGGTATCCATAGGCGCCATGCGCAACGCATGCTGATAGACGGCCATCGCAGCACGGATGTTACCCCGCACGCGGTGCACATCGCCTATAATTACGAGCTTCGCTACCGCTTCATCTATTTTACCCATCGCGGCCAGCACCTGGGCGATTTGCTGGTGGATGGGTAAATAGGCCGGGTGGTGCTCCAGGGAATAGTAGCATTCCTCCAGCGCGGCGTAGTACATTCCGCGCCTGGAGTACTCCTGTGCCAGCGAGACCGATTCCAGGATCCTCTCTGAGCCAGGCACAACCAACAGATCGGCCAGGCTCAGCATCGGGCCTTCCTGGGCCAGGGTATCCAGGCGCTGACGAGCCTGGACAACCTTGTCCTCCCACCCTTTGTCGCTGAGCAATTTGACGAGTGCGTTGGTAAACTCCACCGCCTGTTCCCGCTCTCCCTTGGCCAGATAACTGTCGGCCAGGCTTTCATAGAGCTGGATCAGGTCATCGGCCTGGTGGCGCTGGACGGTGGCCAGGTCCACGATCTTGAGCACCTCAATAAAATGTTCCAGAGCCTCGTCAATGCGCCCTTTAGCCCGATAGCACTCGCCCAGGGCAAAGTGAGCACCGAGTGTGTACTCAGGATGTGCCACAGCACGTTCGAACTGGGCGATGGCGTCGTCGAAGCGGAGCTTCTCCTGATAGAGGAGACCGAGGTTAAAATTAACAGCGGGCCGCTCGTCGCCTGCCTGCAGCACTTTCTCGTAGGCCGCGATGGCCTCGTCTATCCGGCCTCTGGTCTGGAAATCAATCGCTTTGCCAAGCAGCGCGTCTATCTCCGCCTTGGTCAGGCCAGGGCGTGGAGGTACGACTACTTCCTCCTCGAAGAAGCTTTCCGCCAGATCGGTGAGTGCTTTCTGACGGGTAATGTCTACAGGGGTACCGCGCTCGCGCGGACGAGGTTCTATTTCTTCCTCCAGTTCCAGCTCCAGTCCCGCACTGGTGAGCGGGCGCTCGAGGGCTGCCAGCAGCTCAAGCGCCCCCTGTTCTTCCTGTGATGGGCCGGCCGGCACCTCCTCCACAACCTGTTCACCGTAACGGAGCCTGTCAAGCATGGCCAGCACCTCATGATCGTGCGGGTCCAGCTTGAGAGCATGCTCACACACCTGTATGGCGTAATCATTACGCCCCTGCTCACCGTATAGATGTACCAGGTTCAGGCACTCCGCAACCGCCTCACGTATCTGGCCCTGACTCTGGTAATATTGAAGCAGTTTAATGTGGGCCTGGATGCTCTTGGGCCAGACCCGCACGGCGTCATGCCAGCGCTCCAGTGCCAGGTGGGTAGCCTGCTGCTGCCGGAGATAGCGTTCGGCCGAAGCCAGATATGCATCGGCAGCTTCCTGGTTTCGGCCCAGCCTCTCCAACAGCTCGCCGATGCGCTCGTACAGGGTAGGGTCGTCCGGAGTGCGTTCGCTGGCTCGCCGATAGACGCCCAGCGCTGCCTCAAGCTGTCCCGCGTTGGTGTAGGCCAGGCCCAGGCTGGTGAGCGCACCGACGTCGTTTGGGAATTCAGCCAGCGCACGCTGATAGGCTGCGATGGCCTGGCTCCAATTCTTATCCCAGGCAGCATCTGCGCCGGCTCGCATAGCCTCTTCAAATATCCTGCGATTACCTGCCATAACCTGCCTCTGGGAAGCAGATAACAGTAGCACGGGAGGTCAGGTCAGGAGCTGCTCGCGCCAATCAGGCGCAGCACGATCAACCGCCCGCCAACAGCTTTACCAGGATGGCCTTCTGGGCATGCAATCTGTTCTCAGCCTGCTCCCACAGCACCGAGTGCGGGCCATCACAGACCTCGTCGGTGATTTCCTCGCCCCGGTGCGCCGGCAGGCAGTGCATCACGATGACGTCAGCTTTAGCCTCCGCGACTAACGCCTGGTTCACCTGATAGGGTCTGAAGGCGCGCGCTCTGACCTCGCTTTCCTCCTCCTGCCCCATCGAAGCCCACACATCAGTATAGATCACATCGGCGTTAGCGACTGCCTCGTGCGGATCATACGTTGCCGTGAGCGTACTGCCGCTGACAGCCGCCAATTTCTGCCCCAATGTCCACACGCCCGGATGCAGCTCATAGCCGCGCGGCCCGGCGATGGCAAAATCCATCCCCAGTAACGCCGCACCAAATAACAGGGAGGTCGCAACGTTGTTCCCGTCCCCCACAAAGGCCAGCTTGCGTCCCTTCAATTCCCACCCTTTGTGCTCGATAATGGTCAGAAAATCGGCCAGACCCTGACATGGGTGAGAGTAATCTGAGAGGCCGTTGATGACCGGTACGCAGGAGTATTTCGCCAGTTCAACCAGGTCAGTATGGGAAAAGACACGGGCCATAATCGCGTCCACGTAGCGGGAGAGGACACGCGCCACATCCGGTGTGCTTTCCCGCTTGCCAAGCTGTACTTCGAAGGGGGAGAGGTACATGGCATGCCCACCCAGGTGTATCATTGCCATCTCGAATGAAACCCGGGTGCGCAGGGAGGGCTTCTGAAAAAGCATACCCAGTGTCTTGCCCTGGAGCAGGGGGCGGGCTTTGCCGGCCTTCCATTCATCTTTGAGGCGTGTGGCCAGCTCAAGTAGCACACGCATTTCTTCTGGCGTGAGGTCTGCCAGGCTGAGGAAGTGTTCCATTGGACCTCCCGAAAAGGTGTGATAGATGCGCCAACCTCCCGGGGTTTCAGAGACTGCGGGAGGATCAAGCTTCAGGACTTACAAGCTCAACTTCTTCTTGCATATCAGAGTATACCACAGAGACAGCATGCGGGCAAAACAGAGCACCGAGGGGAGGCAGAGGCGGAATGGCTGCACTGCGCGCAGAGCGTCCTGGCTCAACTGCCAGGCCGCCTGAGCTTACCCTAACCCAGCTCAAGCGTGCGCAGGAATGCGACAAGCTCAGCTCGCATATCGCTACGGCGCAGCGCCACAGCGATGTTAGCCTTGAGATGACGCAGGGGATCACCGGCTGCCATCCACGTCCCCTCGACTGGTTGGATGAGGACCCGTGAGCGGGCTGCCAGACGATCAACTGCATCGGCCAGCCACAGCTCTCCCCCCTTGCCAGGCTCCAAAGTCTCTAACACTTCGAACAGCTCAGGTGTGAAAATGAAGTGACCGATCTGGACCCAGTTGGAAGGGGCAGTCCCAGGCTCTGGCTTCTCAACGAGACATGCCATCTCGTTTGTGGAGCCGGGTTTGAGTGCGATGCACCCGTAGAGATGCGTCTCCTCATCCGGCACCTGATGAGCGGCCACGAGCGCTGCCGGGCGCAGGCGCTCAAAAGCCTGGCACATCTGCTGTGGCACCGGCGTGTCGGCTATGACAATGTCATCACCGAACATGTAGTAAAACGGCTCACCCGGCGTCAGCCATGCCCGGGCAGCCAGTGCCGGTGAGGCATTGCCGTAGGGTAAGGTCTCAGGCTGGCGTACGAAAACAATGTCGGCCAGGGACGAGATACGCCGGACCTCCTCCAGGAGCCGTGTCTTACCGGTTTTCTCCAGGTGCTCCTCCAGCTCAGGGACAGGCGCAAAGTGGCGCTGGATGACACCACTACCCCCCCGCACGACGATGATGATCTCGCGGATGCCTGCCGCAACCATGGCTTCCACATGGTGTTGAATCAAAGGTACACCTGCGATAGGGAAAATTTCCTTGGGGATGGCTTTGGAAGCGGGGAGAAAACGCGTCCCGTACCCGGCAATGGTGATCACACCTTTCATTCCGTCCCCTCCCTCCTGAAAAACGGCGGTCGCTCCACCCGCCACAGCGCGTAGATACCGGCCAGGAGAGTGATGCCGCCTACGATGTATCCCTCGATCACCGAGGCCCGGGTCACGAACGTCGCCAGCAGCCCCATGATGAAGGCAACGACATACAGGGTGAGCACAGCCTCACGTCTGGTCAGGCCCGCTGCCACCAGGCGGTGCGATATGTGGTCCTTGCCCGGCGTGGTAGCCGGATTCAATCCCCTCCGCAGGCGCGAAATGATCACCAGTGTGGTATCGAAGATCGGCAATCCCATCACCAGCACCGGCACCATCCATGTGACAAAGCTGACGTTGTCGGGGAAGCGCAGTTTGATGCCGATAGCAGCCAGGACAAAACCGAGAAAAAGGGCACCTGAATCCCCCATGAAGATGCTGGCCGGATTGAGATTGTAGAACAAAAAACCCAGACAGGCGCCCAGGACGGCTATCGCAAGCGCCCCGACCAGATACTGTCCGCTGAACGAGCACATCAACGCGAAGAACGCAGCAGCGATGGCAGAGACACCGCCGGCCAGTCCATCCATATTATCGAGGAAATTGATCGCGTTGGTGATGTAACCAACCCATAACACAGTGGCAAGCAGGTTCAGCAGTGGGTGGCGGAAAAGGCTCACATAAATGCCACTGGTGTAGAGGAGCAGGGCAGCCAGCGCCTGGCCGATCATCTTCACCAGCGGGCGAAGTCCCCAGCGGTCATCAACCAGCCCCATAAAAGAAACCCCCGTAGCACCGACAAGAATGGCCCCGAACTCGTGGAAATTACGCCACTCACCTAAAACCAGCGCGGCAACGATGACCGCCAGATAGATGGCCACCCCCCCGATGCGGGGCACCGGCTTCAGGTGAATCTTGCGGGGCGCAGGCTGATCCATCATCCCGACATGTGGAGCCAGCCAGCGCGCGGCAGGGGTCACCCCAATGGCCAATACCAGCGCTCCAGCGAACACAATAAGATAAACGGTCACGGTTGCGACGCCTCCATAATCTGCTGAATCTGGGCAACCAGCCCTTCCAGTGCATCGCGCTGCTCATCTGGTGCCACCTCCAGCGCCTGCCTGGCGTAGAGCAATGCCTGCTCCTGCTGGCCAAGCTGGCTGTACAACCGCGCAATGACCTGCAGCACATTCCAGGCGTCTTGTGCTTTGGGCTGCAACTCCAGAGTTCGGGTGAGAGCATAAATGGCCTTTTCCCACTGCTGGGCTGCTATATAGGTATCTCCCAGTGCCCTCCAGACATCGCTGTTGGAGGGCCTTAATCTCAAGGCCTCCTCATAGCAGTGGGCTGCTTCTGCCACGTTGCCACGATGGCGGTTGACGTCGCCGCATACCAGCCAGGTTTGATCGAAGTCCGGGTCAAGCTCCAGCGACTTACGCAGTGTACGCTCATATCCCTCGACATCTCCCAAGCCGTAGTAGTAAAGCATCGCCCACTCGTTCCACAAGATGGCATTGTTCGGACTGAGCGTGGTGGCAAGGGCATAGTTCTCCGACGATTTTTGACGCAGGGCGCGTCTGGTATTCTCGTCACCTGCGAGATCGGACCAGCGGCGGTACATACGGGCGAGATTGGCACTGTGGTCTGTGTTCAGCGGGTTCAGTTCGCGGGCCTGCAGCAGCACACGCTCCGTTTCCCGTAGCAGACTGTCTCGCACAGCCGGGTCCTCAATGGATGAGGCATACTCAAGATAGGCCCGTCCCAGGTACAGATGATAAAAATCCTCCCTGGGCGCCAGTTCGATCGCGCGCTTGTAATGCTCGATGGCGATCAGCCACTGACCACCCCGATCGTATGGCTCGCCCTGCTTGTAGACGATGTCGGCTTTGACCGGCTGCAGGTTGCTCACCGTGGCTATGCCACCGACCGCGATTGTCAGCACCAGGATGGCAAAGGCTCCCCACGGCTGGACGAGTTCTCTCGGCCGCTGCTTAAGCTCCAGGTAAAGCACCGCGCCGCCTGCGAGCAGGATAAATACGATGAACCAATAATAAGCGGTCAGGAACCCTGCCACACGCTCGGCAATGCGCAGTACGTCTTGGAGGGATTGGGCCTGGAAACTCATCAGAGCAGCCTGTTTGCCGGCCAGCACCAGGGCAAAGCTGAAACCGACCGCAAGTGAGATCATCAGGTGGACTACAAATGCCAGGAGGCTATCACCTTTGCGCTCCCGGAAAACCCCGCTGCCAACCATCTCCGAGGTGTGTATCACTCCTCCTGCAACCCAGGTGAGAATAAAGATCATCAACGCACCGTAGGAGGTGCGGCTTTGCTGGGCCGGCAGGACGGTCAGCGCACGCCAGATGATCCTCAACGGCTGGGAGAGCCGCTCGGCGTTGGTGACGAAGTCAAAGGCGAGTGTACCCAGCAAGAAGCCACTCACTATTGCTGCAATTAACGTGAGATATATCCACGCCGGCAGTGGTGACGGGGCCGGAGGATGGGAGGGCGCGGGTTCCCGCTTACGCCTGCGTCTTTTGTTTGACAACCCTTTCTTGCCCTCCGGTTCGCGGCTTCCGGTCTCGGGGGCTTTGCTCCGGATCATGCCTGCGCCCGCCACAACAAATGCTCCGACGCAGGCCCAGAACGTGGTGCGCGTCGAGGCAATGGCGATGCCAAAGTTGATCTCGATAAAATGAGCCACAACCGCCGACAGAATGCCGATCAGCAAAAAGGCGTAAGGATGGGACTGTGGAACGTCTTCATCCCAATAAACGGAGAAAGCGTACACCAGGAGGTAGACAAACATTCCGCCGACGATGCCGATCGGTATGGCCAGGCAGAAGAAGTGGGTGCCCACGCGAGGCACGACTATCACCGTGGCGACAACCGCTCCGGTCACCAGCAGAGCAAAGAAAAGCACGCGGCGCCAGTCGGAGGGAAGGAGTCCCAGCCAGCGCAGGCCAAAGTAGAATACGCCCCCGAACACCCACAGGTACGCCACAAAGCCGAGCAGTCCGGTGATAATCAGCGAATCCAATGTCTCATTGTGAGAACGGTCTGGCGAGGCGGTGCGCGATTCGTAATGGCCCAGCAGTGGTGGATAGAAGGGATTGTAAGCCACGTACATGGATTCCGGGCCATAGCCAATCAGGATACGGATGGCATTGAATGGGTCAACACGTCCGTTGGGATAAGCGCCTGTCGGCGGGTAACGGATCGGTTCGTGGGGCAGGAAGAGCTTGAGTCCTCCCTGCCAGATCAGGTTACGCACCATCCCGGTGCCGGTTTCAGCGTTGAGGACGTTTGTCACACGGCTTAACGAGGGCTGTCGTCTGGCCCACTCATTGAGAGGGCCGCCCGGGTTCACGGCAAAAAAGCCAGCGCTGGCGCAGATCGCCATCACCAACACACTGGCCCATAGCCAGCGCCAGCCCTGCCGCCCGACGACAAAGGCCAGCCAGCTTCCCAGGATGGTCAACACAGCTCCTAACGCAGCCAGCCCCTGTGGAAGCTGGCTTTCCGCTCCAACCAGCGTCTTGCCCACGAAGTAGATCACCGCTGCCATAAGCCCCGCAGCTCCCAGGCTGGCCATCCCGAAAATCACTCCCCGCCCCAGGTCTTTTAACAAATCTTGTGATTTGAAGGGACGCTCCCTGCGTGCTGCCTGCTGGAGCATCAACAGCTCCAGGAAGCCCCAGATGCCCAACCCGGCCAGCAGGCCCATCAGAGGCCCGCGGCTTTGGGTGTAGAAAGTAGCGATGAGTTGTACGAGCAGGATAAAGATGTAGGTAGCCGCACGCAGAATGTCCGCCACTCCCGTCTCTTCATTGGTGAGGATTGAGCGGAAGGAGCTGAGAATACGGGCCAGCGTGGGCGGGGTGATCATAATCAGGTAGGCAGCAACGAATATGGCGTTGCCCATATTCGATGCCACCCGCACAGTGACATCGCCGCCCCAGGGCAGCGGGTCCAGCCTGTTGCGCTGAAGCAGGCCATAAAGTGAAATGGGCAGGCTGTTCAGGATCATCACCGTCACCAGCCGCTCCAGTTGCTCCCGCGTGCGCATTTCCTGGAGGATAATGAGGAAGACCACAATGTAAGACAGTGTGGTATAGGTGCCCTGGAGGCGTTGATAAGAGCCAAACAGGCTGACCCTTGGGGTGACGGAGAAGATTGTGCTGAGGAGATAAACCGCTACAGTGAAAAGCGTGGGCAGGAGCAGCGGTGTGCGCCAGGTCAGCTCAAGCACATGCCGGCCACTGACCCGCTCCTCAATGTACCTGGTGATCCAGGCAGCGGCCATTATCAGCGCCACAGTGCGCAGGGTGGTTAACTTATCCGGTTCGAACACGCGGCTGGAGTAGACGTTGAAAAACACCGGCGTGATGATGACCGCCAAAAGCCAGCCCGTTTCCATAACTTTGCTGCAGAATGCGCTCAGCCTGGTTGAACTCATCTGATCTACCTCTCGACACACATCTTATGTGTTGAGCGCCGGGCGTTCTCTGAACCACTCCAATGTCCGGCGCAGCCCGTCTTCCAGCGTAGTATGGGCCTCGAAGCCGAGCACCTGCCGCGCTTTAGTCACATCCGGCACACGACGACGGGTCTCCTCGAAAGCCGGCCCATAGGCATGCTCATACGGTACATGCACTATTTCGGAGCTGCTGCCGGTCAATTTCTGTATCATCCTGGCCAGTTCCAGGATGGTGGTCTCACGGTCGGATCCGATGTTAAAGACCTGGCCGGCCGCCTCGCGCAGCGTCGCTGCGCGCACGGTGCCCTCCACGGTATCGGCCACGTAGGTAAAGCAGCGCGTCTGCTGGCCATCGTCGTAAACTGTCAGCGGCCTGCCCTGTAATGCCTGGGTGATGAACCTGGCGATAACGCTGCCGTATCCTTTGGGATCAAGCCTGGGGCCATAAGCATTGAAGTAGCGCACCACCGATACCGGCAGTCCTTTCCTGGCATAGGCCAGCGCGAAGTATTCGTCAATTGCTTTGGCGTCGGAGTAAGACCAGCGGCCTACAGTGGTGGGGCCAAGCACCCGGTCGCTGTCCTCGCGCAGAGGCACCTGGGTGGACTTTCCGTAGATCTCCGAGCTGGAAGCGATGACCGTGCGCACCCAGTACTTGAATGCCATTTCCAGAACGTTCTCCGTGCCGCGCACATTGGTGATAATGGCATTAAGCGGGTCATCCACCACGTACTTGACGCCCACCACAGCCGCCAGATGATAGATAAGGTCCGCCTGACGAACCAGCCGTTCCAGGGTGCCGAGGTTGAGGATAGAATCGTTGACGAAATGGAAGCGGTCGCTTTCCAGATGATGTTCGATGTTGCTGATCTTGCCTACGGAGAGATTGTCTATCACTGTAATCTCGTGGCCCTGGGCCATCAAATGGTCCACGAGATTGGAGCCGATGAAGCCAGCTCCACCTGTAACAAGAATGTGCATATCTGCTCCGGGGTGTGTTAATCTGGTCTGATCGGGTAAATCTTACCTCAAAAGGCCAAAAAATCAAGTCAGAGTGTAGGACAACTGCTCGCAGTTGTCCTACAGACCATTTGTGACGACGTCGGGCGCGATCTGGAACCCGAACCGGGGGGCGAATATGGGGGGCACCCCTTACTCAGGGCCGCCTGAAATCGCTCTCTTCGGGCACTCCACGGTGTACAGGCGAGGCATTGAGCGGTTACGTCAGAGAGTAACCAAGCACGCGTTCATACACTGCACGGGTCTCGGCCGCAGCGCGTGCCCACGAAAAACGGGCTGCCCGGAGCAGCCCGCGCGCTCGCAACTCTTCGCGCAGCCAGTCGTCACACAGCACCCGGCGCACTGCTGTGACCAGCTCACAGGTATCGTGCGGGTTGAAGTAACATACGGCATCGCCGCCTACTTCTGGGATGCTGGCAGTACGCGAGGCAACGACCGGGGTGCCGCAGGCCAGTGCCTCCAGCACAGGCAGTCCGAAGCCTTCGTAGAAACTGGGAAAGACCAGTGCCTGCGCTCCGCTGTAGATCGCCGGTAACTCCTCATCCGGGATATAGCCCGGAAACAGCACCGACCTCCGTGCTGGCGAGCGCTCCAGGGCAGCGAAGAACTCCCCGTACAACCATCCCCTGCGCCCCACAAGTACCAGTGCCTGAGTCAGCCCTTCTGCCTGGAGTATCTCGAACGCGTTCAGCAGACGGATCAGGTTCTTACGCGGCTCAATGGTCCCAACAAAGAGCAGGTATCGCTCAGGCAAGCCGTAACGGGCACGCGCGGCTGCGACGCCGTCCTCCGACACAGGGGTGAAGAACGGAGCAGCAGCCTCATACACCACAGTGATCTTCTCCGGTGGAAGTGCATAGGCGGTGACAAGGTCATCTCGCGTGTGCTCAGAGACAGCAATGATATGAGTGGCCCGACGGCAGTAGAGGGGCATGGTCAGGTTCAGATACCAGCGATTGAGTGGCTTGTGATACTCCGCCAGGCGCCGAAAGATGAGATCGTGGACGGTGAGGACGGTGGGAATGGTATGTAGTGGCAGCAGCAGATGTTCAGTTGCATGGAAAAGCACAGCACCAGGCAGCAGCCGGTCAAAAGGAAAATGAGTCAGTTGTCCCCACCATACCAGCATGCGCCAGGCCTTGTAGCCCAGGGCAACGGTACGGGCGGGGAGATGTGCCAGGTCTGCCGGTGGCTCGACTCCACGCTCGCAGTTATAGAAGAGAGCGTAGCGGCCGGGATATGCCTCAACCAGAGCGCGGGTCAGGCTTCCAGCATAGCGGCCCAGTCCAGCCCGCTGATGAACTGTCGCGGAAACATCCAGATACACAAACGATGTGGTGTCAACGTGGATTGGAGGCACTCTGTGCGTCTGTAAATGCCTGGGTTCAGAGCCGTGTGGGGATCACAACCGGAGTTCCCCCCTCGCCAGCCGCTCTTGAGGCCAGAGGGCATAATATAGAAAAGTGTGCAGCGGGGTCTCTACTCCAGCAGCCTCACCCAACCGCACCACCGCCCCGACCAGGTAGTCCAGCTCTGATGGCCGCCCGGCCACCAGGTCGCGCTGCATGGAAGTCGTCCCTTCAGGGGGCATGCTCTCTATGAGAGCCATCGTACGCGCGGGCACATCATCCTGCAGGTGGACCCCCAGCGCTCGCCCGACGGCAAAGGCTTCGGCGATGGCCTGTTCCAGCATCCGGCGGAGCTGAGGAACGCTGCGCAGCACACCCATTGGCGCCCGCGTCACTGCGCCAAGGCCAGCGCAGGGAGCAATAAAAAGGAACTTCTCCCAAAGGGCCACCTGGATGTCCGGGGGGATTTCGGCCCAGACGCCGGCCCGTTCAAAGGACTCTTGCAGGCGTCGGGCACGCTCGTCGGAGCGGTTATCCAGTTCCCCGAAGGCCACATACGGCTCCATTCCACCATGGCGGATATGGCCCGGCTCCACCACAGTGCTGATGATGCGGCAAAGACCGCCCAGGACGCGCTCCCGCCCCCAAACAGCAGCCAGCAGGTCGGGCGCCTCCACCCCATTCTCCAGTGGGACAATAAAGGTTTCCGCTCCGATGAGAGGCGCCATTTGCGGCGTCACCTCTGACACCTGCCAGGCTTTGACGCCAACCAGAACCACGTCCACAGGCCCGACTTCTTCCGGCCGGTCGGTGGCCTGGGCCGGGTAGATGCGGAAATCCCCCAGCGGGCTGTGCACGTGGAGGCCTTGCTGGCGGATTGCCTGCAGGTGTGCCCCCCGGGCAATAAAGACTACATCCTCCCCGGCACGGGCCAGACGGGCACCGAAGTATCCTCCAACTGCTCCAGCTCCGAAAATCGCGATACGCATTGAGACTCGCCTCGCCCTCTACGGTCACCAGCCGGATAATTACCTGGCTTCTAAAGGATTACGTCATAAAAGATCGCCGATCGCCTGAACAAACCCCCGTAAATCGTCGAGACGGCTCTGGAGAATGTCGTACACCCGGCCATAGTCCACATCCCAGTACCGGTGGACCAGCACGTTTCGGAAACGGGCCATTTGTTGGAGGCGCTCACTCAAATCCGCGGGGATGATACCCGCTTCACCCAACATCGCAAAACACCCGGCATATTCTTCCGGTACCCGGTGCAGTTGTTGGGCGCCGACATGGAAGCAAATTTGCACTGCTGCCTCAATGGCCACTATCAGGCGATAGCATGCCAGGTCCAGTCGGTCGGGATCAGCCAGAAACGCCTCCTTTGGCAAAGCCCGGAATTCCTCCAGCCGCTCCAGGGATTTCTGAATATCTTCAAAACGGCTTCTAATGAGAGATTCATTCAGGCCCAAGAGGTCATTGCCTCCTTCAAGGCAAGGCGGATCAGTGGCTTCATATCAAGATAGCAGGTCACAGTCCGGACAACCTCGCGCACCCGCAAGTCCTCATCCCGGCTCAACAACAGTTGGCCCTGGAAAACGTAGTACCTGAATCCCAAAGGAGCGGTATTCAACACCCGGACGTCCACCGGCATCGGGTGTCCGGCCTCCCGAAGCGCCCTTTCTGCCTGCTGTGCCAGTTCCAGTGCCCGCCCGGCATGGTTCTGCCCCTCCAAATAGACGGCGAGATCAACGTCATGAAATGGACGGTCTTCCAGAAAAGAGCCATAGAGGCAGGCAAATTGAACATCTGGGGCGGTTTCCAGGACCTGCCTCAGGGTCGCGATGATGGCGTCCCGCTGGGCCGGGGTTTTCTGGTATCGTTTCTCCAGACCAAACAATATATCTCCCCTACTTCGTTGGGCTGGGACGAATTATACCCTGCTCCGGTAAATGGGCAAGTAAGGAGCGCCCGATCAGCGCAGCACCAGCGGCAGGTAGACCCGGTACGGCAGGGCCGCAGTGCCCACCACCGCACTCACCGGCCCGTGCCGTGTTTCCCGGCCGGAGGTGTCCACGTCAGCCAGCCAGTACCACCAGGTTCCGTCGTAGGGCACTGTGTCCATGTACACGTACGTCGCGCCACCCCCCCGCGCCTCGGAGGGGATGAAGGCCACCGCTTCCGCCCGGGCAAGGTCCACTACCGGCGCCCGGTACAGCCGGAAGCCGAAGTTGTCTATCTCCACCGCAGTGGCCCACTCCAGCTGCACCTGCTGACCGGCCGTCCTGCCCACCCGGAAGTAGAGCAACTCCACCGCTGTGGGTATGTTAATTATCGGCACTGTGTCGGTTGGACGATTGGTGGGATTGTCGTACATATCTATCGCACCTGTGACGGTGACGGCATTGACTGTCGTGGTGATGTCATGCACCACGCTGAAAACGGTGGTGATGTGGAACTGTTCGCCCGGCGCCAGGTCATGCCCAAAGCCATTAGGCGACGGCCCGGTCAGGTCGTACCAGGTCAGCAGACCGTCGTCAGCGTCCTCTTCGGGGTACGGCTCGGCCCAGACGAAACT
>DAOTYA010000038.1:0-20157 GCA_034435075.1 Anaerolineae bacterium
AAAACGTAACCGACGCATCCCTATGCGTCGGTATAAGCGGCATAGGGATGCCGCTTGTACGGTTTTTCGGATAGGCTCTTAGTGGTTCACTACGAGCATCTTCATCAGAGCATTGACAAGCCCTCACAACCGCCCTGGCAGGGTTGACAATTCACCTGCTGTGGGGTAACATGTTGTAGTGGTCGTGCTAGACGGGGAGCTGGCGGTGCCCTGTACCCGCAATCCGCCATAGCGGGGTCGAATTCCCCTCCGAGGATTGACTTGTCTGATACTGCTGCATTCAGCCGGTGATGAAGATCGGGTCCTGCGCGGCAGGGACCTCTGAACCCCGCCAGGTCCGGAAGGAAGCAACGGTAAAGAGCTTACCTGGGTGCCGCAGGAGTGCCTGGTCGGAGCCGGTTGTCTGCAGTAAGGCGGGCGGAGCGATTCGACGAGGGGTGCACGACCACATTTCAGGAACAGTGAACGACGGGAATCTGCCATACCCTGCCAACCACCTGTCCGCCGGACGCGCAGGTGCATCTGTCAGCATGTTGCGCAGCCTCACTAATTTCTTCGCGTTTTCCCTCATCGCCGGTCTGCTGGTCTTCGGCTACCGGAGCACGCTCGTACCGGTGACACTGGTCATAGACGGAGCGGAGTATCGCCTGCACACCCACCAGGATACCGTCGCTGCACTCCTCCTTGATTTGGGCCTTGCCCTCCGGCCTGAGGATAATATCAGTCCCGCGCCGGAAATGCCCCTTGAGCCTGATATGTTCGTGACGATAGAGTGCGCCCGTCCTGTCTACATCCATGCCGACGGTCATACAGCCCTGTTCTACACGCATGCCACATCGGTCGAGGAGGTTCTGAAAGAGGCACGTGTCTCGCTGCTGACCGGTGATGAGCTGGAGGTCGAAGGAGAGCTGGCGCGCGCGCGTCCGCTGTCCAGGCGTCTGTGGGGGGGTCCCCATCTACCGGAATATGAGCCGGTGCATATCCGGATACGCCGTGCTGTCCCTGTGATTCTGCACGAGGACGGCCGGGTTTCTACTTTTTACACCACCGCGCCGACCGTTGGGGAGGCTCTGCGCAGGCTCGGCATCATGATCTACGCGGCCGATGATGTAAAACCAGGATTAGGAGAACGTGTTACTTCCGGGCTCCACGTCTATATCAGGCGCTCCATACCCGTGACAGTGCAGGTGGACGGCCATGCTATACGGGTGCGTACGCACCGCGAGCGTGTAGGCGATGTGCTGGCCGATACGGGTGTTGTGCTTGTTGGACAGGATTATACTACCCCTACACTCGATGCTCCTGTGACGGCAAATGCTCTCATCCGTGTCGTCCGTGTGAGCGAGCAATTTGTCCTGGAACAGGACCCGATTCCCTTTGATACCGTCTGGCAGCCTGATCCTGAGTTGGAGATAGATAATGAGCGGCTGATTCAGCCCGGCGCTTCTGGTTTGTTGGAGCAACGTGTCCGTGTGCGCTACGAGGACGGTCAGGAAGTCAGCAGGACCGTTGATGGAAGCTATGTTGCCATACCTCCCACGAGCCAGGTCTTCGGCTACGGGACGATGATCGTGGTGCGCACTCTGGACACACCTTACGGACCGGTCGAGTACTGGCGCAAGCTGCGCATGCTGGCAACATCTTATTCCGCCTCGACAGCGGGTGTGCCGAAGACAAGCCCTTACTATGGACGCACGGCCACTGGGATGCAGATGAGATATGGGATCGTGGCCGTGGACCCGCGGGTGATCCCGTTGGGCAGCCGTGTCTATGTCCCAGGGTACGGCATCGGTCTGGCAGGTGACACCGGCGGCGCGATCAAGCGGAATCGCATTGACCTGGGGTATGACGACGATAACCTGGTGCTCTGGTATCGTTGGGTGGATGTCTACCTGCTCACCCCTGTGCCAGAGCGGATTAATTATATCCTCGATTAGTGGCGCAAATGGATGTGCGTGAGCTGCTGGCCAGATGGGAGTTACAGCCCGATAAGGGATTGGGACAGAACTTTCTCGTGGACCAGAAGATGCTTGAGCGCGTTGTCGAAGCAGCCGCTCTAACGGACGAGGATGTTGTACTGGAGATCGGGGCCGGGCCGGGGAACCTGACCCATCGGCTGGCCTGTCAGGCTGGCCACGTGATCGCAGTCGAACTGGACGGCCGCTTTATACCCGTCCTCCAGAGCGTGTTGGCGGGCATCACTAACGTCACTCTGGTCCACGGGGACATCCTGGCGCTTGACCCGGCCGCCCTGGTGCGCCGCTCCCCGACGGCCAGGGGAGAGACACATCCCCATTACAAGGTGGTCGCAAACCTGCCTTACTATATTACCTCGGCGGTGCTGCGTCACCTGTTGGAGGCGAGCCTGCGCCCTGCTTCTATCGTGGTCACGGTACAGCGCGAGGTTGCTCAGCGCATCGTTGCCGGGCCGGGGGAGATGAGTTTGCTGGCAGTGAGTGTCCAGTTATATGGCCAGCCCAGGCTGCTATTCCGCATCAGGCCCGGCAGTTTCTATCCGCCACCGGAGGTGGAGTCGGCTGTTGTGCGTATTGTGCCGCACACTGTACCGCCTGTTCAGGTTGATGATACGAGGGCTTTTTTCCGCATTGTACGGGCCGGTTTTTCCCAGCGCCGCAAACAGCTCCGTAACGCACTGGCCGCCGGCCTGGGATTGTCGCCTGAGGAAGTGGCACTCAGACTGCAGGAAACCGGCATTGACCCCAGGCGGCGTGCCCAGTCGCTCACGCTCCAGGAGTGGGCTGTTGTGGCCCGGGCGTTGGGTGGAGGCTCAGCGACACCGCGCTCCGTTCTGGCTCTGGGAGGTGGCGGCGAGGGTGCAGCAACTCTCGACGAATGAGGTGCACAGGCCCAGAGCGCCGGCCAGATTGATGGTGGTCGGGTCGGGGTAGGCAAGGCTGTTCACGCCGGCCAGCACTGCCAGCCGTTCTATCTCGGCCTTAGACGGAGCAGGCGGCCTGGCACAGCCCAGGGTCAGTGGTGTGGCCGGAAAGAGCAAACGTGCAACGGCTACAAGCCGTCCCACTGCTTCTGCAGCCACCACAGGTGTACGCGCCAGTGGGGTGTGGGGGAGCGGGCGCAATACCACGATCACCACCACATCCGCTCCCTGCCGGCGGATGATCTCCAGTGCGTTCAATTCCCCCCGCAGTTCCCCATAGTTAAGGCCGGCGATCACGTGCGGCGCAACCGGTATCCCGGCTTCGCGTACCAGTGCCAGCGCATGCTCATAGTCGGCAGGCGTGCGTTCGAGGTGGAGTATGCGTCGTATGGTCGCCTCATCGCCCACGATGTCGAGCAGCACCTGGTCCACACCGGCGGATTTCAGCCCCTCTACCGTCTCCCGATCCAACAGGCCGGTGTGTACGATCACGCGCAGCCCCATGCTCCTGACACGGGCGATTGCGGGGAGGTACGGCCTGACCGGCACCACACCGTCAAGGTCGCAGCCGCCGCTGATGAGCACCCCTTCACATCCCCGTTCGAGTAGACGCTGCGCATGGGTCAACAACGCATCTGGATCAGGTGCGGGCAACATCCTCTCCAGCATGCGCCCACGGCAGTGATCGCATTGCAGCTCACAGGATCGGCCGGTCAGACTGATGCTGGCAAAGCGCCAGCGGGTATTCCGATAGTGGTCGGTCTCGTACCTTTTCGCCCCTGGCACGGCGAAGTATAGCTCTGGAGGGTGGTGAGCGTGACGGGCCTGCCAGGCCGCCTGCTGTAATTCCTCCCCGGGGAGGTTGAAAAGACGAGTTGCCTCACCGTCGAGGGTTTCGGGAGCCACAACCTGTGCACTCATCGGTTGTAGTCGCGCAGTTGATAGCGGATCAATTCCACATCCTCCGGCTCCGGCTCAAAGGGGTAGTTGCGGATCGGCCGGCCGGGGCGTTCGTTGCCGAATGGCCGGTTGCAGGCGACTCTGCCGTCGGGGCCGGGACAGCCGGAGGTCATGAAAGGCTCGCCGTATTGGATCAGCTCTTCGATCTCCATACCGAAGTCCACTACCTGGCCGGCCTCGTTGAAGCGCATATTTTCGTAACGGCCGTAGCCTTTGTTGATGATGTAACGTGCCAGTTGCACCCGCCGGTAGTGTCCGTAGCCCGGTTGTGGATGGTTTTCCATTGGGGTGCCGGCCTCGGGGAAGAAAGAGAAGAGATGTGTGTGAGCACCCAGGTCTTGGGCACGCTGAATGGTGGAGATCATTTGTTGTTCCGTTTCACCCAGGCCAACGATCAGGTGGACGCCCACTTTGTAAGGCCCCATAACGCGCACAGCTTCCTCAACTGTAGCCCAGTAGTGCTCCCAGCGATGCGGCCCCCCGACACCACGGCCACGGTAGCGCTCGAAAAGTTCCGGTGTGGCAGCATCTATGGCAACGCCGATCATGTCTGCGCCGGCCTCCCTGATCTCCCTCAGGCGCGAGAGGTCACAGATCAGGGTAGGAGCAATGAGTGCCGAGATAGGACGGTCGGACTCGATATGAAATCGGCGAATGATCGTGTTCATATCCTCGAAGGCGCGACGATGGGTGATCATGCCCACACATACGCGGTGCAGCTCGTGCCCATTGCGATTGAGGCGGGCAATGACGTCATCCAGAGGATAAGTGGGCCAGTCCACCCGTATAAAGGTACGTTGCTCCGGCTCGATATTCCGCTGACGATTAAGGCCGCAGAAAGCGCAACTTGCGACGCAACCCTCTGGATAGGTCACCAGCAGGTTCAACCCGGTCAGACGGGAGTTGCGGCGGAACATAGCCGGACGATAGCCGAGGGCCATAGCGGCCGCCAGGCTGATCTGTACATGCTCAGGGCTTTCCATCAGTTCCTCCTGGCAATATGTTTTGTATCGCGCGCGGTATAGCCGGGGAAGGCCACCCACGTCTCCCGAATCACATTACTCAAGGTGTCCGGATCATCGCTCCAGTGCGCGTCTCTGTAGCGCCGTTTGCTCAGGGCATGGTTCAGCGGCCCTCCCATAAAGGCGGACCATTCTTTCTCATACTCTCCCAACAGGTCCATGTTCCCACTTTTGAGCGCTCGGACAACTGTCTGGCCGGCGAGCGTCCCTCCCACTACAGCAGCGAAGATACCTGCGCCGGTAATGGGATGGGTAAAGCCCGCCGCATCGCCCACCAGCAGCACGTTGCCCACCCGCAGCCGGTCCACCATTCCACCGACTGGAATGAGGCCCGCAGTATGCCCAACAATGGCGGCTTCCCCAAGGTTCAGTTGTTCCCAGAGATGTTTCAATGCCTGGTGCGGGTTACCTCCCATTGCGAGGTTGACCCCCACACCAACGTTGGCCGTGTGCTCTTTAGGAAAGAGCCATCCATAGCCTCCCCTGCAGGCAGGAGTGAAGTAGACTTCCGTGCGGGCAGGCTGACGCTCTCGCAGTATCACTTCCACCTGTACGGCATGGACAAGCCCGGTATTGACCTGACCGATGCATTTCCCGACCAGGGAGCGGGGGCCGTCAGCACCGATCAGCACCCGGTACTCCACATCCTCAAGCACTCCGTTCCTTCTCACCTGCACGAGATTTTCGCTCTGCGATACTGCCACAGCCTGTGCCGCTGTCCAAAGCTCGGCTCCGGCCTGGCAGGCAGCCACAACGAGGGCTTTGTCGAACATGGCGCGGTCGAGCATGTAGCCGGCCGCGGGCGTTTCCACAACCTGTCCATCGGGGAGGTGGGTGCGCATGGTGCGGATACGGCGGGCAACACACCGCTCCGGGACCGGGACGCAATCTACAATCTGGGCCGGCACATACTCCGCACATTGCACCGGCAGCCCTACGGTGGGCCGTTTCTCAACCATCAGCACGTGCAGGCCGCCCGAGGCAGCAGCCCGGGCAGCGCTGCTCCCGGCCGGCCCCGCTCCTATCACCAACACATCAACAAAATGAGAGCACTTCCGCCCCATTTGCGCCCTGTTTCCAAAACCGTCAGGTGGCTAAAACATGGAATAATTGGGAGTCCAGATCATTATCGCGACATCACCCGGGCGAGGATACGCTCCAGCAGATCGAGCTTCAGATATGTCTGGTTGTCGAACCGGCCGACGTAGGCATCCTGCTCGCGGCCGAGATCGTAACAGGTGGAGCTATCCACGTCAACCAGTATGCCGGGCAATCCGATGCGCTCAAAGTCGTCCCGGTGTTTGGCGTAGAACGGCTCGCAGCAGCTTCCTATAAAGGCGGGATGTCCTGCTGACTTCAGGTGTTCCAGCGTTTCCTCGAGGTGCTCGTAATTCTGGATAGAAATCGGCGTCAGGCCGTATTTACCCGCAAGTTGGAAGGCGTCTCCTACAGAGCAGGCGCCGCATACGGCACAGCCCTCCTCGTAACGATAGGGGCATGAGGTGAGCTTGGCACAGTAAGGCAGGAGCAGCACCGGCGGGGCAGTCTGATGTTCAGGTGAGAGGTGCTGCTCCATTATCTCCGGAAGCGGCGCCACCACCGAAAAAACGTGGTTCACCTCGTCAGGATTGATGCCATAACGGGTATAGGCTGTCTTTTCCAGGGCCTCCCGCAGGGTGCGGATGACGTCGGTGGCTGAAACACCGGGGATTTCGGGCTGGTCTGTGGCAAAGAACTCCTCAACAACGCGGCTGGCGGCCTCAACCTCAGCGGGGACGCCTTTGAGCCGCGCTTCCAGGTCAAGGATGGCACGGCGGGGATAGGCGAAGAAATCGCCGGTGATAAATGCTTCGCGGATGCGGTGTGCCTGGGCGTCAACCACCAGTGAGATGCGGATCAGGCCTCCCGGGCTTTTGTAGAGCGCCCGCAGCTCGTCACGTCGGAGCAGCGGGCGACGCGTGCCGTAGACCCATTCGTCGGAGCGGAAGTAAGGCAGCCTGGTCTCCAGCAATTCCTGTTCCAGTGGGGTCAGCGTCCCCGGTTCGAACTCGACGCCCAGCGCTTCCGAGAAGCCGGCCACCAGCGCGGCCTTAATCTGGGGCAGCGTCGGTGGCGCACCAAGCTCCCACGCCAGGCAGGTGACCCGCTCTCTCACCGAAGCGATTTCTTTGTCTTTCAACTTCTCGGTGGGTATGCGCAGTGCGCGCAGCATGGTGTCAACGTCGAAGTCCACCAGCAGGGTGCCCTGGAACAGAAAGGCACCATCCATGCTGGTGCCACCGGTGCCGGAGATTTTACGGCCGTTGACCTCGATATCGTTCTTTGGGCGAAAGGCCGCGCGTACCCCCAGCTTTTCCAGCCCTCTGATGGCGCCCTGGCAGAGCAGTTCATAGAGTGATTCGGCAGGCCGCAGGAAGCGGGGATCGTTCCCGGAGGCGAAAATTTCCCACCCCAACTGGGTCTCGTCCCAGAACAACCCACCTCCACCGGTGAGCCTTCGGTTGATCTCAATGCCGTGCTCCTGACAGTAGGGGATGCGGACTTCCTGTTCTACAGCCTGGTGGTAGCCGACCAGGGTGCAGCGTGGGAAGAACTGGAGGAAACGCAGCGTGTTCGGCACCGCATTGCGACTGCGTGCCGTCAACACGACCTCGTCAAGGGCCATGTTTTCTGCCGCGGAGCGCGGCCCGGTGTCAAGTAATCGCCAGGTCTCGCCCAATGACGTACCTTTGTGCTGATTGAAAACTACCCGCTACCCTTTCACAGGTTTAACTATTCAGCCTGATTGAAATCGGCCTCTTTGGGCGCTCTGTGCCGTGCGTCGGCCTACGCCGACGCACGCCGGTCGGCGAAGGCCGACCGTTGGCCTGAGGCCCAAAAGGGTGACTTCAGTCACTGCCTGAATAGTTACTCACAGGTTAGCCTGAGGGCAGGCAGTTGTCACTCCTGCTCAAATATGCTCTGGCCAGTCAAGCATCATCACCCGCACACGCGCGCCGGCGGGCAGGTGGTTCACGTCCTCCGGGATGATCGCCAGCCCCTGCGCCCGCACCATCGAGAGCAGGATGCCCGACCCCTGATCGCCGGTCAACCGCGCCTGGTATGCGCCATCCCGCTTCTCCAGGCTCACGCGCAGGTAGTGGCGACGGTCGTCCTTGCGTTTGATCTCATCGAGCAGCACTGCCTCTACCGTGGGCTTTTCAAGTTGGGTCTTGCCCAGCATCTTAAGGATGGCCGGGCGGGCAAAAATCTCGAAGGCGATCATAGCCGAGACGGGGTTGCCAGGCAGGCCCAGGAGCGGGACCCCGTGGATGTGACCGAAGGCCAGCGGTTTGCCCGGCTTCATACGTACCCGCCAGAAGGACATCTCCCCTTCGGCGGCCAGCACCTTCTTCACCACGTCGAAATCGCCCACCGAGACGCCGCCCGAGGTGAGGAACAGGTCAGCCCCCTGTGCCAGCCCGGCACGGATTTTGGACGTCAGGTCGGTTACGTCGTCGCGAGCGATGCCCAGACGCAGCGGGACGCCGCCGTAGCGCAGCACCTGTGCAGCGTTAGAGTACGAGTTGGCGTCGCGGATCTTGCCCGGCTGCCAGGGAGCATCCACGGCGATCACCTCGTCGCCGGTGGAGAGGATGGCAACGCGCGGGCGACGGTGCACGAGCGCCTCCTGATGTCCCAAGGCGGCCAGCATGCCGATCTCCTGCGGGCGCAGGACGGTGCCCTGCGCCAGCACTTTCTGACCGGCACGGACGTCCTCACCTGCGGCGCGGATGTTCTTGAGGTGGGGATACAGTCTGAAGACGAGGATGTCGTCACCGTCGCGCTCGACCTCCTCGAAGGGGATCACCGCTTCGGCTCCGGGTGGGACCGGCGCGCCGGTCATGATGCGCACAGCAGTACCGGGGCGGATCGGCTCATCGAGCACGTACCCCGCAGCCAGGTCCGCCACGACGCGCAGACGACGGGGATGGTCAGGCGAGGCCTCGCTGGTATCATCGCAGCGCACGGCGTAGCCATCCATCGCCGAGTTGGCCAGCGGTGGGATGTCCATCCCGGCGAAGATGTCCTCAGCCAACACCTGCCCCAGCACCTCAAGGATCGGCCTGCGCTCTGGCGGCAGCGGATTGAAGACCTCCAGCACCCTATCCAGCGCCTCTTCGACACTCAACATTGGATACGATTCGTTCATCGGTTGCACCTCGAGCGTGACCGGCACTTCGGAAACGGTCGTCTGGAGCCTGCACAGGAAGGTTGGGCATCCCAGGAAGTACCTGTGGGGGGACTCTGAAAGTGCCGGTTACGTGAACTGCGTACGTTCTGTTATTTTACCATACCGTATGGTCAAATCAATGTCAGCGTGGACACCCCGTCCTCCTGCCGGCAGTGAACGAAGATGTTGAGCGATGTCGTCACGATGGGAGGAGAACCGGCCACTCCACACCGGCAGTTCCAGGTACCTGCCGGTGACCGTCCCGGCCGGCGGGCAGAAAGGCACGATCAGCATCACCCTGAGCCCCGATCGGGTTTTCTGTGCTCCACCCATACCTGTGCTGCCACCTGCACTGCATCCCACGGGGTACTGAGCGGCGGTGTGTAACTGAGGTCTATGTCGCTCAACGCTGCAACCGTCATCCCGTTGAACAGCGCCGCAGCGAACACATCCAACCGCTTCGAGACCTCCGCCGCGCGATGGCCCACCATCTGCGCGCCGAGCAGACGACCCGTCCGGCGGTCGCCGGTAATGCGAATATGGAGACGCTGTGCGCCGGGGTAGTAGGTCTTATGATCCCAGGTCTCGACCTGCACGGTCAATGGGTCAAAGCCGGCCTGGTGCGCTTCGGTGTCGCGCAGTCCTGTGCGCGCGGCAACCAGGTCGAACACCTTGACGACCTGCGTGCCCAGTGTTCCGGCGAACGTCGCCTGCCCGCCAGCCGCGTTCTCTCCGGCGACTCGTCCCTGCTTATGCGCCGTAGAGCCAAGCGGCAGGTAGACGTACTGCTCCAGCAGCCGGTGGTACGTCTCGGCGCAGTCGCCAGCAGCATAGATGTATGGCACATTCGTCTCCATCGCCTGATTGACGCGGATCGCGCCCCACCTGCCGGTCTCGACGCCGGCCGCGGCTGCCAGGCCTGCGTCGGGTCGCACACCGGTCGCCGCCAGCACCAGGTCGGCCCCGGCGTGGAATCCCCCGGAGCCGGTCACAACCAGCTTTCCCCTCTGCGGTTCGATCGCCTCCACAGTCACGCCGGTGACGACCGTGACGCCGTGTCGGCTTAACTCATCGGCCACGAGAGCACCCAGCGGCGGATCGAGCGTGGTCAGCACAGAGGGGAAGTACTCAACCAACGTGACCTGCATCCCACGGTGGACGAAGGCCTCGGCCATCTCCAGGCCGATGTAGCCGCCGCCCACCACCACTGCGGAGGCAGGCGATTGCATCTCCAGATAATCGTGCAGGGCAAAACCATCGGTCATCGTGCGCAGGAAAAATAAGCCCTGCTGTTCCAGCCCCCGGATGGGAGGGCGGGCCGGGACGGCGCCCGTGCCGATCACAAGCGTGTCGTATGAGATCCGGCGCGACCGCCTATCAACATCCACGACCGTGACCGTCTTATCGGCCGGGTCAATTGCCTGGGCGGTATGCTCCAGCAGCAACTGAATGCCCTGGGCCTCGATGTCTCTGGCCTTACGGTGAGCCAGGTCGCGCCAGTCGGCGATTTCGCCGCCCAGCCAGAACGGCAGGCCACAGATGGAGTAGTTGGGGTAACGGTCGGCGGCGACGACGGTGATCTCACAGGCCGGGTTAACCTCCCGCGCACGCAGCGCGGCGCTGATGCCGGCATCACTGCCGCCGATGATCAACAAATGCGGCATCGAGTTCCTCCGATGATCATCGTTCGCTCGTAACTGCCTACCCCTGCGACTGAAGTCGCCCACTTTGGGCTGCAGGCCTTCGGTCGGCCTGCGCCGACCGCTGTTCCCGCATCGGCGCAGGCCGACGCCCGGCGCCGCAGGCGCCCGTATAAGCTCGATTTCCAATCGGCACACGGCGGAAGGCAGCCGGGTAGGTAATTACGTTCGCTCTTGGTGTGCCACAACCTATGCCACACCTGGTTGTCATCCAGCGCACGCAGCGAACCGCTCCAGCAGTTGTTCAATCTCCTGTTTTGCTGAGACCTGAAACAGGCTCTCCAGGTGCTCCCCTGCCGGTAACTGGATGGACAGTTTCAGCGGGTCATTCTCACTCAGAGAAAGCGCCACGATCTTATTCAACGGGATGTAATCCCAGATGCCGCCGTATCTCTCGTCTCCGCCATGCCAGGCCTCTTCCCGAATTATGATCAACTCGCGATCCGTCAGGATCGTCGCGTGAGTGGGCGAAATGACCCTGTAGTACGTCTTGCCCAGAAGTGTCAACACATGCGCGCGGATCTCAGGTTGCAGAATGGCATGGATCACCCTTTCTCCCTCCAGCAGGCTGTGCCGCGCAAGGTTCATGAACTTATAGCTCAGGGAGATCCAATCGCTGAACTCTCTTGATTTCAGGCCCGTGGGCGCGCCCTTAGAATCGGTGCCGCCGAGCCTTATTTTTGCCAGGAACGGCGTAAAGAGGTGGTCGGTTACTGTGTTGAATCTGAGGGTGGAAGAGGTGGAAACACCCTGGCTTGTCACACCACATATCTTAAAGTGAGAGTCCAGCAGGACGGCCCTGACCTCGGCGTAACTGATCCCTTCAAGTGGGTAACACCGTGCGTCGAATGTGTTCCCCTTTCTTTCCAGGACACAGATTTCGCGGCCCAGGTCACAGATGAGCTTCTCACTTGTCCTGTGAATGAATCCCTCGTAGGAAGGAGTGAGCACCGCATAGGGAAATGGCTGCCCGCCTGCAAGGAGAGGCTCGAAGAAATCTTTGTAGACAGCGGGGACGGCGTCGCAGGAGTCAATAGATCTGGCCCAGGAGGTCCTCGTTTGCTCGTAAGCGCTCAACAAGGGCAATCTGGTTATGGTCCCCCGCACGTTTCGTAACCCACCTCGTATCTTTGCCAGAATATGCGTCATCCGGAATCACTCCTTGTGCCTCTGCAGGGACATTACACTCCTGCTCACGGCAATGGCCTTGCCGGGCAGGCGTCATGCTGAAAGCCGCACACAGAGCTTACCGCCTGGCCTCATCTACGTACTGACTATGGGCTGCGGGATGGCTTTTCCAGGCTGTCCCGGCAGACCGGAAGACCCATCCCACAGGCCAGCTCAATTGCAATTGCATAACTCCCGATGTCCAGCGGAGTTATGCCCCACCCCGGCGAAGTCAGACGCAGAGCCTGAGACGGTTTGGTCTCTTCTTTCTGTGCCTTTGCGCTTCTGCAGAGTACCGGGCAATAACCTCACCTATGCATCCAGGCCGGGTTCCAAGGCTCCTGGAGCAGGGTCACTCTGGCCTCTTTGACCCCTTCTACAGCAGCAGCGGCCTGGCGCACCTGCCCGGTAATCAGTCCAGCCAGCGGGCAAAAGGGTACGGTCAAAACCATTTTGATCTCGACTACGTCCTCCTCAACCTTGATCTCCCTGATCATTCCCAGGTCTACCACACTCATCCCAATCTCAGGGTCCACTACCGGGCGCAGGGCATCGAGAATTTCTTGTTCAGTTGGCATAGCTTGCAATCCTTTCTCACGGCTCACACTCTGCCATCATACGGGGGGTCAAAGGTAAGTGTGTGCCGTCCATAGCCGTCAACGTAGAAGAACATCTCCACCGCTCCAGCCTTTACCTTTTCGCTCAGCAAGCGCCGTGAGATGTAAACGGTAATGTCATCTGCCTGCAAACAGAGGAACTCCTCCGGGTTGTCAGGTGCTCCCATCCGACCGGATGGGCCTTCAAAGATCGTTCATCAGTCCATACAGACCGTGCGCCAGGCTATGTTGATTACGCCTCCATGCTTGCGGATAAACTCTCTGGCCCACGGCGAGGAGATCTCAACTTTCATAACGTCCACAACCTTTCTGCAGGTAGTAAACCCGCCAATAACTGCTACAGGCCAGCAGCGATGGCTGCGGCACTTGTGCCCCAGCAACATATCAAAATGGCTGTCGCAATAGTGTAGTAAAGCAGGGGCCTGTCGGTCCTCCAGACGTGAACAACGTCGCCGAGTCTTTTGCCGATCCAGTAGCCTGCAGGAAAGAGGAGGGCAGAGCACAACATCCACGGCAGTCCTTCGACGGTGAGGAATGCCATCAGACCACCGGGACGGTTAAAGGACAGGAGGTATTTACACGGCGCCACCTGCATACCCACGAAAAAGAACGCCATTGCTGCCGACAGCGCCGCCAGAGCACCGACAGCCGCCCTGACCAGATAGCTCGAGTCCAGCCTGCGAGAGAACACCGACACAACTCCGAGCAAGGCGAATCCGTCAAGCATCACGGCCAGGCAGGAGTTGGCCTTGCACATAATCGAGACATGGAGGATGGGCACGACAAGTTGCTTACATAAGACCGCTACGAGCGCGATACCTGCCAGCATCGCAGGTTTCGCAAAGGCGCCTATGGCAACAGCCATAATACCCATTCCCAGTCCAGTGAGCACGCCGGAGCGGTATGGCAATCCGGCCGCTGCCATCGCACCGCCCAGAACTACTTCTGTGAAACCCCACAGGGATCCAGATACCAGAATGGTGGACACATAATCGGCCCACTGACCCTTATTGAGCAATTTAGCTGTCATCTTATCCTCTCTGCTTACCAGGCATGTTCTATAAGCCGTTATGCAACCGTGAAGATTTCCGGTAACTACCCAGGCCGATTGAGATCGCCCTGCTCAGGCACTACACGCCGTGCATCGGCCTGCGCCAACCAGTGCGTCAGCACAGGCCCGAAATGGGGTGTACCTCGTCCCTGCAGTAACCGCCTGAATGATTACGATTTTCCGGATACTTTGGCCTGTACGGTCCGTGTCTTCCAGGAATTGGACTGCAACCGGGGGTGCCGCATCAGAGTATACTATGCAGTGCCTTCAGTGTCAAACTTCGGATGGAAGCTGCCTACGCTTAGTGCCTATCCGAAAAACGTAACCGACGCATCCCTATGCGTCGGTATAGCGGCATAGGGATGCCGCCTGTACGGTTTTTCGGATAGGTTCCTAACTCTACAACCGCAGATGCCCAGGGTGACTGTCACCTTATTGCGCAGCTCCTGTGAATGAAGAACACGGCAGGGTAGCGTGGAGAGCAAGAGGATGGTATAATAGAGGATGCCTGGGAGGCCCCGCTGCTGCACAGTTGGCCCGCTCTCTGGCTCTGTTGTTTGATTGCGCTGCTTACCTGGCCCGTGTAGTGAGCCTGCGCATTATCCGGCCGTACAAAGGAGTTGGTTACTGCGTGAGACGTAGCCACCCTGCCCGCCGGACCGTGGTCCGAGAGGCCTGGGTGGAGTAGATGCCGTGAAGAAACGCTATGCCAGACCCTCAATTCCGTTTCTCAACCACCTGGGCAGTGATCTGGCGCGACCTGGACGCGTTCGGTCACGTTAACAATGCCGTATACTTCACCTACCTGGAGTATGCCCGGATGCAGTATCTGCGGGAAGTGGTCGGCCTGAGCCTCCAGAACCCACAGGATGTGGGCATTATCCTGGCTGAAGCTGCCTGTACTTACCGCTCTCCTCTTTCCCTGGGTGAACGGGTGACGATCTGGGCCCGGGTAAGCCAGATACGCAATTCAAGTTTCGTCTTTGAGTATCGGCTGGAAGGTGAAGACGGGAGGCTGGTCGCCACGGCTCGTACCGTCCAGGCCTGCTATGATTATGCTGCCGGCCGCCCCGTCCCCATCCCCCACGCCTGGCGGGAGGCGATCACTGCTTACGAGCCAGGGCTACAGGAGGTGGATTGACCACCACATTACTGCTCATCCGGCACGGGAGCAACAATCTGCTGAAAGAGCGACGAATGGGTGGGCGCATGCCCGGCATCCATCTGAATGAACAGGGCCGGGCAGAGGCGGAGGCACTGACCAGGAGACTGGCCCGCACCAGGCTGGCTGCGGTTTATTCCAGCCCTCTGGAGCGCGCTGTTGAGACAGCACAGATCATCGCCGGGCAGCATCATCTGGAAGTGCGTGTTCACCCTGGCCTGCATGAGGTGGAGTGTGGCTTATGGAGCGGCCAGCCCCGAGATCGGATACGGGACCATCCATACTGGCTGCCTATCCAGCTTTTACCCTCGCTGGTACCTTACCCCGAAGGAGAGAGTGCCTGGGAGGTTCAGCTCAGGGTGGTGGCAGCGCTGGAAGAGATCCGATCTGCTCACCTGGGGCAAACGGTTGCAGTGATTTCTCACGCCGATCCAATCCGCCTGGCAGTGGCCCATTACATCGGCATGCCAACGGACCTTTTCCGTCGGCTCTCTATCTCACAGGCCTCGTTGACAATCCTGGCCTTTGAGCCGCTGCCCCAGGTTCCCCATCTTGAACACCCAAGGCTGGTCTGTTTGAACGACACCGCTCATCTGCCGGATAGGAGCGGGTTCCTCATTGAGCCATGAGGGGGGATTTACTCTCAGAGTACGCGTGGGAACAATCGGAGGAGACAATGAAGATAGAGTGGAGTGATGAGTTAAGCATAGGCATTCAGGAAATAGACGAGCAACATCGCAAGTTGATTGATCTCCTGAACGAGTTCTATACCGCCGTGGAGCGGGGGGAGCGGGAGGAAGGCATCCATACTCTCTTCGAAGGGGTGGATAACTATACCGTCTTCCACTTTTCCGCAGAGGAGGCGTTCATGGAACGGATCGGTTATCCCGATTTGGAGCCTCACCGGGAAACCCATGCCATGTTCCGCCAGGAGTATCGGACGGCGATGGAACGACACGAGGCCGGAGATCGAAAAGCCGTGCGAGACCTGGTTGCCTTCTTGTTTTCCTGGTTGTATACCCACATCAATAAAACGGATAAGCGATACGCCGCCTTTTTCCACCAGAAAGCGGCGTCGTAGATTACCTGCTGTACTAACCGGGGGACGGTCTGCGGGTCTGCGGCTACGAACCGGTCAGCCTCGCCGCCCGATGGCCGCACCCGCGCGAGTGCCGGCGCGGGCTGACGCCTGGCGCGAAGCGCCCAAAGAGACCGATCTCAATCGTGTGACACCCGGCCGCCACCTTATTTGACCGGAATCGAGCCATCAGGCGTAAAATCCGGCTGAAGCCTCTACCCCGGCACCTCAGTTTGTGTGGCGGTCATATGCGGTGCAGATCAGTGGTTGCCTGCACGGCACAATACAGAGGGGCTGAATAGCCAGGATCAGGTATGGGGTGTACTCTTGTCATTGGCGTTGACTCCAGCACTACCGCCTGTAAGGTCATTGCCTGGGATGCCCAGGGGAATGCTGTTGCCGAAGGGCGGGCGGCCTGCCCGCTCATCACCCCACGGCCTCACTGGTACGAGCAGGATGCAGAACAGTGGTGGGCAGGCCTCTGCACTGCGCTCAACACATTATGGGAGCAGATTGATCCGACCCGGATCGCGGCAATCTGCATCACCCATCAACGTGAGACCTTTGTGCCTGTAGACGAAGGGGGACGCCCTCTGCGTCATGCCATCCTCTGGCTCGACGAACGCAGCCGCCCGCAGGTGACCGATCTCCAGCAGACCATCGGCACAGAGCATTTCCACCGCCTCACCGGCAAGCCGCTCACCACCAACCCTGCGCTCCCCAAGATCGTGTGGTTGATGCAGCACGAGCCAGAGGTCGTGGAGCGCACCGCGAAGTTCCTTGATGTACATGCATTCCTTGTCCATCGCCTTACCGGTGAGTTCTGCACGAGCATTGCCTCTGCCGACCCCTTTGGCCTGGTGGAGCTGCAGAATCATACCTGGGCTGCTGACCTGATGCACGAGCTGGGTTTGCGGCCTGACCAGTTCCCTGAACTGGTCGAGCCTGGCACCGTGATCGGCCGGGTGAGCCAGCAGGCCGCGGCCATCACGGGATTGCCAGCGGGGCTACCGGTCGTGGCCGGTGCGGGTGATGGCCAATGTGCCGGTTTGGGCGCCAACGCCGTAGCCGACCGCGCTTCACTCAACCTGGGGACTGCTGTCGTCAGCGGTACTCTAAGCCCGCGCTACTTGACCGATCGCGCTTTTCGCACGCTCTATGCCCCTATCGCTGGCCTGTATTTCCTGGAAACGGTTATCCAGAGCGGCGCGTTTATCGTCAACTGGTTCACCCAAAAATTCGGCGGCGACCCGGAAACATTGGAGGCCGCAGCTGCTCAGGTGCCCCCTGGCTCACTGGGCCTGGTGCTCGTTCCGTACTGGAGTCACGCGATGACGCCATACTGGGACCCTCTCGCCTCTGGCATTGTTGTCGGCTGGAGCGGCGCACATGGGAGCGAGCATTTCTACCGCGCCATTCTCGAGGGCATCGCTTTCGAGCAGCGATTGTCAGGCGAGGGGGTTATGATGGCCACTGGTAAACCATGCCGCGAGTACATCGCGCTGGGTGGGGGAAGCCGCAGCGACCTGTGGTGTCAGATCATTGCTGACGTGACCGGCACCCCGCTCAGGCGCGCTGCCACCGACGAGGCGACCTGCCTGGGCGCCGGCATCCTCGCCGCTGTCGCAGCAGGGTGGTATCACGATCCGTTCGAAGCCGCAGCTGCGATGAGCCACACAACCGTGAGCTTCACACCGGATGCCCGGACACAGCTCATCTACGAGCAGCTCTACACCGGGGTCTACCGCCAGCTTTTCCCTACCCTCCGGCCGTTGCTGCACCGTCTGGCCGGCCTGGCAACGTTGCAGAACGGCGCGGCCATGTCTGATGTCGCCTGAGTGGAATCAGTATCCTGGGGGCACTGGCCGGGACGATGCACCAGTTCGCCCCGGCTGACGCTTCTTGAGGAACACGGACTGATCAATCCGCCGGGCGGGTTGTCTCCCCAGTGCCTCCTCCAGAATCTACGCCCGAATCCGCTGGAGAGCCTCCTTCACTACCCACTCCACGGTACCTCTGGAGATGCCCCCAGCCCGCCCCCGGGCCCGCAGGCTGTAGGAAGGGATTTCCACCACGGGGGCACTGCACCGACCGATTCGACAATTACTTCCCCAGGTGCATGCACTATCTCCGGGACAATCTCCCGCACCAGCCCCCTCTCCTCCAGCGCGACGCCGTCCGGCACCGGTTCCCGGAAGTAGACCCGGTCGCCCACCCGCATGCCGAAGACCCCCTTCTGGACTCACTGCCGGATCGCCATCCAGGCCACTCGCCCTCCAGCATCGGAACTGGCGAACGTGCTGCGTAAGCCCCGAAATTGAGGTATAATTTGGGGGGCGCGCCATGGGGCCTATCTGCCTCGGAGTAGCAAGCCTTGCTTCCGGCAGGCCCGGTGAACATGCGCAGGGCTGTATCAGCAAGATCGTAGCAGGGTAAACAGATGGACATTGTATCTATACCGCGGCCTTACTCGGTGGGCATCTTTCTGACCTACAAATGTAGCGGCGCATGCCGGCATTGTCTGTATGCCTGCTCTCCCCGCTGGAGCACCGACTGGCTCTCTTTAGAAGATGCCAGAGCGATCCTGACGCAACTGGCACATATGCTGCCTGCGCCTCTCTTCCCAGGCAGAATCGGTGTCAACGAGGGGCTTCATTTCAGCGGCGGTGAGCCGTTCCTTAACTTCGAGCTTTTGTTGCAGTTGACCGAGATGGCGCGACATTTGGGCATCTCCACTATCTTTGTGGAGACCAATTGCTTCTGGTGTACCGACGAGGTAAAGGTGCGTGAGAGGCTTACTGCTCTCAGGACGGCCGGGCTTGATGGCATCCTCATCAGTGCCAATCCCTTTGTTCTGGAACATGTGCCCTTCGAACGCACGGAACTGGCTGTGCACATTGCCCAGGAGGTTTTCGGCCGCAACGTTATTGTCTACCAGGCATTCTTCTATGAGCAGTTCAGAAGGCTCGGGCTGAGCGGTACGCTCTCTTTCGATGAGTATGTGAAGATGGCCAGTCCAGGCCCGGGACACGCGGAACTTTTCGCCAGTGGCCGGGTGCCGTACAAGTTCGCTCACCTTTACAGGCATTATCCGGCCCGCCGCTTCTTCGGCACGTCTTGCCGCCAGGAGCTGATCCGCGACTGGCACGTCCATGTTGACAATTATGGCAATTTCATCCCCGGTTATTGTGGTGGCCTTTCCCTGGGCGATGCGCGAGAGCTGGACGCGCTTTGCCGGGGTATTGACCTGGACAGGATGCCGGTGCTGCGGGCCTTGCTCACGGACATTAAGGCCCTCTATGAGCTTGGCCTGGCATTCGGCTATCAAGAGCGGGAGGGCTACATCTCCAGGTGTCATCTGTGTGTGGACATACGCCGCCACCTGGCAATGAACGGCGCATTCCAGGAACTCAGACCACTGGATTTTTATAAGCGGCTGGAAGATTAGGGGCCGGGCACAGGAGGGGAGAAAAGCCTGGCGTCATTTTATTGAAGGCCCAGCACAGAATGAAGTGAAACTGGGGCGGCAGGATTCGAACCTGCGGATAAACGGATTCAAAGTCCGTTGCCTTGCCACTTGGCCACGCCCCATCGCAGTGGGCCCACCAGGATTCGAACCTGGGACCGACCGGTTATGCATCCCAACTACGACTTTCGTCGCCCCTTGCGGGTTTGTGGGCTGGACCGTCCCTTCACCCTGGTATGAAACCGAGGGTGCCTGCCGTCCGGTCTCTACACCTTCCCTTGCGGGCTTGGCTCGGGATTACCATCTGAAGGATACAGGCTTCCCCGAATTTGGCAGGTGTCACCTGAGGGTTTCCCCCCAGGCAGCCCCAAGACGGAACAGCAAGGAGCTGTCCATCTGTCGAGCCGGCTGCTCTGACCGCTGAGCTATGGGCCCAAAAAATGGATAAGGAGCGGGCGACGGGAATCGAACCCGTAACAACAGCTTGGAAGGCTGTGGCAATACCTTTTTGCAACGCCCGCAGTCGGGGCGGCCGGACTTGAACCGGCGACCTCTGCGTCCCAAACGCAGCGCGCTTCCATCTGCGCCACACCCCGTCGTTACTAAGTATACCTCTTTTGATGCTTTCCGTCAAGAGTGTGTGGTGTCGTTGTGCAAGGGTGTCCGTCATATTTTTGCATCCGCTGGCTCGGGCCGGTCTTCAGACTACGCCCGACGCCGCACGACCGGCCACAGTGTAGGGCAACTGCTCGCAGTTGCCCTACAGCTGACGTCGCCACGGCCAGCCATAGCCTGCTCTCCCTCCCTCCTCGCGCAAAAAAG
>DAOTYA010000039.1:0-8168 GCA_034435075.1 Anaerolineae bacterium
GCCAGCCAGTCCACCGGGAGAAGGGAGTTGTCGGTCCGGACCAGCCAGGGGGTCAGCCAGCCCCGGGCGGCGGCCAGGGCGAAGAGGCCATATTCCAGCCCGCCCAGGGCGGCGGCCGCCAGAGCCGCGCGGGGGCCCAGGAGGAACCAGGTCAGGATGGGGAGGACGAGGAGGTAGACCCGCCCGTCGCCCATCAGCCCGCCCCGGGCCAGGGCGATGGTCGCGACGGCATACCCAACCCCGATGAGGCCCCGGGCCCGCAGGGGGAACGGCAGGCGGCGCAGAAGGGCCAGCAGGAGAACCACTCCGTAGAGGGAGCCGTAGGCGAGAACCGCCGGCCACTGGCGGGGGTCCAGGGCGGCCTCCCGCAGGAGAAGCGCGATCACCGGGGTGGCGGCCCCGCTCACTGCGACCAGGAGCACGTCCAGCACACGCTGGCGCCAGACATCAACGGAAAGGTCGGAATCGCTCATGCCGGATTCCCCTTGAGTGTTGTGTCCGAGGGGGTGGTTCCATATTGGTTGACGCTTTCACCGCCTGAACAGATGTCCGTCCCCGTTCTGCGAGGGGGGAGAGGGGGTTCAACCCACCGGGGTATTGTATCTGGAATTGCCTCGTATGCAAGTTTGACTTCACTGCAAACCCTCACCGCAGAGGCGCAGAGAGCGCAGAGATTTACATTAGGCGAGCGGGAGAGGGGAAGAGAAATTGGGGTTTTGCGGCGGGCGGCTTCGCCGCCCGCCGCAAAACCCCTCTTCAATCCCCCCTCTCCCCTGGCCGCAGGCCGAGGGGAGAGGGGGGACAAAGGGGGGTGAGGGGTTCGTAAAAGCTGGTGAGCGCAGAAAATGCCAGCCGTTACGGCACTCCGGAGGTACGGTTTTTTAGGACTTTAGGCTTCTACCCCCGGTACGATTTTAAAAGACTTGACACTGTGATGGGACATTATGCTCCCGTCCAGATTGTGTTTCAGTCGTGCTCTCTGCGGCCACCCGCAACTTTCTGCTTGCCGAACGGCCCCAGACCGTCATATCGTACATGGCGCTGACCTCGGCCGGCGGAGCGGTGAAAACACCCTCCATAGTAGCACGTGCCAGGTAGGTGAACGTCTGCTCTACCTCACGCATCTCTGTGATGAAGAAGCTCACCCGGTCGGCGCGCACCTCTTTGTAATTGTAGCCGTATTCCTGCCAGCGGTAACGCGGTTCTGCGTAGCTGGTCGCTTCGTGCGTGGTGGTGTTCAAACTTTCGTTCAGAGCCTCCAGCCCGCCGGGCAGGTGATCCTCGACTATGATGTAGAAGCCCCCACTTGGCAGCTTCACGCTCAGGTTCACCCGTATCAGCTGACCCGGTGTGGCGGTGGAAACGGGCTGACCGGTCTGTGCATCAACGTAGGTGCGCGTCACGCTGACGTTGCCGGCTGCTTCAATCAATGTTTGAGGCAGATAAGCCCGTCGGCTGATCACATAGTAAAGCTGTCCTGCGCCATACTGCAAGATGCGCAGCCGGTTAATTCCACGCATCATCTGAGCAGCGGACACCTCGATGCTGGCGGCTGGCTCACCCCGCCCTAAAGAACCCTCAGCAATCAATTGACCGTTCAGCTCAACCCGGTAGCGTGTGTCGGTCGTGGCAAACTCCGTTGCCAGAAGGTGATCGGTCAGAGCCAGTATCGCGTAAGATGTTTCGTTCGTGCTGCCCCATCCGCTGAGCTGACGATGGGCCATCAGCCAGCGCACGATCCCCGGCTCAAATGGGTGTCCTGGCCTTATGTGCACGAAAGCGCTTAGCGCCAGCGCCGTGCTGCGGATGGAGGAGGCCATAGTCTTCTGATGATAGTGACCGTCCTCCGCGAATGCCTGCCAGTAGACTGTCCCTCCAGTTGTGACTGCCCTCTGCTCCAGAAGGGAGAGAAGCTCCAGAGCTGCCTGGCGATCACCCATCTCGTGCAGAGCCAGCGCCAGGGCGGCCAGCGAAAAGGCATCCAGTTCACCTGCCTGCTTAATCAGGGCACGAGCAGATGTCAGGTCGCCATATCCGGCGACGGCCATGCTGTAGATAGCGTAGGCGCGGGTGCGCACATCCATTTCAGTCAGGTGTCCGGCAAGCCATTCCGCACCCCGCTTGATGACCTCCGGGTCCACCTCATAGCCCGCCTCGGCGGTCGTTGCCAGTCCAAAGACCACCCAGGCCGTCTGATAAGCATCGGTGGCGTCGTCGTACCACCACCCCCAGCCCCCATCGTTGTGTTGGAAGCCGTAGAGCCGCTGCAGACCGGCGTTGATCTTGGGCAGGAGATCGGCCTGCATGGTGGGATTCCCGATGCCCAACCGGTAAAACGCCCGACCGACCACAGCATTGGGCAGGGCACGGCTCATCGTCTGTTCCACGCAGCCATATGGGTAGCCGGTGAGGTATTCCAGGCCATGCAACAGGCTGCCAGCAATAGACCGGCTGAGTTCGATCCGCAGGCCGCCCGACTCATCGAGCGCTCCGGCGGGCATGGGGATTTCAATGTCAAGCTCGCCACTGAAGACGCCTGTCTGGCTCATCGCGTCGGGTACGGCCAGCGGACGTACTGTAAGGGTAGTACGTACGGCGTCGCCGCTCCCTTCTTCACCACGCGCCTGGATCGTGACCTTAGCCTCGCCGGCCTTGCGCGCCACAGCCGGCCACCCCACGATTTCCGCTGCACCCGGCGCCAGCCTGAGAGTGTGCGTGATCACACCTTCTATATCTATCCCCTCCCCCGCGATGGAGACGAGCACGGTGCGGGTGCGCGGGCTGTAGTTATGCACGATGGCAGAAAGCTTCACCCGGTCGCCTGCTGTCAAAGCGCGTGGCAGGATGGGCCGCACCACCGTGTCCTGGTGCGTGGTGATGTTGACCTTCGCCTCTCCCACCTGGGTATCGGCCGTGACGGCCCGGGCTGTCAGTCGCCAACTGGTAAGATTGTCAGGCAATTGCAGGGTGACCTTCACCGTCCCACTGGCATCGGTGTGGAGAACGGGGAGCCAGGCCGCGGTATCCGGGAGGTCTGAACGTGGGTTGGCTGCAGTGAATCCACCCTCCCCGCCTCCGCCTCCTTCACCGCCACCGAAAAGGTCACGGCGCAGCGCCATGCCGTCATAGGTGCGCACAATCTGTTCCCGCTCGAAGTAGAAGCCATCGAAGATCGGGCCTGAGAGTTCCTCGCTCAGGCTGAAAATCGCCTCATCCACCACAGCCAGCGAGACCTCAGCCGACACCGGTTCCCCATAGCGGCTGGTGACTTTCACAGTGAAAGTGGCCTGCTCGCGAGGGGCATACACAGCCTTGTCCGGTACAATGGCGACGTTCAACATCTTGTCGGTGGCGGGTACGTGCAACTCGACGCTGGCAACGTGAAGCCGGCTATCTGGCAGGTTAGAATAGGTCTGTGGGCCGGGGGTGGTGTCCTGCTCCTGCCAGGCATTGACGGTGACGAAGATATTGGGCACATCATCAGGCCTGATCTCCACCTCGACCAGCGTGAGCGGTGCGGTCAGCTCGATCAATTGTTCCCGGCGGGTGGTGCCGCGTTCGAAAGTCAACAACGCCGGGCCGCTGAAAGCGGATTGGATGAGCAGCCGCGCGATGTCGCCCGGGGCATAAGTGTCCCGATCAGCGGAGATAGTAAGCCCGCTATCGCTGACACCCCAGCGCTCCGTGTCGCTGAAGACATAAAGCCAGCTCGTATAGCCGATCTCGTGACCTCTGCTGTCCACTCCGCTCAGACGCAACTGATAGTAACCGGCCTGTCTGACCGTGAAGGATAGCGCCGCCTCACCACGTGCGTCGGTGCTCAGCCCGGCCGATTGGACGATGGTCGTGTAGTCGCCGGTCGTGAGGTTGTAGCGGCGGAGTTCCAGGCGCAGGGCACGGCCTGCCACCGGCTCGTCGGCGATGGTGCGTACCGTAGCGTGGATATCGAAGGGTACACCAGGCTGCTTAAAGTAGCCGTTGGTGTCCATAGAGACCACCTCGGCAGCGTTGAAGACCTTGATCACGGTGAAACCGCTGACCTCCTGGTGGCTCCCATCATCAACGCTGACCTCGAGGCCCCAGGTACTCACGCGCAGTTCAGTTGGCCAGTGCTGACGACTGTAGTCACCTGCGGCAGCGTCGAACGTATAGGTGAAACGACCATTCTCATCGGTAACCCCGCTGATCTCCCGGCGGGAGGAACGGTACCAGATATATTCCTCATCTCTGCACTCTGTCTCCCACCAGCAATACATCTCCCCCAGTTCGTACTGGCGCAGGGTCAGGCGGGCGTGTGGCACGGGCTCGCCGAAGAAGTAACGAGCCTCTACCTGTAGCGTGACCTTATCGCCCTCAACGTACTTTCGGGCGTCGGTCGTCACACTGACCTGATAATCCGGCTTGCGATAGTCCTGCACCTTAAAAATTTGCCGATGGCTCTCCCCTTCCAGCACCACCTCGATGGCATACTCGCCCAGCATGGCGCCCTCGGCCAGTTGGAAATCGCCGTACACCGTACCAAAGTGGTTGGTGTTGAGCTGAAGTGTTCGCACAATGTTGTTTCGAGCATCACGTATACGCACCGTGACGGGCGTTCCCGTCGGCGGGACGCTGAGCAACGCGTCGTCATCCCGACGCACGATGGATTTGAAGTGCACCGTCTGGCCGGGGCGGTAGATGGGGCGGTCGGTGTAGCTGTACACGGCCCAATCCTGTGCCTGTGGAGAAGGAAGCCACCAGCCCCACCAGCGCCACCACCAATTTATGGATGAGCGCCATTCGTTGCTCAGGCCGGTAGCCGTGATGTCCTCTCCCTGGCGGGCAATGACAATGAGAGGCTGGGGGTCGCGGCTGACTTTCGTGCGGTACACTCCATTGCGATCGGTGTAGCCCCGGCTGAGAAGCTGTCCGTTCCGCGCGTAAATGCCCACCTCAATGCCCGGGACACTGCGACCGTTGATGTCACTCACCCAGGCCACGATCTGCCCCTCGGCCTGCTTGGCGACGATAATGTTGCGGGTAAGGATCACGATCAACTGGTCGTTCAATCGCCCGGCGATCAGATTCAGGATGTAGAGACCGGGCGGCACATCGGCGGGGATGAGCACCTCCTGGACGTTGCCGTATTTCTGCCGGGTACCGGTTGTCTCGATCTGCCACCGTCTGACCAGGGTGGCGCCGGCAGTGCTGATGGGGCGATGCTCCTCACCGGCCACTCCTCTGAACCCGGAAGCGTACCGGTCGAGGAACTGCTCCAGGCTGAGCCGATAAAGCTCAAAAGTCAAAGCCGTGGGCCAGGTCTGGAAAATCTGGAACTGGATGGCGCGGCGCCCGTCAGCATCCACCACCTGCGCATTTGGCCCCCACCCGAAGCTGGCCACATCCTCCAGCCGACCTGTCTGGAATGACCAGGCGTAGGGTTGATTGAGGATCGGCTCCCCGTCGCTGCTCCTGGCGTTCGTATTAATGGTAACGGTGTAGGAGGTGAACTCTTGCAGATAACCCTCGTCCGGCTGGAAAGTCAACGTTGTCTCCTCCCAGGTGAACTTACCTGGTACGGGAGGGTTGATAGTGAACGCGTCTTCAGTTGCTTCCCGGTCCATCTCCCGGTCAAAGGTGACCTGGATGGAAGTGAAGGGGGAGACAGCCTGACCGGGAGCAGGCGTGATGGAGATAACAGGTGGGAAAGTAGTGAAGTGGAGGGGTCCGACGGGTGGCATAGCCTCGCCGTAGGCATCCAGCAGCACATCATCAAACCTGATTGTGTAGCTGGTTTCGCAGGGGAGGGGGTTGGTGGGCGTGACGAGCAATGTAGCCCGCGCCTCGTCCCAGTGCACATCGCCTTCGATGATCGGCTCGATATGTAGAGCACGCTTGACACTCTGCCCATCCATCTTGTAGTTGAACCGTACCATCAGCGGGGTGCTATGTTTGCCCCGTCTGGTTGGCCGGCTCACGCTTGCGATCAGGGCAGCCGGTTGGTAATGCCAGTTGTAGGCGCGCAGCAGATGGGTGCCCTGTCTGTCAGTGGCCTGTTCGGTGACGGTGAATTCATATTGCGTGCCTGGGGTAAGTGGCTCAAGCGGCTCCACGTAACACCCATCCTCTTCTTCCCACTCCAGCTTCAAGTTCACAGGTGGTGTTACCTTGATCGCTGCCTCCAGGCTTTCTCTGTCCATAGGCCGGTCAAACCGGATCCGAATGCGGGGGCGCCGCTGATTGGTGGTCTCCGGGTAGAATCCCAGCACTTGAGGAGCAGTAAGCACGTGGATTTCCCATGAGATGGGCCAGGCAAAGTTGTCGCCCGTAGCACTGCGGAGGCCCTGGTCAAGCGAGATGTGGTATGACTGGCCTGGCGTGAAGCCTCCCTTTGGCGTGAAAGTAAGCGTGGTAAACGAGCTGTTCCACACGATCTCCCCTTCAATCGGCGGCACAATTTGTAACGGGCTGGCTGTACTACGCGGGTCCATCGGCTGACTGAAGCTCAGGAAGAACGGAGCCATAGGCGGGAAGTGGGCCAGGTCGTCTACTCCAGGGACCTGGACTGTGAGCGGTGGTGGAGTGGTCAGGGGCGATTCAAGGACAGACGGTTTTGGTAGAGGAGATTCCTGTGTCGGCGCGAGCAGACTGCACGCAGTCAGAGTTACAACGCACCAAAAGAGCATCACAGTGCGATAAGACATACGACACCTCCTCAGGATATGCTTTAATAAAGCATATCCCAGAGCTGGTGAAAAAGCTGGACGGACGGGGGACGCATGCGGTCCGAATAACGGACGGAATGGCACCGTAAGGATAACGTTTACGCTGCCCGAAGTCTACGCTTCCTGGCCGCAGGCGAGCAAGTGTACAGGTGTCCTGCGAGCTGGTATACCCTCTCTCAGGTCAATGGAATCGGGGTCCAGCCCAGGAGGTATGTCCACGGGGCGGAAGCGGCAACCGCTGATGGTAAGCAGGCCCATTTTGCTACCCAGCCCGCTCAGCAGATTGGTACCCCCGGGGAAAGAGACGCCGGAGAAAGTAGCACCACCATGCAGGTCTGCGCCACTGAAATCGGCGTAGCCAGCGAAGGTGGTGTTACGGATGATGAAAGGCCCCTCACTTTGAACGTTGCGGGCGTCCAGCGCGTCCCTGAAAATGCAGTCCTCAATCAGCAACACGTCGTAGAAATAGGCCTGCCTGAGCGAGGAGGCCGCAACGTAACACTCCACCAGCTCTACGCGTTCGTAAAATGTACGGCCCGATAGATCGAGCACGTCAAGGAAACAGCGGTGCATTACGATGGGCTGGTAGATGCCACGCATATCCTCGCCGCACAGCCACCGGCTCACGACCAGCGGGTCAAGATCGAGCGGGCCGGCGATCCAGGCATCGTGAATGGGGCGGCCGACGCTCAAGTGTTCAAGCACCTTCTCCGACGGTATCATTTCGGGTATTGTGATTGATGGAGACACCTTTGCCTCCAATACTTTCAAATGGGTGTAATCGCCCTTATTTACCTGGGATTGAATCCGGGATGTTCACAATTGGTTGACACTCTGAGTCAGGCGCCGGATGCCGCCCGATTGAAATCGGCCTCTTTGGGCACTGCGCGCCGGGCGTCGGCCTGCGCCGACGCGCCGGTCGGCAGAGGCCGACCGTTGGCCACAGTAGGGGCGCAGCGCGCTGCGCCCTGTTGGCATCAAGTTAAGCGACTCGAGCGGCCAGGGGCAGAGCGCCGCTCTGCCCCTGCCGGCGCGATTTCCAATCGCCTGCCCCAGAAACGACGCGCGAAGGTAACTTGTATACTGGACCTGAACCTTAAAAACCTCGAATAGCTTGTATACTATTCAGGCGCTGACTGTAGGGGCGAGGTATACCTGGCCCGTACACCTTCCTGGGCCTGCGGCCGATGGTCGGCCTTCGCCGACCTTTATTTTGGGGTGCCCGTGGAAGGGTGTCGGCGAGGGCCGACACCCGGCACGAAGTGCCCAGGCAGGACGATTTCAATCGGCTGAATAGTTACGCGCGAAGTTCAGTTATGTGTATATTAACTCGCGTGCAAACCCGATGCCATGATGCGAATTTCCCGGTCTATTGGCCACAATTCAACGAGATTCGAGCGCAGATTGGGCGACTTTGCTCTCCGGTAAATGAGAGCAACTGCACCCATAAAATTGGTGTATAAT
>DAOTYA010000040.1:0-23804 GCA_034435075.1 Anaerolineae bacterium
CCGCTTTTCCCGCCCGGAGTCGGGTAGGTAAGGGTACTTTAGCCGGTTTGTGCCGCGTTTGTGCCGGCTAAAGCCTCGATTCCCTCCCCTGATTAGGATTTGCTTCGAAATCCCGTTTCTGTGCGGGTGGCCGGTTATACGAACAAATCTGCCGGCGCCGAGGGAGGAATTAGCACCCGCAAGGATTTGGGGACGACTCTTATCCGCACCGGCGTGAACCCGACGGGATCGCCATCCACCTGGATCGGCACTCTGGGCTCGGTCCATACTTCTATCTCGCGAGCCTGTCTGTGTACCACGCGGGGGTCCTGCAGATGCCGATGGCTGAGAATCTTCAGCAGATGGCGAACAGCGTAAGAAAAGCCCAGGCCCTTGAATACAAACACATCGAGCAGTCCATCATCCACGCGGGCCACCTGAGCGATGTCGAACCACCCTCCGTATTGCTGGATATTGCTGGCCAATGCGAGCAGTACCCTTCCCCGCACAACACGCCCGTCAATCCTGACACGGGCTCTGACTCCTTGAAAGTCGTAAGCGACGATGACAGCAGCGACCACGTAGGGAAGTGCCCCTAACCGTTTTGTGTGCCGCGGGCGGGGCTCCAACTCTTGCGTCACTCTGGCATCAAGGCCGATTCCGGCCCAGCAAAGGAAGTAGCGATTGCCCGCCTGTCCCACGTCTATCACGCGCACCACGCTTCGTGTCAGCCCAATCGCAGCATCGCGCAGGCGTAAGGGATGGAGGACGGTGTGAGTGGGAATACCCAATTGTTTGGCCCACAGGTTGCCCGTCCCGACCGGCAGCACCCCCAGTGCTGTGGAGGTGCCAACCAGCCCGTTGACGACCTCGTTAACCGTGCCATCGCCACCTGCCGCGATGACCACGTCACAACTGCCGGATTGTGCTGCCGACCAGGCCATAGCCTGAGCATCGCCCGGTTTCTCCGTCACCAACATCTCCACCGACCACCCTCTACGTCTCAGCGTGGTGCACACCCGCTTCAACTCCTGCTGCACGTCCCTGGGCCCGGCCGTGGGATTGTAGATCATATGGGCTCTCATAAATGTTTCTCGCTCACACCGCCGGCGATGTCAACCGACTATATGTCGGTATGCCATAGATGTCCACAATCTCCCCTACATAGCAGCGGTGATAATCCTTGATTGGGTAATTGCTGGCAATGCCGGGATCAAGAAAATGGGCAGGGTCCAAATCCTGCCAGTAGATTTTGCGGCACTCGATGATCAGCTCGGCTTCAGCAAAGACTGGTGCAGCAACCCGGGTGGCTGCGATAGGAGTCAGCCCGGATTGGGCAATCTTGTCCCCGTCGCGGCCTGAACGGCTGCCGAGCAGATTCAACGCCTGGCGGTAGTGCTCAGGGAACACGCACAGGGTGAACGAATCGTAGCGCTCCATAAATTCATAGGTGTAGCGCGTGGGACGTACAAAAACCTGGGCTACCGGTTTGCCCCACAGGGTCCCCAACATACCCCAACCGACCGTCATGGCATTGAAATGTCCGGCCGCAAAGTCACCAGCCGCCAGTAACAGCCATTGTCTGGCCCAGAGATAGTGGGAACGGACCATCAGATCGTCAAAAGCGATCGGCTGAAGCCTCATAGCGAATCCTCCTATCTACGAGCATGAAAGGCATTGTGACAAAAGCTGCACGTCACTTTTGCCATCATGGGAAAAAAGCCAGATGGCGCGGGTCACAGTCTGCGCCGATAAGCACACGACAGCCTGAGCATCAATTGGGCTTCCATTCGGCTGTATGGACGGTGGCAGGAAAGGACCCTGATGCCGGGGCACTGCCGGAGCAATGAGCCCGCCAGCCACATCAGGGGCCGGGCGCGGGCGTTGCGACCATGCAGAGAAGTGCAACAGTTATGAGAGAGAGTGATCCGGGAGCACAGGCCTGACAGGCCAGCGTGCCCAACATCATGGAGAAACAGGACATTACTCACGGTAAGCGCGGCGCTCGACCTGCCTCCGCTCCCAGGCCGGCCGCATTGCCGGGGATTCGATCACCAGCCGGGTGCTGCTGCTCACCGTGGTGAAAAGCGTGCTCGCGCTGACCTCCACCTCGTAAGTGCCAGGGGAAGCGACCCCACCGTCAGAATCGCGTCCGTCCCAGATGAGCAAATGTTCGCCCTGGGAGCGCCGCTGGTTGCGGAAGACGGTGGCCACATGGCGGTTATTAAGGTCCCACACTTCCGCCGTAACCGTTGCCGGCCGGGAGAGTTCGAACACCACGACCGCCGGCTCGAGTCGGCCGTCCATACCGGGAGTGAGGGTATCACGCGTGACTCGCAGCACCAGGGAGAGAGGACGCTGCCATAAGCCGCTTATCAGCCACAGCGCCGTCACACCGGCCACCCCAAGCCCGGCAGCGGCCAGCACATTACGCACGGCAGGGGGGAGCGATGTGGCCGGCTGTTTAGGAGAGTAGGTGATCTCCCGCACCACCACATTGGTGTTGCCCGCCCGATCCAGCGCTTCGACCCGGATGATATTCGCTCCCTCGACCAGGTTCACCAGCCCCTGGAATCCCCCCTGGCTGTCCACAGCCAGCTCTCGGCCGTTCAGGCGCACCAGTGTCTGAGGCTCAGTGCGTCCCACTACCAGGAGCGATGGTTCGCGGACCGTCATACCGTCGCGCACTGTGGTCAGGGAGAGGGCAGGGGGGCGGGTGCGCAGGTACACACGCCGCTCCTCCACCGAGGTGTTGCCCACAGCATCAATTGCCTCCACGCGCACGACGTTCTCCCCCTCCTCAAGCACAACATCAACATTAAATTTCCCTTCTTCATCAACGCTGGCATCGTTGCCGTTTACCCGCACCCGGACACCTGCAGTTACCTGCCCCTGCACACTCAGCATGCGCTGGTTGATCCAGAGGCCATCAGGTGGGTTAAGCACCACCAAATCCGGCGGCAGAGTGCGGAGCGTGACCTCTCGCACGACCGAGGCCTGATTGCCCGCCCTGTCCACTGCCACCAGCTCTATCCGGTTGACCCCTTCCTGAAGGGTGTACAAAAAAGTGAAACTCCCATTGGTCCCCACTTCCAGGGGCTGCCCCGGGTGGTTCAGCCACATTGTGGCATCAGGATCGGTCACCCCTTCAATACGCAACTTTTCGTTGCCCGCACCTACCTGCGTGTTTTCCGGCAGGTTGGCCAGGCGGATGACAGGTGGAGTGGTATCTATCTCCACCGGAATGGCCGAGGAGGAGCTCTGAACAGTGGCCCGCGCGGAAACGCGCACCAGGTACTTCCCATCAGGCAACGCCTGTCCCACCCTGTCCAGGCCATCCCAGACGATTGTATGCTGACCGGCAGGCTGGGGCTGCTCCTCGACCAGCACACGCACAAGGGCCTGATTTTCGTCAAGCACATCTATCGTGACTGTGGCATCCTCAGAGATGGAGTAGACAATTGGGAGCGTGTCCTGGTTTCCATCCCCGTTGGGCGAGATGGCGGACCACTCGGTGGCGAGCGTCACCTTAGGAGCACGCACCCACTCCATCGGGAAGAGCAACGTCAGCGCAGCACCAATAGCGCCGATCACTATGATAGCGAGTAGCGGCACGATGTTGAATCTGCGCACCGGCACGGTCCGTCTGTGCCTGGGTTCAGTGAGCTGAGTCCTCATATCACCACGTCAATCCAGGTCTAGCATTATAATGTCTTCCTGCTCATCCTCCTCAAAGGGACCTGCCCAGGGAGGGGAGACCGGGCTCGCCGGTAGCGTGGCTGGCGTCCCGGCTCGCATGCCGTCACCAGAGCCTGTTTCCTGGCATCTATACGCGATCACGTCCCGCCGCAAGGAGGGTGGTACTACCGGTCGGTTGAGGTAGCGATAAGCTGCACATATCATCACCGCTGCTGCACTGCTCATCCCCAATTCTATCAGAAAATTGGCCAGGTGGGAAATCGGCAGCGCGGAAGGCCGCAGCAGGCCCAGGGCGAACGGCGCGGCCAGACTCCCCACCCCAAAGCCCAGCCAGGCAGCCGAGATACCCGCCAGCAGCCCCAGGTATGGCCGCGCCATATTTTCCATGCGCTGGCGCATTATGCCGATCCCATAACCTGCCAGTCCCCATCCCAGTATGTGCAGGATGTTCAACAGCAGAGCCTGAGGGTGTGGCGAAAGCGGTTCCCACATCCATAGCAGGGTCTGGAGCGAGTTGGCGGTATGGAAGCGGTTGATCAGGCGCTCTGCACTCAACGTCTGGATGCTCAGACTGGTTATGTCGGGCGCGGCGCCACACATGCCCGCGAACAATTTCAGCCACAGCGCAGAGCCTGCCCCGACCAATGCACCTCCCCACTCTCCCCACCACAACCCGGCCAGGAGTGGAACAAGCGGGGCAAGCCGGTAAGGAACAAGCAGGGGCGTGACCAGGAGCAGCACCACAGCACCCAGATGACGCGAGCAGAGGAAAGCCCACAGGATAAGGACTGAGAGCGCCAGAGCAGCGATATATATCGAGATGGTAAACAAGGGATATGCCAGCGCTACGATGAACAAGATGTAACCGGCGACGGGCAAAAGCAACCCACTTACCAACACTCCCACCGCGATAAAGGTACGCCATTCGACCGGAAACGCACCGGTCCTCATATCTACGAGCGCAAAGAGAGCAGCCATCCCCAGGGCAGAGGGCAGCCGGTCAAAGAAATGCCGGTAACGCTGATAGAGCCAGGGAGGGATGTTTTGTGCAAGTCTCATTTAATTGCTTCCTCCCCGGGTACAGTCAAGATACGCCGGATGGTAGCATCGGACGAGGCAGGACGGGCATGTGTGCGTGCCCAATTGCGCAGCGCCGTCATCTGCTCTCGCATCGTTTGAGAGAGCGGCACGGTCTTCTTGATGTTGTGCAGGAGGTCCTCCTGTTGCAGTTCACGTCCGGCCTCGAACGCATCGTATAATCCATCAATGACCACCTGCTCGATCTCGGCGCCGCTGAAACCCTCCGTCTCGCGGGCCAGATGGGGCAGGTCGAAATCCTGTGGGCGGCGTCGCCGCTTCAGCAGGTGGATGGCGAAAATCTCCTGACGCTCCTGGAAGTCAGGCAGGTCCACGAAGAAGATTTCATCGAAGCGCCCTTTGCGCAACAATTCCGGCGGCAGGAGGGTAATGTCATTGCTGGTGGCGATGACAAAGACGGGCGCCGTCTTCTCCTGCATCCAGACGAGAAAGCTGCCGAAGACGCGAGCCGCCGTACCGGCGTCGGAGCGGCCGGAGCTGGCCAGGCCGGAGAGGCCCTTCTCGATCTCGTCTATCCATAACACGGCCGGCGAGACGGCCTCGGCCAGGCGCAGTGCAGAGCGCATGTTTTCCTCCGAGGCGCCCACCAGCTCACCAAACACGCGCCCCATGTCCAGGCGCAGGAGGGGCAGCTTCCACATTGTGGACACGGCCTTGGCCAGGAGGGATTTGCCACACCCCTGCACTCCCAGGAGGAGCAGACCACGTGGCTCAGGCAATCCGAAGGCCCGGGCCTGCTCGGTGAAAGCCAGCCGGCGCTTGTAGAGCCAGGCCTTCAATTCTCCCATACCCCCAACGCTCGTCATCTCCTCTGCTGCCTCATAGTACTCCAGGACATTAGACTTGCGGATCAACTGTTTCTTTTCGGCGATGACGATTTCCGGGCGAATGAGGGGCTTGTCAACAGCGGAATCGAATTTACGGGCGATAACCAGCGATTTGGCGAAGACGTTCTCAGCCTCGCTGACGGTGAGGCCCTGAGCTGCCTGGAGGATCTGTTCTCGCTCCTGTGGAGTGAGCTGAAGGTGCAGCCCGCCCTGGCTGCGGGCGGAGCGTATCACCCGCTCCAACGCCTCCTCCAATTCCTCCGGTGTGGGCAGGGAGAAATCCACCAGCGTGATCTCCTTCTCCAGCTCCGGTGGGAGGCGCAGTATCGGCGAGAGGAAGAGGATCGTTTTGCGACTCTCTTTCAGCGTCTGTGCCAGGTCGCGGATTTTGCGCACCGTAGCCGGGTCGGGGGGGACGTGAGATGCACCCAGAAATGGGTGAAAATCCTTGAGCAAATACAGGGCGGCCTCGCGGGAATGTTCGATGTGCTCAAGCACCTGTAAAGCCGAGCGTGCGGCAGGGTCCACTTCGACCGGGCGGACCGTATCCACGGCCATCACGCCGGAGGTCATGGTCCAGGCGAAGAGGCGCTGATTGAGCCGGGCTGCGACACGGACAAGCATGGTCTCTATGCGCCGTTCCTCCCACGAGAGTATGTATATGAGCGGGTATTTAGCCCGGATCAATACTTCCAGCTCTTGTTCTCGCTCGGCCAGGCCCATTGGGTTGCCTTCCCAGGTCTTTCGTGGGCTGCCTCCTGCAGGTTTCTAACCTGCTGGAGGGTAGTGACTGTCAGACTTCAAGGGTTGAGGTGGGCATCCCTGTCTCGGGGTCCCATCCGTACTCGGCATAGGCGCCGGCCAGGAGTGCGTCCACGTCCGGGACCACACCGGCGCATCCCCCATCGTTCAGCGGCTGCAACAGTAACCACGGCAGCCGGTCACCGGCACGGGAGAGGCCCCGGCGTGCGTTCAGCAGACGTTTGAGATTGACGATACGTTTGCCTGTGGCAAGCAGGTCTGTCGCTTCCAGTCCCCAGCCGGTGGCACAGTTAAGCGCCGCCAGTACCCGCTCGACGCCGGGGTTCTGGAACTGGCACAGGATCAATGCGTTGTACAGGTTGCGCCATGCCTGCTGACGGGCAGCGATGCGCCCCTTTTCCTCCGTCGCCTCAAAGCGATCACCCGGCAGCACCCCGATCTCGACAGGTGGCCCCTGGCCGGTGTCCACGCCGTACATGTCGCCCTCCATATGGCATGCGCCCCGCGGCGAGAGCGCGTACGTCACGGCCATCCCGGAAAAGGCACGCGGGTCGTGCATGGGGACCTCCAGGCGGTTGACCACCACGGCCAACTCCGCGACACCGTATCGTTCTGCCAGGGCAGCACTCCCCTCGGCCAGCAGGTCGCCGAAGCCCTCCCTCCGGGCGATATGCTCTATCAGGCGATGGAAGGTTTCAGCAGCGCCGTAACGCACCTCAAGTCCGCCGGTCTCCGCACGGTCAATAATGCCCCGCTCAAAGAGTTCACAGGCCAGGGCGATGGTACAACCGGTGCTGATGGTATCCAGGCCATACAGATTGCACAGATGACCGGCATATATGACCGCCTCCAGGTCGCCTACCATAACCAGCGTCCCCAGTGCACCCAATGTTTCGTACTCAGGGCCGTCCACTCTGTCAAGGCCATAGCGGGGCGCACGCGTCTCGCGACCGCAGGCGATGGGACAGCGGTAGCAGGCCGTACCTTTGTTCAGGTAACGGTCAGCCATCACCACGCCAGAGAGGTTGCTTCCTTCCTCCCATTCCCCTTGCTGATAGTAGCGTATGGGCAGGTCTCCAAACATCAGTGCCATATCCACGTAGCCAGCGGTGCCGGCCAGGCGCAACGCCTGAGCAGCCACGTCCTCATCCTGCCCTTTAATGATCGCACGGGTCACTTCTTTGAAGCCAGCAGGATCGGCCAGGGGGACAGCAGCGCTCCCACGCACAGCGACTGCCTTCAGTTTCCTGGCACCCATCACTGCTCCCATACCGGTACGACCGGCAGCACGGCCATGGTCGTTCATCACAGCGGCCGTCTTAACCAGGTTCTCACCCGCCGGGCCGATGCAGGCGACGCGCGCTGCAGGCTCGCCCAGTATTTCCCGTACCTGCTCCTGAGTCGCATAAGAATCCAGTCCCCAAAGCCGTGTCCCGTCATGCAGCTCAGCCCGGCCCTCGACGATCGAGAGCCAGGTGGGGCGCTCCGCCTGCCCGGTTATGATGATGCCGTCGTAGCCGGCAAAGCGCAATTCCGGTCCGAAGAAGCCACCTGTGTTCGACTCGCCCCAGATGGAGGTGAGGGGCGAAAGCGCACAGACGCTGCACCTGCCAGCCGAGGGCATGGCCGTTCCCACTAAAGGGCCGGTCATGAATATGAGCGGGTTATCCGGCCCCAGGGGATCGGTGGTGGCATCCACCATATCGTAGATATAGCGGGCAGCCAGGCCGCTGCCACCGACGAAGTTTCGCGCATAGCGCTCGTTCAACGGCTCATCCCATATTGTGCCGCTGCCAAGATCAACACGCAGTATTTTGCCGATGTAGCCGTCCATTGTACCTCAGTTTCTGTTCAAAAGGAGGGGGACACCCCAATATCAGAAATCCACCGGCTTCCCTTCGTAGGCATATATGAAGAGCCGCCTGAACTCGTCATAAGAGGGCGAGCGCACTGCGGACATCATCGAGGTGTCATTGAAAGCGTCGTCTACCAGTTTGTCTAGCTGCGCCTCATAGTCCGCACGGGGCAGGCCCGTCTCGGCCACACAGGTCGGGTTGCCGATGCGGCGGCACAGATCACGTACCGCCCTGGCCAGTGCTCGTGCTCCCTCTTCCCCACCTGCCTGAGAGAAGCCGAGCAGGGCAGCCAGATCGGCGTACCTCTCAGGCGCCTGGCTGGCGGCAAACTCAATCGTGTAGGGAAGACAGATACCAACGGCACGCCCGTGATGGATGTGAAATGCCGCGCCAAGGGCGTGGCCCATCGAATGGGCGATGGAGGTAAGGGAATTGCTGAAGCCCAGGCCAGCACAGGTGGCAGCGTTATGCATATGCTCACGCGCCTCAAGGTCAGCGCCATTGGCTACGGCAGCGGGAAGGTAACGAAAGATGAGGCGGGCTGCGTTGAAACACAGGCCATCCGCGAAATCGGTGTGCCAGGCACAGGTGTAGCCCTCAATGGCATGTACCAGCGCGTCCAGACCGGTGTCGGCGGTAAGTTGAGGTGGCATCGCGGCTGCCATTCGCGGATCCACTATGGCGATATCGGGCACGGCTTCCCGGTTGCCCAGCCCCATCTTGCGGCACTCCTCCCGATCGGTCAGCACGATACCCATCGTGGCCTCGGAACCCGTGCCACTGGTGGTGGGGATGGCAACCATACGGGCTTTACAACGCAGGCCCAATGGGGTAATGGGATTGATCTCGGCCGGGTGCAGGTCCGGTCGCTCATACAAGACCCAGATGGCCTTCGCGGCATCCAGTGGCGAGCCTCCTCCCACCCCAACGATCCAATCCGGCTCGAATGTGCGCGCCACTTCTGCCCCTTCCAGCACCGTCTCAACATCCGGGTCCGGCCTGACGCGATCGAAAATATGCACCTGAAATCCGGCCCGCTCCAGACGGGCCTTAACCTGGTCCACCAATCCCAACTGGACCAGTGTACCGTCGGTGACGATCAGGGCGCGGCTGCCTTTCAAATCGTCCAGAGCAGTCATCGCCCCGTCCCCAAACACAATCTGCGGTGAGACAAAGTACCACATGTTCATTCTCCTGCGATACTGTTGCAGCCATCAAGCAACGAACTCGGTGGGCACAAGGGCACAGCAGGCCACGATCTCCTTCGCCGCTTTGGGGTAACGCATAATTTTCATCATATTACCCTTCACCTGCAGCTTGCGGGTCATCATGCCCTGGATGGGGTCCAGTTTCCCCTCGATGACGTTCCGCCAGCTCGTGTAAGGGGCGCGGAGGGTGAACTCCGCCTCACGTTCACCCTCACCGGAGATCATCGCGGCATCGGTGCACTTGCCGTGATAGAGGCCCAGAAAGAGGTAAGCCGTCTCGTTATACGCCTCGTCGGGTTCCACGACGAAGATGAAATCACCTTCCCAGTCCTTTGCAGCTCTTTCATAAGCCTGGCTTGCGTTAAGTTGATTGGCAAGCTCCTTGATCCACTCGTCGGATGGGAATTTGAACGCCATGGTGTGCCTCCTTTGATTGTAACTAAAACGCGACGATTCGACCCGTGAGGAGTAGAAAAATTATATCACTAGTTTTTATCAGTACAAAAGCACCGGGCTCAGGGCGTTCGAAGCAGAAGTGATTTGGGCTACGCCGGTGCCGGAGTCAAGGCTTCAGCAGGTTTGCGCCACGTTTGCTCTGCCCCCGGATTGGAATTTGTTGTAATTACCTGCCCGGCTACCTGCCCCCGTGTGCCGGCTGGAGACCGCCCTTTACAGGCACCTGCGGTGCCGGGCGTCGGCCTGCGCCGGCCGCTGGCCGAAGGCCCCAAGCGGGCGACGAAGGGGCGATTGATTAATCGCCCGTTCGGCATGGGCAGGCAGTTACAGCAGAAAGCACCGGTTCCCATTCAGGCAAGGTATCGTTCGGCATAGGCCTTCCAAAAGCGATAACGCCGGGCGTAAGGGTCGGCCACGTGCGCCTGACAGACGCGCAGGATCTTTTCCAGCAAGGCTCCAGCAAGGCGCGGTCGGCCAACGCGGCTTTGCGCAGTTCAGCCCCATCCTGCCGCCCCTGCCGCGGGCGATAATGTCGTCGCTGGACATCGTCCTGCACCTCGGCTTAGGGCTACAAAACTTCCTGACCGGAGCAGATAGTCTTATACCAGCCAGGGTGCTCTTCCCGTAATTGCTCGAATTCTTCCCGCGTGTAGACAAACAAATCAATCCCCACCGGGAAGCCAATCGGCAAAAACTCGGCTACCCGTTCACGAATCGGCTTGTCCGCTGAGGACAGGACCAGGCACAGGTCAACGTCGCTGCCCGGCCCCGGCAGACCGCTCACCCACGAGCCGAACCAGATGATGCGCTCAATCTCCGGATGTTTTTCCCGTAACCTGGCGGCGTAGTGCTTAACGGCCTGCTCGATACGCCTGCGATCAGCCGATTTGACGACGACAGAACTCGATGATGGCCTCAGCGTAGCGGATGGCATCTTGGGCCTCCCTGCGGGTATAAAAATCGGTCGGTGCACCCGAATCGAATCCGTTAGGGTAACGTGTGGGGATGTAATGCTTGTCCAGCGCACGGGTATAGTCAACCAGATCGGAGGGCACCTCGATTTGTGGGGGCAGATTGCCGATCAGCACCGTCAGCGTGTGCCCCCAGGCGTCCATGCTCAGTTTCTGAAACAGGGCTTTGATCGCTTTTTCTGCGGCCTGGTGTGAGGCGAAGCAGGCCCATTCGTGATCGCCGTCTTCGAGAGCATGGTGAGCATGGCGCAAGTCCGCTTCCGCCTGTCGCAACCAGTCAGCATAACGGTTACCCATATTATGCTCCTCCTCGTAATTACCTGCCCGGCTGCCTGCCCCCGTGTGCCGGCTGGAAATCACCCTTTACGGGCGCCTGCGGTGCCGGGCGTCGGCCTGCGCCGGCCGCTGGCCGAAGGCCCCAAGCGGGCGACGAAGGGGCGATTGATTAATCGCCCGTTCGGCATGGGTAGGCAGTTACATCCGAAAAACGTAAACGACGCATCCCTATGCGTCGGTATAAGCGGCATAGGGATGCCGCTTGCACGCTTTTTTGGACAGGCTCTTATGGATTGCCGGAGCTCTCGAGGTTTCGGGAACCTGGACCGGATACTTCTACTTCCCCAAGCAAGACCAGCTCACCAGCCGGATTACCGGCCACGTCCAGGAAAGACACGTTGCGTACCTCGGGATAGGTGTACATACCATTCCACACCTTATACTTACCACTGGCGGGAACGGGTATCACAAACCGGCTCAGTACCAGGTCACCTGGCTTCCAGAAAACTGTGGGGAATCCCACTCCATCGTGCTGAGCGAACAGGCGTCCCTCCCCGTCCACCAGGTGGGCGAAAAAGTGATAACTGGTCGCCTGGGGTGGCGCGGCTCTCACCCACCAGGCCAGCCAGAGTTCCAGCTCTTCGCCGGAGACGGCCTCCCGGGCCATGCTGTAACCAAGAAAAGACACGCCGTTGGCAAAGTGAATACCCTCCGGGAAACGCGTCATACCGGCCAGGAGGTCTTCCCGGTCAGGGCAGCCGCGTCGGAACAGGCGGTAGTGCCACCCATCAGGTAGCTCAATGGACGGAGCGCTCTGAACACACGGCATCCCTTCCAGGCGCGTCACAACCGCGTCGAGCTCTGACGAGGTTCCCTCAACCGGTCCTACCAGATAGACGGCCTCGTCCGCATCCGGGACGGGGAGTGCCAGCCGTCCATCGGCGAAGCGGTGAGGATGGCCGAAAAGCAGCGCATCAAAGACGGCAGGCGTTTCCTGCGTTGTCGGGCTTGTCTCTCTGCTCAGGACAAGTATTTCTGCGTCACCGGCCAGCTTTCGAGCCTGCAGGGCTGCCTCCTGCGTGTACCGGAGAGGGATGCCATATCCGCCGGTAGTGGGATGCCAGACCATGAAGGCCAGTACCCGGCCAGTGGTTGCGACCTGCCAGCTTCCCCAGGCCAGCATATAGACAACGGTCAGGATCAGGAGTGCGTTCCTGACCGGTTGAGGAAAACCCCAGGCAGCCAGACGGGAAAAGGCATCCACAAGCAGTATGGCGATCAGCAGGAATTGGACAGGATAGAGCAAATTGAAATAAAACGGCTGGACAGGTGCAGTGGGACGGCTCTGAAGCGCGATCGGTACAGCAAACCAGATCAACAATAATGTGCTGAGGCGACGACGCTCCTCAGGTCCCCGCACCGCCCGAAACACTCCATACAGGAGCGCCAGCGCCAGGAGCACTTCCATAGGCCGGTTAAGCCACCACAGGTTCGGAAGTCCGGCCAGATACTCAGTATATAGTGCGCCGCCCATCCTGCCCGCCACTTCTTCGTTTCCCATCATCAGGAAAGCGTAGCGCAGGGCGTCCAATGAGAAGCGGCTTTCTCCGCCTGCATAACGTATGAAGGCCCGCAAATTTTCCCAGCCGTGGAGTGCATCGTGGATGATGTAGGGGGAAACGAGCAGCACGAACAGGGCCAGGCCCGCGAGGAGCGGCTGTCTGGTCACCTGCCTGCGATACAGAAGCAGCGAGAGGCCCAGAATCGGCATGAAAGCCAGCCCTTCGAGGTGGAGTCCAATGAGCACGGCCATGCTGATAAACGCTCCCACCAGCGCCCGGCGCCGTCCGCGTATCAGGGCGGCGAACAGGAAGATGAAGAAAACCAGGGTGGCCAGAGGGAGGTTTTGACACCAGATCTTGCGCCCATAGAGCACAGCCCAGGAGCTGACGGCGAACAGATAGGAAGCGAGCAGTGCCACAGCCCGACCAAAATAGAGACGTCCCAACCAATAACAGGCCAGCACTGCCAATCCATTGAGAAAACCGGTGAAGAGGACAGCCGCCAGTGGATCCGGCCACAGGCGAAGCGGAAGCGCCATCAAATAGAGAGTGAGCGGCAGGTTGTCCACTCCGGTCGAGCTGGCCACGCCGGTCGCTGGGAGATACCCTTCGTGTGCCACAGCCAGTGCGAGCCGGGTTACCGTCGCCTCGTCCCGCTTGAACTCGCTCAGCGTCGGCCAGCCCATGCGTAGCAAAAAGGCCAGCCCCAGGATGGAAAAAAGCAACAGCTTTTCGGCCCGGCCGGAGAGAACAGGGGTATGTATCCGACTCGCTATCACGTCTCCCTACCTCTCCAGGACAATGCTCCCCCGCGCATCTCGCCAAGTAATCCAGAGCTCATATCTGAAGCACCAGTCCGGCCACTCTTTCAGCGTTCAGTTTTTCAACAACAGCGATCAGTAACTGAAGGGTACGCTCGTAATCGTCCCGGTGAATGATGGCGGCATGGCTATGGATGTGGCGAGCCGGCACGCCAAGGACCACCGAGGGCACCCCGGTGCGATGCAGGTGTATCTGCGCCCCATCGGTCGAGCCGCCGACCATAGCGGAGAACTGGAGGGGAATTCCCAACTCCCGTGCCGTATCAATCACCAGGTCACGCAGGCGCAGGTTAGGGATCATACGGGCATCGAACAGGGAAAGGGATGGGCCGCCACCAAGTTTGACCTCAGACTCTTCCGGTTTAATGCCGGGCACATCACCGCATATGTCCACCTCCAGAATGATAGCCACATCCGGGTTGATCACCTCGGCGCTGGTCTTTGCACCGCGCGCACCGACCTCCTCCATCACCGTTGCCACGCCATAGAGCACATTTGGGTGCGGGACACGTGAGAAATGCTCCAGCGCCTCGATCATCAGCGCCACGCCCACCCGATCGTCAAACGCCTTGCTCATGTAAGCCTTGCCACCAGCCAGGATGTGAAACCCCGATGCCGGTATGATCGGGTCTCCCAGGCGCACACCAAGCTCCTCCACTTCCTCCTTTGAGGTAGCGCCCAGGTCAATATACATCTCCTTCTGCTCCACTATCTTCTTACGCTCATCCTCGGTCAGGTAGTGGGGTGGCTTGGCACCTATCACTCCCCTTACCTCGCCTCTGCAAGTCTTGATAATCACCTGTTGGCCCAGCAAAACCTGGTCCCACCAGCCGCCCAGAGGGACGAACTTTACAAAGCCCTCTTTTGTGATATGGTTGACCATAAACCCTATCTCGTCCATATGGCCGGCCAGCATCACCCGAGGACCACTCTCCCCCTGCCGACAGATCAGGCTGCCGATGCGGTCCTGCTCAATGGTACCAAATGGTTCCAGATAACGCCGCACCAGCGCGCGCACCTCAGTCTCATAGCCGGGCACGCCATACGCTTCAGTCAGTGCTTTGAGCAGCTCTACGTGATCCAATGCCCTTTCCTCCCAAGAAGATGTCAGAATGATACTGGATTTTCGTGAATTTGTCCAGAGAATGCCTGGCGGTGGGTGTCCGTCACTTTTTGCACGAGAAGGGAGCGGGAGCAGGCTGTGGTCGGTCGTGACGACGTCGAGCGCGGGCCGGAGCCAGGCCCGAGGCGGGTGGACACAAAGATTGTGGTGTAGGACAACTGCTCGCAGTTGTCCTGACTGTGACACTCCGTTACTTTTTCTGTTTGCGTCTTTTACACTATAATTGTATACTAGTTAGGATAGACCGGTTTAAAAGGGCGACCTTTTTCCCGAGAAATTGGTTTGCACTTTGGGCTGCCTCAAAAAATCGGTTGCCTGACGTAATTACCTGCCCGGCTGCCTGCCGCCGTGTGCCGATTGGAAATAGACCTTCTACGGGCGCCTGCGCCAACGCGGAAACAGCGGTCGGCACAGGCCGACCGAAGGCCTGAGGCCCAAAGTGGGCGACTTCAGTCGGCAGGAGTAGGTCGTTACTGCCTGAAGCTGAATGAAGGAGACAGCAGTAGGGGTGCAGAACGCTGCGCTCCTGCTGCGGCCAACAGTCGGCCTTCGACAACCGGAGGCGTCGGCGCAGGCTGACGCCCGACGCGAACGTCCGGGGAGGATGATTTTAATCGGCCCATCCTTCAACACACGAGCTGTATGGCGCACAAAGTGCTCACGATTTTGGAGGTCTGAAACTTCGTTGCTTTCTGTGCTGGTGAGGCGGTCACCGGATGAGTTAGCTCAGTGCCGTCCACGGGAATGTCCGTATGAAAGTCAGAATATGGGGAGCACGCGGCTCCATCCCCTCCCCTCTGAGGCCTGGGGAAGTAGAGGAAAAGATTTACCGGGCCATTTTAGGGATGCCGTATATAGATACGGGCGATCCTCAGGCCGTCCGTACCTATGTGAGAGAACTTCCACCCCTGCTGCGAGGCACGGCCGGAGGCAATACTCCATGCATCGAAGTCCGGTCCGGGGGCGACCTGATCGCTATTGATGCCGGTTCAGGGCTGCACGTCCTTGGGCAACAACTGCTCAAAGGGGACTTCGGCCGGGGCGAGGGCACCATCCACATTTTCATCAGCCATCTCCACTGGGATCATCTTCAGGGCTTCCCCATGTTTATGCCGGCGTTTGTGCCCGGAAACCATATCATTATCTACAGCGTCCACGATGTCAGGGCAGCTCTCGAAATGTATATGAAGCGTCCTTATTCGTGGCCGGTCTCCCTATCCGATATGAAAGCCACGGTCGAATTCATTCCCCTGCGTGTGGGGGAGACCCTCCATCTCAGTGACGTGCGTGTTGATACGCTTGAGAACACCCACCCCGGCCGCTCTTATAGCTACCGCTTCGAAGATCTTTACAGCATATTGGTGTATGCGACCGACGCCGAGTATAAGCAACTGGACAGCTCTGCTCTCCAGCCGTATGTTGAATTCTTCAGAAACGCCGATGTGCTCATCTTCGATTCCCAATACACCCTGCGAGAGGCCTGGCGTAAGGTGGAATGGGGCCACAGTTCCGCACTGATCGGCGTTGACCTAGCCCGTGCGGCCGGGGTCAAGAGATTGCTCCTGTTTCATCACGATCCAACTTACTCAGACGCCGAGCTGCAGGAAATTCAAGCGACCGCCGTAGCCTACCAGGCGCAGGATTCATCTGTGCCTCCCTGCGAGGTCATGGTGGCCTATGAGGGGCTGGAGCTTGATCTGACTCCACCGGGCATAGTTGACTTCCATTTTACGCCTGATGGTGAAACCGCTATCCTGACCCCTGTCAATGCCTTCGATGAGCACAGCGTAGACCAGTTAAGACGACAACTGAGCAGTATAGCTGTTCAGGAAATACATATGGGTTCGATCATTGATCTCTCACGGATTGAGAGCCTGAGTATGGCCAGCCTCAAGGCGCTTGTGACGTTGAGCCAGGAACAGAAAAGCAATCCTATTGTCCTGGCTGTGCCCCAGGAAAGTGTGCGGCAGGTGATAAAACTCAGCGGGTATGCTGACTATTTCGCCATCTACCCGTCGGTGGAGGCCGCGCTGGAAGCTGCCCAGACACGTGAGGTTCTCAAGCTACCGGGTCAGATCATCAAAGAGCGTTACCAGATTCAACAGAAGGTGGGCGAAGGTCGCATAGGCACTGTACTCAAAGCCGTTGACATTTATGCCAACCGGCCGGTGGCGCTCAAAATCTTTTCCCCCTCGTTCAGTGAGGAATCTATCGCCCGCTGTATGCAGCAGGCCAGCCGGATACTTAATCTGGAGCACCCCAACATCATTCGGGTATTCGATTGGGACACTGAGAAGGATTGCTTCTTTAAGGCGGAAGAGTTTGTAGATGGCCCCACACTTCAGGAGCTGCTCTCTAATGAAGGTGGGCCTCTGCCTGCTGATCAAGCGATGGAGATCGCGCTTGGTATCGCACGTGCCCTCGAGCACGCCCACAGTTGGGATGTCATCCATGGGGATTTGAAACCACAGAACATATTTATAACTGCCCAGGGCATCAAGGTAGGGGGATTCGGCCTTGGTTCGTTTGAGGAGGGACGTCGGCTTCTCGATCTTCCCCTTATTCTCCTGGAAGCCCCTTACCTTGCTCCAGAACAGGTGTTGGGGCAACCGCTCAGCCAGCTCACTGACCTGTACGCTCTGGGGGTGATCCTGTACCGATTATACACAGGACAGTTGCCGTTTGAGGGAACAGAGCAGCAGATCGTACAGGCTCATTTGAAGGCCGCGCCTCTGCCGCCCCGCGAGTTGAACCCCCGGCTCTCCCCTGTGCTGGAACATATGATTTTGAAACTGCTGGCCAAAAATCCCGGCGACCGCTATCGCAGCGTCTCCCAGGTGCGGCGCATTCTGATGAGTCTGACCGTAGACCCCAGGGATATAGTGCGCCAACGCCGGGTCACACTGGTCGGACGGGATGAGCCGCTGCAACAGCTCCTGGGGTGGTGGGAAAATGCCCGGGGCGGAAATGGCCAACTGGTCTTCATCAGCGGGGAGACAGGTGTGGGTAAGACGCGCCTGGCTTACCAGGCTGCTGTTCAGGCAGCGCCACCCGTGCTGCTTGTGGGGCGTTGTGCACCGCTTAGAGAAAGTCGGCCCTATGACCTGTTTGCCCAGCTACTCAGGACATACCTGGGGAGCCTGGATGCAGACGCACTGGACGAAGTGGACTCCCAGTTGCTCGGCAACTGTGCCACCTTACTCCCTGATCTGCGCGCCGGGCAGGAGCTGCCGCAACCGGTCTGCCTGGAGCCACAACAGGAACAGTTACGCTTTATTAGCAGCGTGCTCCAGTTCATCAGGAAGGCTACCAAACGAGCGCCCTGGTTCGTAATACTGGATGATCTGCAGTGGGCCGATCAGAGCAGTCTGGAACTGCTCAACTACCTGGGGCGCCATATTGCGACCACACCGATGCTCATTGTTGGGACCTACAGCCCAGAGGCTTTGGAGCGCGACCATCCGTTGCGTGAAGTGCTGCGCGATCTGAGCAGCTCCTCTTTATGTCGTAACCTGCCTCTGGAACCGGTGGATCAGTCGGCAGCAGCACATATCCTGGCTAATATCTGGACACAGCCGGCCCCCGAGGAGCTGGTAGAGAAGATTTATCACCACACCGGTGGCAATCCTCTGTACATGGTTGAGCTTGCCAGGGAACTTTTGGATGAAGGGATGGTTACTCTGCAGGAAGGTACCTGGCGCTTTCCCTCCCTCGAAGAGGTGCGCCTGCCCCAGGACTTGCGAGAGGCAATCTGGCGGCGTATTCGGCGTCTGAGCCCGGATACCCAGGCTTTGCTAAGGCAGGCTTCGGTGTTGGGGGTGACCTTCCACTTAGATGAATTGCGGGAAGTAAGCGGCCTCTCACGTTGGGAAACGCTCGATCACCTTGATATGGCTCTGGAACGTCAACTGGTAGAGGAAGTGCCCGGAGATGGCCTCCTTCGCTTCTTCCACACCGAGATTCAGGAGGTACTCTATGCAGACCTGGGGCCCTCGCGTCGTCGTATGCTGCATCATCAGGCCGGCATGGTCCTGGAAAAGCGTGCCGGGTCTGATGCAGCGCTGATCGCAGAGGAACTGGCCTATCACTTCGACGAGGCTGGAGAGTTCGACAGAGCTGCGGTTTACAGCATTCAGGCTGCCCGCCGGGCAGAGGCTGCCTGTGCGAACGGAGCTGCCCTGCTCTGGTATACCCGCACGCTTGAGATGTTGGACCGTCTCTCCCCGGAACAGGCTGCAGAGTTACACGCGCTGCGGCTGGCCGCCCACCAGTCACTGAGTGAGATATTGACCAAGATAGGTCGCTACGACGAGGCGCTCGAACACTACGCCTCGGCTCTGTTTGAGTGGCTGGGCAAAGGGCCTGGTTATGTCAGCGAGGCTGAGCCAACCGTCGAAATAGCACGTATTTACCTTTTTGGCGCCGAGCTATATTATCGCCAGGGCAAGTACGAGGACGCGATCTCCTGGTGCCAAAAGAGCCTCGATCTGGCCTCACAGATCAAAACGCCTGAGGGACAACAAGTCCAGGGGCATGCCTTCTCGCTCCTGGGCGAGATCTGCATACACAGTTACAATCTACCATACGCAGCACAGTTTTTCCGGAAAAGCCTGGAGACCTATGAGCACCTGGGCGACCTGACAGGGCAGGCAAATGCTTATAGCAACCTTGGCCTGGCTGATTATTACCTGGGCAACTGGTCTGCTGCCATGGAGGCTTACCGGCAGGCGCTTGCACTGAAGCACAGAATTGGCGATGTCGAGGGCGCGGGGCAGACCAATGCCCACCTGGCGCTTATCCACATCGCGCGGGGAGAATGGGAGCAGGCACATGGCCTGCTGGAGCAGGGCCTGGCAGCACAACCGGGCACGACGCGGGGAGAGATCCATATCTCGAATATCCTGGCTTATCTTCATATTCACCAGGGAAACTGGGGTGAGGCCCGGACATACCTGGCGCACAGCGAGGCCGTATTCGCCAAAACCGGCTCTGAGGAGTACCTGCCAGAACTGGAACGATTCTGGAGCGAGCTGTTCCTCGGAGCTGATCAGTTGGACCAGGCCCTGGATCATGCGCTTCGCTCGGTCGAACTGGCGGTCGAGCAGAATTATCCGCTGGAAGAGGGGCTATCGTGCCATACGCTTGGCCGGGTGCATATGGCCAGGCGCGAGTGGGAACCGGCTGAAGCAGCCCTATCCCGGGCGTTGAATGTGCTCTCCCGTCTGCGCTGTGAGTACGAGCTTTCCAGAGTCAGGCTCTCGCTGGCACGCCTGGCCCTGGACGCCAGCCCGGGAGCAGCCGTGCAGATCGAGCGCGGTGAAGCCGTAGATCACCTTACCCGGGCGATGCAGGCCTTCGAGAGACTCGGGGCAAGGGTGGAGCTGCTTAAGGCTCTGGAGCTGGCGCACAGGAGTGAGTGGCTGGTTGATGGTAAAGCTACCGAAGGCTAAGAACCTATCCGAAAAACCGTACAAGCGGCATCCCTGTACCGCTTATACCGACGCATAGAGATGCGTCGGTTACGATTTCCTGATAGGCTCTAAGGAGTGGTGGCTATGGAAGCACTGAAGAGGCGTATCCTGAGTGATGGCGAGAACCTGGGGAGAGGCATTCTTAAGGTTGACAGTTTTATCAATCACCAGATAGATACGTATCTGATGTTTGAAGTAGGCCGGGAACTTGCCAGCTATTTCGCTGATGCAGGCGTGACCAAGGTGATGACGGCCGAGATTTCAGGGATCGCTCCGGCACTGGCCACGGCCCACGCGCTAAACGTCCCCCTCATCTACGCGCGTAAAACCCGCCCGGTTACGATGACGGGGCCAGTGTATGTCGAATCCGCGCCGTCGCACACGAAGGGGAGTGATGTATTGCTCATGGTTTCAGCGGAGTTCCTGGGGCCGGAGGACCGGGTGCTCATTGTGGACGATTTCCTGGCCACCGGGGCCACCATCGAGGCTCTGGCACGACTGGTTGAGCATGCCGGCGCGACGCTGGTCGGCATTGCCACCGCTATCGAAAAAAGATTCGAGGGGGGACGGGCTGCACTCTCCTACCTTAACGTCCCCATTGTCTCACTTGCCGTGGTTACCAGCATGAGCGACGGGAAAATTGTGCTGGAAGGAATGTAAACGTGGAGCACCCTCATCGCTACGACACCATCGTTGTCCTGGATTTCGGTTCACAGTATACTCAACTGATCGCCCGCCGTATACGCGAGGCACACGTATATTGCGAAATGTTCCCCTGGGATGCGCCTCCAGACCAGGTGCTGGCGCTTTCCCCGCGCGGCTTTATCCTCTCCGGTGGTCCGGCCAGCGTCTACGCCCCGGGTGCACCATTCCTCCCTGGATATGTGCTGGAGCAGGGGGTGCCTGTGCTCGGCATCTGCTATGGGATGCAACTACTGGCCAGCCATCTCGGTGGAAAGGTGGCTCCTGCCGCCGGCCGCGAATACGGCGCTACGGAGATCAGGCCGACCGGTCTGCCTGAACCTTTGTTTGATGGGCTGCCCTCGCTCCGCGTCTGGATGTCCCACGGCGACCGTGTCGAGGCCGTGCCGCCCGGCTTTGAGATACTGGCCTCCAGCGCCAACTCTCCTGTGGCGGCAATGGGCGATCTGACGCGCAGGCTGTACGGCCTGCAATTTCATCCGGAGGTGGTACATACCGCACACGGCACGGAGTTGCTCCGTCGCTTCGCCGTAGAGATATGCGGATGCACCCCCAACTGGACGCCAGCCGCCTTCATAGAACAGGCGGTACGCACCATACGTGACCTGGTGGGTGATGATTACGTGGTATGTGGTCTCAGTGGAGGGGTGGACTCCGCGGTGACAGCCACGCTGGTGCACAGAGCTGTCGGTGACCAGCTCACCTCTATCTTTGTCAATACAGGTCTGCTGCGCAGAGGTGAGCCAGAGCAGGTTGTGCGTACCTTTCGGGAACGTCTGGGGATGCGGCTGATGGCCGTTGACGCGAGCGAGGAGTTCCTGGAGGCGTTAAGCGGCGTGAGCGATCCTGAGCAGAAGCGCCGCATCATCGGTGAGCGCTTCATCCGTGTCTTTGAGCGCGAGGCCCGTAAACTGGGGAATGTGCGTTTTCTGGCCCAGGGCACGCTTTACCCTGATGTGATTGAGAGCCGCGGACCAGAAAGGCAATCTGCTGCCCGCATCAAGACCCATCACAACGTGGGTGGGCTGCCTGAGGATATGGACTTTGAATTACTTGAGCCGCTGCGCTATCTATTTAAAGATGAGGTGCGTGCAGTTGGGGAGGAGCTGGGCCTGCCTGACGAGATTGTGTGGAGACAGCCTTTCCCCGGGCCAGGCCTTGCCGTGCGCGTCCTGGGCGAGGTCACCTGGGAACGCCTGGAGATTCTGCGTGCTGCTGACGGTATCCTGCTCGAGGAATTGAACGCTGCTGGCCTGTTGCGGGGTGAGACTCAACAGGCCTTTGCTGTACTGTTGCCGGTGCGCAGCGTGGGCGTTATGGGTGATGAGCGCACGTATCAGTACGTCATCGCCATCCGGGCCGTCACTACCGAGGATTTTATGACCGCTGATTGGGCCAGGCTCGACCACGCGCTACTTGCTCGCATCAGCAATCGTATCGTCAACGAGGTCCAGGGGGTAAACCGCGTGGTGTACGACATCACGTCCAAGCCACCTGCGACTATCGAGTGGGAATAGGTCTGCTCGCACCTTGCCGACAGACCTGCACAGCTACCAATTAAGAAGAGGCAGGTAATTGCACAGGTCGCAACCCTGACGTGACCTCACGTCACCACCATTCTCCGGAAAGGAGTTCACTAATGCGTAAACCACGTGATCACGAATACATCCTCGCCCTCGACATCAGTCTCGACAGTCTCGATACCATAATCCTCACCCCAGATGGCAACTGGACGCCGCACCATACCTTCACCAACAACTGGTCAGGCTTTCAGGAACTCAAGCGTGAAACCCTTGCCTACCTCAGTGCGCTGGACGACCCTCGCCTGACCCTCACCGGCGAGTCCACCGGCATCCTGTGGTGGCATGTCTTCTACCACATCGCCACTGACCCCGACTTCGCACCCTACGACCCCGCCCTGGCGCTCCTCAACCCCCTCCACGTCAAACACTTCCGTAAAGCTCAACCCGAGGACCACAAGACCGATGCCGATGACCCGCGCCTGATCGCCACCTACTACCACACAATCGGTGTCAAGAACTACTACACCTTCGACTTACGCTACCTCCCCCTCCGCCAACTCACCCGCGCTTACTGTCGTCTCATCCACACCCTCGCCGCCGAAAAAGCCTTCGCCCTCACCCTCATCTACCTCCTGGCCAGCGAGTATCCCCGCCTCAAGCCCTTCTCCGACCTCTTCGGCGTGACCAGCACCTCCATCCTGACCGATTACCCCGACATCGCCGCTATCGCTGACATCTCTCTCGACACACTCACCGCTACACTTGACACCCTCGCCAGAGGTCGGCTCAAGGATGCCGCTAAAAGTGCCACCATCCTGCACCAGGTCGCTCAGGATTCCTATCCCCTCCCCGAAACCCTGCGCACGGCCGTTAGTACCACCCTCCAAATGACCATCGAGCACATCCGCTTCCTTCAAGACCAGCGTCAAACCTGCTACACCTTGATTGAGACTGAACTCGACCAACTACCTGAAGCCCGCCACGCACTCGAATATCACGGCCTGGGTCCCGTGATGGTTGGTGGCTGCCTGGGTGAAATCCAGGATACCCGCCGCTTCATCACCGGCCGCAAGTTCGACCGCCACACTCACCAGTGGCGCGAACGCACTTACCGTGATGGGCAGGCGGCCGTGGCCAAACTCGCCGGCCTGTGGTGGCCACGCAACAGCTCCGGCCGTTTCGAGGGGCAAGATCGTCACCTGGGCCACGAACGGAACCCCTACCTGCGCTACTGGTTCACCCAGGCCGCTTACTCCCTGAAGGGAAAGCAGGAGGAGTATGCGGATTACTACCAGCGCAAGTATCATGAGGTCACCAAATACCAGCACAAACGCGCGCTGATCCTGACGGCGCGTAAGGCCGTGCGGCTGATCTTTGCCCTGCTGCACAAAGGTCAGATGGCACGGCTGAAGGAGGAAACTTCAACTTCCTGACCTTCATCCGGCGCTGACCTCGCCATCCATATCGCGC
>DAOTYA010000041.1:0-17725 GCA_034435075.1 Anaerolineae bacterium
GCAGCCAGTCGGGGAGCTCCATGGCGGGGGCGGCCTCCTCCGGCACCTCGGGTGGCGCGACCTCACGCAGCCAGTCGGGGAGCTCCATGGCGGGGGCGGCCTCCTCCGGCACCTCGGGTGGCGCGACCTCACGCAACCAGTCGGGGAGCTCCGCAGGAGCGAGTGGCTCAGGCTGAGGTGATACCTGGGGAATAGACTCGCGCAGTTGCCTTAGCCAGGCATCTGCCTCCTCAACCTCTGCCTCCTGGGCTGCGCTCGCGGCACGTAGCTGATCCAGCCAGTCGGCTTCCCTGCCCGTTCCGGGAGGGGCTACGGGTTCCTCTCTGGTCACATCCTGAGGTGCTGCCGGAGGGCGGAGCTGGGCCAGCCAGTCTTCTGTGGTCGCAGAGGGTGCTTCTCTTTCCTCAAGCGGTATCGTTGGCAGCGAGAGACCTTTGATAGGGGGCGGCTCATATCGTTTCTCCTCGGAGGATGGAGCAGTCATCGGGACCAACCGCGCCTGGCAGCGGTCGCAGTAGACATTGCCGACCGGATTCATTGCCCCACACATTGGGCAACGCAACGCAGTGTACGTGGGGAGCGGCTCGCCGCATTCGTTACAGAAACGGCTGCCCCTTCTGTTGGCAGAACCACATTTGGGACAATAAATCATGCTGACACTCATGATTCACCGTAAGGCCGTTCGCCTCCGATAATCAGGTACAAGGCAGCGATCACCGTGCCCAGGGCGACACCAAACAACAAACCCCGCACTCCGGCCATCGCGGGCACATGTATGATCGCTGCCCGCCACAAGGTGAGCTGTTCCATACCCTCAAGAGGGACACTGCCAGCAAGCACCAGAATCACTACCAGAAGGAACAGAACGGAGGCAACAGTGCGCCGTGTATGCAAAAGGCGGAAAGCAGCTAATGTCAGTGTAAAGAATATCAGAGCTGTCAGCGAGGCCCCCACCGGTCTGAGCACATAGTCGAGGACCGCCCGGTTCAACTCGCTTCTGAGCGGTGTATCCTTTGGCAAGAGTGGCGGAATCATCCCAATCAGCATGGCAAGGAGAAGCGCAAAGCTGGATAACCAGCCACGGCTGCGGCGACGTATCTGTCCTACGTGGACGTGGAGGATATTGAATGTCCCCAGCAGAAGAGCGAAGGCAGCCACGATAATAGCCCATTCAACCAACCTGTCGCGCAGGTAGAGTAAGCCAGGAACTGGCACCAGGTAGCCAAGCAGGACGATAAGGCTCACGGGCAGAAAGATGATGAACGGGATCCACTGCCTGACAAGCTTGCTCATCACAGGTATCCCCCTTAAATTCAACCGGTAAGTATAGAGAACAGAGCCACGCCTGCTATAGCCAAAACGAGCACCACCCGTATCACATCCTGAGCTACCAGACCGAGCAGGTAACGCCGTTTCCCGGTGATCTGAGCTGTGGCGGCATACAGCTCCTCACCTATGGCCAGGTGATCGGCGACAGGATAAAGAGCTCCTGCAGCGGCAGGTGTGGTAACAGCGGACAATTGGGGCAGGTCTCGCCGAATGCCGGTGTCGGCAATCAGCGAAACCTCGCTTTCAAAGGCGCCGGCGATGAAATTGGCGGTTATGCCCCCTGTGGCGATGGTCTGAGCTGTCCCGGCTGCATAAGCCAGCGGAGTCGGCGCGATGAAACGCACATTAGCCGGATTGTAAGCCTCCAGACGGTTATGTCGCTCGTAAGCTCGCCTCAGTATGTCCTGTGCCAGGGGAAGAAGTGTCGGGTCTCCTACGGTGATGATAGGAGGGGCGCTAAAGGAGACAGCGGTGTCAGCCAGCGAAGCGAGCACTTGCAGGCCGGCGAGCGATACAAGCGCATCATCCTCGTACAGGCTTCTGCTTCCCAGCGCGATGTGCACTGCTGTGCCGCTTTCAGCCGCATATTCCATCTCACGGGGCATTTTTTGGAAAGCGGGGAGCTGACGCACAGAGGGGACAGGTCCTTTTTTACCGCGCAATATGAGCAGGGTCATCAGCACCAGGCCGCTGAGCAGGAGCAGGACGATAGCCTCTACTTCCAACTCACCCTCCTCCCTTCTCCTCCAGGCAGGTAGCCAGCCGCTCCAGCAATTCCGGCTGGTCAAGCAAAAGCTTAAACCGTTCGAGTACCTCGCTGTCTGCGATGCCGCTCAAAAGCGGGCAGGCGATCAGAAGGGCCTGGCTGCCGAGATGTCTGAACGCACGCAAGCTATCCAGCAACAACAACACCATTGAAGAGAGGCCTGATGCCTCGATACGTCTGGCCCATCCCTCTATCCAGGTTGCTTGATTCGGATCTGCGTCCATAGTGCCTTTACCGGGTAGCAGAGAGCCACTCCAATGCTACAATCAGTATAGCACGATTTGTGGCATTGCACAACATCAAATGTACCTATGGGTGTCCGTCATATTTCTGCGTCCACCCGGCTTGGGCCGGTATCCAGACTGCATCTGACGTCACGATGGCCCGGCGGCATTTAGGACAACTGCGAGCAGTTGTCCTACAACCCACGAGTGACCCGGCAGCACGGTCGGAGATCAGCCGCAGTTTCACCCCGGCCTGGGCTGGTCTCCAGACCGCGCCAGACATCGGACTGGCCACAGCGGGCGGTCGGGCGTTCGAAGCAAAACACCAGGATAGGATGGGAAAAGCAGGGGAAACGGGGGGATGAGGCGGGGTTGATTGAGCGAAAGCACTCCGTCTGAAGCGTCCGGAACGAAGCAAAAGCGATACAGAAACTGGAACAAGATGGGAATACCCCCGCTTTTGTCAGGCGAGAGGGCGTGAGCGGTGGATCAGGGGGCAAAAGAGAAGGGTGCAATCGCCGACAACGGAATTCGCGGTAAAAGCCTCTTTTAGTAACTGCCTGCCCATGCCGACTGAAGTCGCCCGCTTTAGGCTTTCGACCAGAGGTCGGCCTGCGCCGACCGCTGTTTACGCGTCGGCGCAGGCACCTATTAGGTCGATTTCCAATCGGCACACGGCGGCAGGCAGCCGGGCAGGTAATTACCTCTCAGGAGTTACGCAGTTGTGATTGGATTGGTTTGTGGGACAGGCTTTCCAGCCTGTCTGGACGGCTTTCCAGCCTGTCTGGACGGCTTTCCAGCCTGTCTGGACGGCTTTCCAGCCTGTCTGGACGGCCTGGAAAGGCCGTCCCACATAGCTGGCATACCGGCAGGAAGTCAAGTGCGTAAGTCCTAACCTCTTTTACGAATTTCGCAATCTGCTGGCCAAATTCAACGAAATTCGAGTACAGACTGGGCAATTTGGCCCTCTGTTATAAGAGCAACCCTCCCAATTGGTAGGTTTGTCCAGGTCCGCGCAGCCGCCATAGACGTAGCACGAGCGATACGATCGCTTGGGCGAGGGAGGGAGATCATCGGAGGTGAGTCACAGAGAGGGCAGGCGCTGGCACAAGGCGGCAAAACTGTATTGAGCTACGAAATCACTGTCTTGGGCGCGGGTCTGAGTGGGGTATTCGAAGCAAAACGAAAAGCTGGAGGGATGGTTCATATTGAGTGACACTTTGAGGTGTAAACCAATTTCACGGAGAAAATGAACCATCCCGGGCTGGGTCACTATATGTGCCATCAACCCCTGGGTGAAACCCCTATATCTGGGGTCTCGTTGTGCATGTGCAGGGTTTGATGGTCGGACCGCAAAATCAACCCCACGCTAACTCCCGCTATATGCAGGGAAATATCTGCACAAGATTACTATATCTGGTGGTTATGAGTGCCTCATTCTGCTTCGAACACCCACAAAAAGCGAGATTTGGCTTGCAGTGGCACTGTGGTATAATCTACACGGCTTCATAATCAACCTCTGAGGCACAGACCGTGAAACTACATGAATACCAGTCCAAGCAGATGTTCGCTGCACACGGGGTGCCGATACCCCAGGGGAGAATCGCCACCACCCCCGATGAAGCATGTCTTGCAGCCAATGAGCTTGGCTATCCGGTTGTCGTCAAAGCACAGGTGCTGGTCGGCGGACGTGGCAAAGCCGGGGGGATCAGGCTGGCTAAAAGCCCCACCGAAGTCGCAGAGGCAGCGGAAGCAATATTCTCCCTCCGCGTAAAGGGCTTTCCCGTGCGCAAAGTCCTGGTGGATCGAGCGGCAGCCATCCGCTCCGAACTCTATCTGGGGCTGGTCATTGACCGCTCCAGCAGGCAACCGGTGATGATCGCTTCCTCCGAGGGGGGTGTCGAAATCGAAGAGACCGCCCGAAACAACCCCCAGGCGATCCACAAAACCTCTATCAACCCTTTCCTGGGATTGCGGGACTATCATGCCCTGACCCTGGGCAAGGGCATAGGACTGGGCGGTGAGCACTTGCGTGCTTTCTGCAAAGTCGCGCGTGGTCTGTACGAAGCTTTTGTGGCCTGTGATGCCTCTCTGGCCGAGATCAATCCTCTGGCTGTGACAGAGAGCGGCGAATTACTGGCGCTGGATGGCAAAATGGTGCTGGATGACAATGCCCTGTTCCGCCATCCTGAACTGGAAAGCTGGCGTGATGTGGACGAGGAAACCCCCGCCGAGCGTCAGGCACGCCAGGCCGGGTTGAGCTATGTCCAGCTCGACGGTGAGATAGGCTGTATGGTCAACGGAGCCGGGCTGGCGATGGCGACGATGGACATAATCAAGCACTTTGGCGGTGCTCCAGCCAATTTCCTTGACATCGGTGGCGGAGCCAGGGCAGAGCGTGTGGCAACTGCCCTGCGTCTGATCCTGGCTGATGCCAGAGTCCGGGCCGTGTTGTTCAACATCTTCGGCGGCATTACGCGCTGCGACGAAGTCGCCAGAGGCATTGTAGCCGCGCTTGAAGAGGTGCGGCCGGATGTGCCGATGGTAGCACGTCTGGTGGGAACAAACGAGCAGGAGGGGCGCGAGATTCTGAGGGCGTCCGGACACCACCTGATCACAGCGCTGACACTTGAGGAGGCAGCCCGCAAAGCGGTCGCTGCAGCCAGGGGAGAGGTGAGGGTATAGAGATGGCGATCCTGGCAGATAGAAGCACGCGCCTGCTGGTACAGGGCATTACCGGGCGCGAGGGAGAATTCCACACCCGTCAAATGCTTGAATACGGCACACAGGTGGTAGCCGGTGTCACACCCGGCAAGGGGGGACAATGGGCATGTGATGGCAGAGTGCCGGTATTTGATACCGTCAGCGAGGCCGTTGTGCACACAGGAGCCAATGCTTCCGTCATCTACGTCCCGGCGCGTTTCGCTCCAGATGCCATCCTTGAGGCAGCCGATGCAGGTATCCCTCTTGTCGTTTGCATAACCGAGGGCATTCCTGCTCTGGACATGATCCGTGTCTATACTTACCTGAAGCAAATAGGGACACGGCTGATAGGTCCCAACTGTCCTGGCCTCCTGACCCCAGGTCAGGCTAAGGTCGGTATCATGCCCGGCCACATCGCAACCCCCGGCCCGGTGGGCGTGGTCTCCCGTTCAGGTACATTGACTTATGAGATTGTCTATGCCCTCACAGTCCACGGAATCGGGCAGACGACCTGTGTTGGTATCGGAGGAGACCCGATTATCGGCACGAATTTTGTGGATGTCCTGGAGTTGTTTGAAAATGATCCCCAGACCAGGCACGTGGTTCTGATCGGCGAGATCGGTGGCAATGATGAGGAGCTGGCATCCCAATTCATCGCCACACGGATGAGCAAACCGGTTACCGCCTTCATCGCCGGGCAGACCGCTCCACCCGGCAAAAGGATGGGACACGCTGGAGCTATCATCGAAGGCGGTGCCGGAACAGCTGCCGAAAAGATCGCTGCCCTTGAAGCGGTCGGCGTGAGAGTGGCCGCACATCCAGAACAAATCCCCCAACTGGTGGCACAGAACCTGTGAAGCATCCTCGCTGGGACCCCGGGCTTCTCCTGGCACGTCTGAGCAGACGTCGGCGCCTCGAGCCGTTCTTGCCCTTCGCTGTGGTACTGGGGCTGGCCGTAGTCGCGGCTTCCCCTTTTTTGACCCGCCCGGGGCTTCCTCATCACACCGACGCTGAGCTCCATGTCTACAGGGCTGCTGAACTGGGCCATGCTATCCGTGGCGGTGCCTGGTATCCCCGTTGGGCACCCGATTTCTACTTCGGCTACGGCTACCCGATCTTTAACTACTACGCGCCGCTGACCTATTACCTGGCGAACCTGTTCGCCCTGATCCCCGGCCTGGACATCGTTAACGGAGTCAAAGCTGTTTTCGTTTTCGGCTTAGTCATCGCTGCAGTCGGCACCTACCTTCTGGCGAGCAGGCTTTTCGATCCCGCCGCCGGAATTATAGCGGCAGCTTCTTTCGTTTTTGCTCCATACGTTGTGTTTATAGACCCGCACGCCAGGGGAGCGCTGGCGGAATATTTCGCGCTGTGCCTGATGCCCGGCGCCTTCTACTCCCTCTGTTGCCTGCTGAGAGGCACTGGAGGCAGGGCAGCCCTGCTGGGAAGCGTGCTTTTTCCTGCCGCGATCGTGCTCAGCCACAATCTGCTCGGCCTGGTGGCCGGTGCTCTGTTGTTTGCGTATTGGATATGGGAAGTCCTGTGGGGGACGGGGCGCACCAGGGCAGGCTGGGGGTTGCTCTCCTTTGCTCTGGCAGCTTCCCTCACCGCTTTCTTCTGGCTTCCATTTCTGCTCGAACGGAACGCCATCAAGCTGAACGTCATCGGTCCCGGGCATTTCGACTTCCACCGACACTTTCTGACGTTGGCAGAATTGCTTGCCCCGTCAAAGATAATGGATATGGGAGCGACTGCGCCACACTATCGGTTCAACCTGGGACTGGCCCAGTGGTTGCTCGCCCTCGTGACTCCGGTCATCATCACAGGGCGCGGACTGGCTGTACTCTGGCGAAAAGGCCGCAAGGGATGCGGGCAGAATTGTGCCCCAGACGCTTTCCGCAGTGAGTTGCGCCTGATCACACAGGCGACAGGGTATTTCGCCCTTGCCGCATCTGCGCTCGTCTTTCTGATGTTACCGGTGTCGGTGGGGGTGTGGGAGCGAGTGCCGGGAATGCCTTACTTCCAGTTCCCCTGGCGCCTGATGGGCCCGGCCAACCTGATGCTGGCAATCGTGGCGGCAGCAGGCTCTACTTTGTACGGCTCATGGCGTCGGCCGTTACTGATTATAGCCCTCGCCGCTGTTCTGATGCTGGCGCTGCCCACCCTCTATCCTCCACCCTGGTCACCTGATTTCGGCGGCACAAGCCCTCAAGACATCATTGCCTGGGAACAACGCAGCCTGGCACTGGGGACAACGTCTACAGGCGATTTTCTGCCCGTGAAGGCAGCGTTGGGCCCGCTCAATCCAATCTCCTCACTGATCGAGTCCTACACCAACCCTGGAGTGGTTGACAAAGTTAACCGTGCCACCCTGCCCGCCGGAGCGCGTGTAGAGATTATCGAGCATGGCCCACTTCACGACCGGATATTTGTCGTAACACCCAGGAACTTCCTGCTGCGACTTTATACGTTTTACTTCCCCGGCTGGCATGCTTACATAGATGGAAAAGAGGCCGAGATCAGAATAGCCGGTCCGGAAGGTTTCATCACCGTGTGGGTTACGCGAGGGAAACATGAAGTGCTGATACGCCTCGAGGACACCCCGCCGCGCACCGCCGGCTGGATCATATCCGCTGCAGGCTTGCTTGTGTTATTTCTGGCTATCTTACTGATGCCGCGTGCTGCCCCGCATTACACCAGACCTGATAACCGCTTTTACCTCCTCTCAGGGGGAGTGCTCCTGCTTTTCCTGATTTTGAAGGTGGCTATAATAGATCCCCGAGACGACTGGATGCGCTATACCTCACCGCCCGGCCAGGCCTGGGCTGCGCAACACAGGCAGTGGGCCAACTTCAGCGACCAGATCGAGCTGCTGGGGTATGACTTACCAAAACAGAGAGTGCGGGCAGGCGAAATGTTCCAGGTGACCCTCTACTGGCATGCCCTCAGGCCGCTTGAGGTTAACTACCAGTCATTTGTGCACCTGGCACGCCCTCTCCACATCCTGTGGGGGCAGGAGGATCATCTGAACCCCGGTGACCTGCCGACAACCCGCTGGCCACTCGACAAGTACGTGTGGGACGAGTACAATATCCTGGTACTGCCTGGGACACCTCCAGGAGAGTACGTGCTTAATGCAGGCCTCTACTCCATGGCTGGTGGCTATCGTCTGCAGCGTTATGATGAGAACAAACAACTCGCCGGGGACAGCATTGTCATCGCCTCTATCGAGGTTACACGTCCGCGTCGCTACCCTGATCCCGACGAGTTGGGTATGACACACAAAACTATGGCCGCCATCCAGGAGGCCGGTGTCACTCTCCTGGGATACTCCGGGCTGGCAGAGCAGGCCGCATTGCCAGGCGTTCTAAATGTGGTGCTGTTCTGGCGTGCCGACAGGGACGCTCCCATGGCGCAAATGCGCACCCTCGCGCTGGTGGACCTGGCAGGTAGAGAGGTCTGGTATACGTCAGGCGCGCCGGCGGAGGGCCATTACCCCTTCAACCTGTGGCGTTCCGGTGAGATCGTGCGCGATCCCATCTGGATTGACCTGACGCAAGGGGTGGATATAGCACCAGGTCTGTACAGTCTCAACCTGTCTGTGGCCTGGGATGGCGCAAAGCAGGAATTAGCGCTGGGCGAGCTTGAACTTATCGTGCTGGAGACAGAACATGAGTGAGAAAACGGAACGGCTGATGGCTGCCATAGACGGTGGAACAGTGGACCGCCCGCCAGTGGCCCTGTGGCGACACTTCCCCGGCGATGACTACCGCCCGGAGGACCTGGCAAAAGCCACGCTTGAGTTTCAGCGGCGCTATGACTTCGACCTCGTGAAGGTGACTCCAGCGAGCAGCTTCTGCATAAGGGACTGGGGAGCAGAGGACCGCTGGATGGGCGACCCGGAGGGAACGCGGAAATACACCACACGTCCTGTGCGCTCTCCTCAGGAATGGCACAACCTCCCTGTGCTCGATCCAATACAGGGGGAACTGGGGGCGCAGCTTCGTTGCCTCCGCCTGATCGCGGAAGGGCTGGCCGGAGAAGTGCCCTTCATCCAGACCATCTTCAGTCCGCTGGCCCAGGCGAAGAACCTGGTGGGGCCGGATATGCTGTTGGTGCACCTGCGCCGTTATCCCAGGGACCTTCATGCCGGCCTTGAAACGATCACCCAGACCACCATCCGTTTCGTCCTGGCCGCCAGAGAAACGGGCATCGCGGGCATATTCTATGCCGTCCAGCACGCCCAATACGGGTTGCTCAGCGAGCAGGAGTACACTGCCTTCGGCCGCCCCTACGACATACGCATATTGGAAGCAGCTCAGGGTCTGTGGCTGAACGTACTGCACCTGCATGGCACAGAGGTGATGTTTGACCTGCTGGCCGATTATCCTGTCCAGGTCGTCAACTGGCACGATCGGGAGACCCGCCCAACACTGGCCGAAGCACTGAGCCGTACCAGGGCGGCAGTATGCGGAGGGCTTGAGCGGTGGGAGGTAATGGTGCGGGGCACACCTGACCAGGTGCGCGAGCAGGCCTTCGACGCCATTGCTCAAACTGGCGGCAGGCGTTTTATCCTGGGGACAGGATGTGTGGTCCCTGTGGTGGCTCCGTCCTCTAATATTATGGCCGCGCGTCAGGCGGTTGAACCGGAGGTGTAAAAATGCCGCAACACAAACCCAAACCCCGCAGAAGGGTGACTCGCGGACCGGCGAAAGCGCACAAATCGGGGCTGATGGCACGCCGCTATATACTTTTCGGAGGAGCGGCCTTAGTGCTTGTGGCTGTCGTGGTGGTGACGGCGCTGGTGATCAGCGGCAGGAATAAAGAGAAGAAAGTCGAAGCAATGTACCATGACATCGCCGGTGGCTTCACAGAAGAAGGGTTCCCTTACCTGGGATCTCCCGATGCGCCGGTAACGGTGGTGGAATTCACCGATTTCAACTGCTCTCACTGCCGGTCATACAACCTGGAGCATGAAGCAAGTATCCTGGAGGAATTCGTTGCGACAGGCAGGGTCCGCTACGTCGTGCACTACTACAGCAGTTCCAATCCCCGCTCCATGCAGGCTGCTGAAGCTGCCATGTGCGCAGCCGATCAGCACCTGTATTTTCAGTTCCAGCACGCTCTGTTCGAGAAGCCTGCGGCGTCGAGAGATGATTTTCTTGCCCGGGCACGCGAGGCAGGGCTGGATGAGGACAAATTCGCGGCGTGCTGGGACTCTGAACGCCATCGTGGGACACTGCTGAAACATATGCAGGCGGCTGCAGAGGCGGGTATCTCGGCGACGCCTGCATTCAAAATCAATGGTCGTCTGGTAGTGGGGAACAGGCCGGATATGATACGTCAGGTAATCGAGGAGGAACTGGCCCTGGCCGGGCACTAAGAACCTATCCGAAAAACGTAACCGACGCATCCCTATGCGTCGGTATAAGCGGCATAGGGATGCCGCTTGTACGGTTTTTCGGATAGGCTCTTATTCGCATAACTGATTCTGAGGCGCAGGGCTCTGGCCAATCTCTTGGCTATGCGCCACGTGGATCATAATCCACGCGGGCCGGGTGCTGGCCGCCGACCGGACCGCCGCCGCCGGATTGTGATCCGGCGGGCACGTCAGGCGGGCACGTCAGGCGGGCACGTCAGGCGGGCACGTCAGGCAGGAACGACGCGCGGAATCCAGTTATACGTATCTCACACCCGCGTGCAAACCTGATGCTATGCCGCTTATACCGACGCATAGGGATGCGTCGGTTACGTTTTTCGGATAGGCGCTTAGAACCTGTCCGAAAAACCGTACAGGCGGCATCCCCATGCCGCTTACCGACGCATAGGGATGCGTCGGTCACGATTTCCGGATAGGCTCTTAGTGGTTCACTACGAGCATCTTCATCAGAGCATTGACAAGTCCTATTTTCAGGTGGTTGTGGTTTGCCGCACCCGGCTCGGGCCGGTCTCCAGACCACGCCCGACGCCGTCACGACCGGCCGCAGTGTAGGACAACTGCTCGCAGTTGTCCCGCCCTTCTGTTGTACAGTGGTTACCTGACGCTGACTTGCCTTTCTTCCTCAAGTTGCGGCCGGCCTCCGACCGGACCACCTGATCCGCCTGTCTTTCAGCCCTGGCATCTGATTGCGTCATTTTGGGGAACACTCTGGTTTCTTGTGACGTCAGTTATACCGTGTTGCGTGTATGGCTGGCGCAGGTCAGACATTGGCTGGTTGTCTTGCAATTGCCGTCTGCCCGTCTGGCTGGCGATATGCTATTATGTTAAAATTACAAGTTGATGGGTTACTATTCGCCTGCGCAGGACGACATACTTTGTAGCTACATTTGTGGAGGGAGAGTGCAATGGACTACCGTGATCGTGCGGCCGGGATAAGGTTGATACTTCTGGCCTCCATAGTGGTTCTGACCAGTCTTACCCCTGTATCTGCCCAGTCGCCAGGCGTTAAGATGACGGTGACGCCCTATCTGAGCGGCCATGTCAAGTACGGTGAGTGGCTGCCACTGCGCGTCAGTCTGAGCAACACCGGTAACGATATTGATGCAGAGGTGCGCGCCGAGATCGCCGGTAGCAGTGGCACGGCAGTGTACGCCGTCCCCGTACCTCTGCCGGCCGGAGCGCGCAAGGAAGTCGTGCTCTATACGCTGCCGTCGAACTTTACCAAAGAGATCATCGTGCGTCTGGTGGATCCTCAACAGCAGGTTTTGGCCGAAGCAAAGACCACTATTTCAACTCACCCGCAGAATGAGTACCTGATCGGCGCGCTCGTTGCCGATGGGGATGCACTGGCGGTACTTAACGGGCTGGCCCTGCCGGAGCGTGCGGAGACCCGCCTGGTGCGCTTATCACTGGATGACCTGCCCGAACGCATTGAAGCGCTGCGCTCGCTTGATTGCCTGATCCTGGCCGGTGTGGACACGAGCGGCCTGACATCGGCACAGGGAGAGGCGCTGCGCGGCTGGGTCGAGCAGGGAGGTCGTTTGTTCATTGGCGGTGGGGCGGGCGCCAGACGTGTGCTGGCCGGACTGCCGGACTCTTTACGCCCGGTCAGCCTGGGTGAGACCGTCGAGCTGACCACGCTCAAAGGCCTGGCCGGGTTTGCCGGCCGGGAGGTGTTGGTGCCGGGGCCTTTCCTGGCCACTCTGCCGGCGGACTATCGGGGTCGGGCCATCATCCGCCAGGATAACACCGCCCTGCTGGTCCAACAGAACTCAGGGGATGGTTGGGTTGCCTACCTGGCGCTTGACCCGACGGTCACCCCATTTGACGCATGGGCGGGAGTGCTTCCCTTCTGGCAGAAGTTGCTTGAGGGTGATGCTATTTTGCCGCCCAATGCCCCTATGGATATTCCCCGTCGCAATCTGGAAGCAGAGCAGATGTGGTACGCTCTGACCAATCTGCCATCCCTTGATTTACCCTCGATCCGCTGGCTGGCCCTGCTGCTCGCTCTTTACATCGTGCTGGTGGGACCGGCAAATTATCTGCTCCTGCGCAGGTTACGCCGCCTTGATTGGGGATGGATCACCGTGCCGGTGCTGACGCTGGTTTTCTCGGCGGGTAGTTATGGGCTGGGCCTCAGTCAGCGTGGCAGCGAAATCGTGATCAACGAGATCTCCATAATCCCCTTGTCCACAGGTGACCGGTTACTTGAGATGCGCTCTTATGTGGGGCTGTTTTCACCAGGGAAGGCGGATTATACGATGCGGGTTGAGGGAGATGTGCTGATCAGTCCGCTGGTGCCTTTCTATCAGCCCTGGTTATCCCTAACGGGACCTGAGCAGTACACCGGCCCTGTTGCCCCCATCAATGTGCTACAGGGGAACCCCGCGTTTGTGCGCCACCTGGGTGTCAGCCAGTGGGCAATGCGAGGATTCCAGGTGGAATCCTGGATACCTGCGGAAGCAGCCTTGTTTGAAGCTGACCTGAGCATTGAAGATGGCCGGCTGCAGGGAAAGGTCCGCAATGGACTGAGATGTCCGGTACAGGCAATGCTTTTGCTGAGCGGCAGAAATTTCGTCCACCTGGAGGGCCTGGGAGTCGGTGAGGAAAGGGTGATCAGTGCGACATTGCAAAGCAGCCTTTCTGGCGATTACGCCTACTTTCCCTGGGCGGCCTTTGAACAGTTTCACCAGGGGCCCAATCCTCCCGCGCGCGAATTGATGGTGCGTCAGAACATACTGGAGGCATATTTTCACACCAATTGGGGGCCTGCCATGCCCCTGGATGCACCGACGTTGTTTGTCTGGGCTGAGTGCAGCCCTCTGGATGTGCAGGTGGTCGGTGCACGGGCGATGAAGTTGCAGACAACGATGCTTGTGCTGCCCCTCCCTCCCCAACTCGCAGGCGGCGAGATCTACCTGCCGCCGGGGTCGCTTTCCGGCCGTGTGTCAGAGGTTACGGGCAGTACAGGCGAATGTGGTCCAGGAAACCGGCTCTTTGTCGCCATGGGGCAGGGCGTGCTCAGGTACAGGTTACCCCCGGCTTTGCGCGGACTTGAGCTGACAGAACTGAGTATCCACCCCAGTTCGGATGAGCCGCCAGCTGCTGAGAATGTTAACACCCCTGAAATCGCGCTCTATGACTGGGTGGAGGAGAAGTGGACGACTCTGGAAAGCGTCACCATGGGCAGTGAGTACAAAGTCGCGGAGCCGGGCCGTTTCCTCAACCCGGTGAGCGGCACGATCCGCCTGCGCGTGCAGCGGAATTCCATGACCGGTTTTTGCTACAAGTTTGACATCGCTCTGAAAGGCAGGCTGCCGTCGAACGAAAAGGGAGGTGAGCAGTGAATGAGTTTATCGTCGAGACACGTGGCCTCTGCAAACGCTATCGGCGGGGTGCTTCCCTGGCGCTGGACAGCCTTGACCTGCGGGTATCGCGCGGGGCGCTCTTCGGGTTCATTGGCCCCAACGGCGCGGGAAAAACGACCACACTGCGGATGCTGGCCGGTCTCCTGGAACCCTCGTCAGGTGAAATCTGGATTGCCGGTCATTCAGTAAACCGGGAGCCGCACCTGGTTCACAATTATGTGGGTTACATGCCGGATTTCTTCGGCCTCTATCACGAGATGACAGCCTGGGAGTACCTGGACTTTTTCGCCCGTTGTCACGGTCTTCCTCCCCGGCGACGCCGGATTGTCGCCGATGAGTTGTTGGAGTTGGTAGGGCTGGCTCAGAAACGGGACGAGGACGTCGGTCATCTCTCGCGCGGTATGCAACAGCGGCTATGCCTGGCACGAGCGTTGGTGCACGATCCTCAGGTGCTGCTGCTTGATGAGCCGGCCTCCGGACTCGATCCGCGCGCGCGGGTGGAGATGCGTGAGCTGCTGCGCGAACTTTCGGCAATGGGCAAGACCATCATTTTAAGCTCCCACATCCTCAGCGAACTTGCCGAGATATGCACCGAAGTCGGCATCATCGAGCGAGGGCGGATGGTGGCCTGCGGGCCGCTCTCGTGGTTGCAGAGCCAGGCCGCCGCCGGTCGTATACTGAGATTGCACGTCATCTCTGATGTGCAGAGAGCAATTCAGTTGCTTACGGGGTTCCCCGGTATATCCGGTGTCGCGCAGGTGAACGGCGGAAACGATCCGGCAGAAGCCTGGGTTGAGGCGTATCTTGCCGGTGACGCACGCGTTGCCTCGGAGTTGCTCGCTTATCTGGTAAACAACGATGTCGCTGTGGCCGAGTTCCGCCAGGTGGGTAATGAGCTGGAGGAGTTGTTTTTGCAGTTGACAGCAGGTGAAGTGGCATGAGAAAAGAACGTACACTCCAAAACATGGAAAAAAGCCCATCTCTGTCTCTGGCTTCCCGCTTAGAGCCTATCCGAAAAACCGTACAAGCGGCATCCCTATGCCGCTTATACCGACGCATAGGGATGCGTCGGTTACGTTTTTCGGATAGGCATTTAGTGTCGCGGCTTATCAACCCCATCATCATCAAGGAGATGCGCGGGCAGATGCGTGGGCCGCGTGCATTTATCATCCTGACCGCTTATCTGGCAGGATTGGGCGGGTTGACTTACGCTCTCTATCGGATGACCCTGAGCAGCTTCGCCGGTTATACGGGGGTATCCCCACAAAGCGCCTACATCGGGCAGACGCTGTTTTACGGCCTGGCATTTCTGGTGCTGCTATGTATCTGCTTTATTACGCCAACGCTCACGGCCGGGGCCATCAGCGGTGAACAGGAGCGGCGCACCTATGATATGCTTTTATCCACGCCTCTGCGTCCGTTCAGTATCCTGTGGGGTAAGATGGCCGCTTCATTGATGTGGATTTTCATGCTCATCCTGGCGGCTGTTCCACTGTCGAGCCTGATATTTGTCTTCGGTGGCATCGCGCTGCGTGACATCATTCAGGTGATCGGCATTTTGGGTTTAGTCGCGATCACTTATGGGTCTTTGGGTATGTTCTTTTCGGCGCTCACGCGGCGCACCGGGCAGGCCACGGTGTTTACCTATCTGGTGGTGATGGCCTTTATCTTCGGCGGTGTGTTCTTCTGGGTAGGCGCCAATGTAATGGGCAGAGGGGATGTAATGCCGCGTGGGCTGGCGTGTTTGAGTCCAATAGGCGCTCTGGCTTCGGCGCTGATCACGCCTGAAGGAAGTATGGGGCCGGTTGCGGGCTTATCAATGTTGTTCGTGGGTGGTACGGATTGGTTTCACTCATCGGGGAAGCTCTTCAGACCGTTATGGCAATACACGACCGCGGTGTATATGGCACTAACGGTGATGCTCTGGCTAGTGACGGCCCAACTGGTCAGACCGGTGCGGCGTTGGAGGATCGGGTGGAAAGGCTGGCTTCTGCGGCTGTTTATAATGCTCCTGGTGGCCGGTGAGCTGGGTGTCGTTTTTGGCACCGACTGGGGTTCAACCGGCCTGAGGGTCTCCTCCATGCAGTCGCTTCCTGTGCCGACAACCGCTCCAGGTGCATTTGTGGAATTGGAAGTTGCTGATCTTCCTACCGCTACTCCGCTGCCTACCCCTACGCCGGTGCCACTCCCCACACCCCCTTCACCGGCTGAAGTCGAGGAGATGCTGGAGGGTTTCGTGGTACAGAATTTGATGCAGAATATAATGCCGCAGGATTATGAGCAGCTCTCCAACGCCGGATCATTTTGTGACCTGGAGGTGCTGGATATCTCCGGCTTCGCTCCTGATGGCAGCCAGGTGCAGGCCTCCCTGTGGGTTTATTGCCGGGTCTATAGCACAGAGGACGGGGAACTCCGTCCAGGCGCCGGCTTGAGCCTGCCACTGGTCGCTTCGCTGTTATATCACCCAGACGGTGTCTGGAGGCTGGACAGCTACTACATCCACGCAGCAAATATGCTCTCGCCGGAGGTGAGACAGCGTTTACTGGAGCGTCCTTATGACGAGGCGCTGGGTGAGGCACGGCTGAGAGAAAAGGCGCAGCGGGCTTTATTGGGTGAGGAGTGAACAGGTGCATACTATGGAAGAAACTGAACTTCTGCCGCTACTCAGCCTGTTACGCCGGTATCTACGCCTGCGCGATGGGCATCTGCTGATTGTGCGTTCGCTCTGGATGCCGCTCGCACTGGCGGTGCTGGTGCACCTGGTCGGACGGCTGTTCCCGCTGCCGCACTACGACCGCCTGACCTGGGCAGGGTCTGTGCTGTGGGCCTGTGGCGTGGTCGGCTACAGCCTGCTACGCCCGCTCTCACTGGCGCGGGTTGCCCGCTGTACTGACGCGGAACTCGGCCTGCGCGATCGGCTGGCGACAGCGCTGGAGCTTTCGGCCGATCTCTCCAGAGCTATCAGATTCGATCCGGAGCTGGTGACACGGCAGCAGGAAGATGCACTGAGGGTGGCTCAAACTGTTGACCCACGTACTGCTTTCCCGCTGCGCTGGCCTCGGCGGCCGTTGCTGTGCGCGGGAGGGTTGTTTGTCGTCGCTTTGCTGCTGAGCATTCTGCCCAATCCTATGGACGAGGTGCTGGCCACACGGGCTGCCATACGTGCTGCCATCGCGGAGCAGGCCGGGAAGCTGGAACAGACCGCCGACGAGCTGATAACCAATGAGGCAATTGACCCGGCTGCACGTGAGGAGCTGTTGCGCCAGTTGCGCCAGGCTGTCGAGCGCCTGCGCGCCAACCCTGGAGATCGTGAGCGTGCGCTCGCCGATCTGGCGCAGTTGGAGGAGGCGCTGCGCCGCAGGATTGACCCTCAGTATGCAGTACGGAGGACGGCACTGGAAGGACTGGCTGCTGACCTGGCTGCGCTGGCCGGTGCTCCGGACCGGGAGCGCCTGCCTGAACTCGATGAAGCAACGCAGTTGCTGGAGCAATTGGTCGGACAGGCCGACACAATGTCCGTCGAGCAACGTGAGGCGCTGGCGGATATGCTCTCCGAGGCTGCCGGTCGGCTCGCCGGCAGTGATATGGAACTTGCTGCTGCGCTCAGTCAACTGGCCCGGGGCCTGCGCAGCGGTGAGTTCTCGCCTGCGGAAGCGCAGGCAGCGGCTGCAGCCCTGCGTAACGCGTCCAGCGAGATAGCTTTACAGCAGGCACTGGCCCGGGCACTCGACCGGACACGGGATGTGTCCGGTACCATCGCCCGCGCCGGGCAGAGCGGTCAGCGGGCGTCGGGGCGGGTTCAGGGCCAGGGACAAGGACAAGGACAGGGCCAGGGGCAGGGTCAAGGTCAGGGCCAGGGACAAGGACAAGGGCAGGGCCAGGGGCAGGGGCAAGG
>DAOTYA010000042.1:0-22322 GCA_034435075.1 Anaerolineae bacterium
GCAACGGAACTTTGGCAGAAAGCCGCTCTATCGCAGCGATAGTGCCATCGGTATGATAGCGCGGATCGTAAAAGCGCGGAACATAGATACCCGGTATGCCGGCCAGAGCAAGCAATTGCGTGTCCCGCGATTCAAGACGTAACTCATGATACGCACGCACAAGTTCAACTATCGCCTCCTCTCCATCGCCGATCACAAAAAGGTCAATGAAATCAGCCATAGGCTCCGGGTTGAAAGTGGCGTGACCACCGGCAATAACCAGCGGATGAGACGCACTACGCTCCGCGGAACGAAGCGGCACCCCTCCCAGATCAAGCATTTCCAGCACATTTGTGTAGACCAGTTCGTATGGCAGGCTGAAACCAATGATGTCAAAATCGGAGAGAGCGTGCCGGCTTTCCAGGCTGTAGAGCGGTATACCAGAAGCACGCATTGCAGCGATCATATCTACCGCCGGCAGATAGGTGCGCTCCACAAGCACATCAGGTAGCATATTGAGGGTATGGTAAAGTATCGCCAGCCCCAGATTTGACATACCAAGATCATAGACATCCGGATATGCCAGGCACACCCGGACAGAAACAGCATCCCACTCTTTAACCACGCTGTTATATTCGCCACCCACGTAACGGCCAGGCTTCTGCACGGTGGGAAGTATACGGTCCAGACAATTCTGCTCTACGATCATCTTACCCTGCCATCACCTTGACCAGGACCTTACGGCGGCGCGGGCCATCAAACTCGGCCAGGTAAATACCCTGCCAGGCACCAAGCGCCAGCTTACCTGCAGAAACGGGTATTGCCTGAGAGGCACCCACCAGTGACGATTTCAGGTGGGCTGGTGCATTGCCCTCGCTGTGGCGATAGGCTGGCCGCCCGGGAGAGATGGCATCGAGCCCAATGCCCATATCGTGCCGCACATCAGGGTCCCAGTTCTCGTTAAGTGTCAGACCAGCAGTGGTATGAGGGCAGAAGATAAAGCACATACCCTCCCGCACCCCACTCCGGTTGACCACCGCCTGTACCTGCGCTGTAATATCATGAAACGCCTGTTGCCCTGCAGTAGCTATCTCAATTTGCTCCAACACGCTCCATCTCCCAGGAGTACTTTTGCAATCATCCAATTATAGCACAGAACCTGCTGCGGGATAAGATTCACTCATCGTGGCGATGAGACAGGCCCGCGCCGGAGGGAACACAAAGATTGCAGGACAACTGCTCGCAGTTGTCCTACGCTGTGGCCGGTCGTGGCGGCGTAGGGCGCGGTCTGGAGACTGGCCCAAGCCGGAGTGAACACAAAGATTGTAGGGTAACTGCGAGCAGTTGCCCTACGATCGAGCCATTTTGCCACTCTGCGAAAACATGATAAAATCTAATCATGCTCAGATACAGACTTATCTTCAACCCGGCCGCCGGCCGCGGCACCAGCACACAATCACTACCCCGTATTGAACGCTTACTAACCAGCTACAGCCTCAACTTCGACCTGGTGTACACAGAACGCCCATGGCACGCCGCCGAACTGGCCAGAGAAGCAGCCCAGGAAGGATGCGATGTTGTAGTCGCCGTGGGCGGAGATGGTACCGTCAACGAGGTGCTTAACGGCCTTATGACCATCCCTTCAGGCGACAAAAACAGCAGACCCGCTCTGGGAGTTCTGTGCACAGGCCAGGGAAACGACTTCGCGTACGGGATGGGCATCCCCATTGATCTGGAAGCCGGCTGTAAGGCACTGGCGCATGGCTACCGCCGCACAGTGGACGTAGGCCATGTGATAAGCAGCGACCACCCCGAGGGCCGCTATTTCGGTAACGGCATCGGTATCGGTTTCGACGCTGTGGTAGGATTCCTGGCAAGCAAGATGACCAGACTGAGCGGCTTCCCTGCCTACCTGGTCGCCGTGCTCAAAACGGTATTCCTATACTATAAGGCCCCGCTCAGCCGGATCGAATATGACGATCAGTTGATCACGCAGCCATCCCTGATGATCTCAATAATGAACGGGAGGCGTATGGGAGGCGGTTTCCACATGGCCCCCAGCAGCAAACCGAACGATGGACTACTCGACCTGTGCATAGCACGCGAGGTCAACCGTCTGCGTATCTTCAGCCTCATTCCTCACTTCCTGCGCGGTACCCAGGCCACCCAGGAGCCGATCTGTATGACCAGAGCACGACATGTTGTCGTTACAGCGCTCAAAGGCGTTCTGCCAGCCCATGCCGATGGTGAGACTGTATGCACCGCAGCAGAGCGACTCGAGGTAGAGCTGCTGCCGTCCCAGATCGAGGTTATTTCCTCACCGCCGGAGGAAGTGACGTGAGCCATATGGGTAGCTCCTGCTCCAAAAATAATAGCAGGCCCGTCTTCCGTTTACTGACCACGTCCATCAAAACGCTGAGCGATATCCTGTGCCGCGTTGACACAACCCACCTGACACATGTACCACAGCAAGGGCCGTTAATACTGGTTACCAACCACATCAACTTCCTGGAAGTACCCGTCGTCTATACACACCTGCAGCCCCGCCCGCTTACAGGTTTTGTCAAGGCCGAGACTTTGAAAAACCCTATCCTCGGGCCACTGCTGTTCGGTCTGTGGGGAGGCATTCCCATTCGACGCGGCGAGGCCGATGTCACTGCCTTCCGGCTGGCATTGCAGGCACTGAAGGTCGGCAAAATCGTAGCAATAGCACCGGAGGGGACCCGCAGCGGAGACGGCCGTCTGCAACGTGGTCACCCTGGTTCCGCTTTTCTGGCACTGCGCAGTGGTGCGCCAATACTTCCCCTTGTGTATTACGGTGGAGAAAGGTTCTGGAAAAACATATCCCGCCTGCGTCGCACTGATTTCCATATCGTGGTAGGGCAACCTTTCTACCTTAAAAGTGAAACGGACCGGATAACCCGCCAGGTGCGCCAGCAGATGGCTGACGAGATTATGTACCAGATCGCAGCACTCCTCCCCCCACCCTACCGCGGTGTCTACTCCAATCTGGAGGCGGCGACCGAGCGGTACCTCCAGTTTCCCACTGGCGCACATAGCAACATCAGACCACCTCTGTAGGCCTGCTTCCGCGGAATTTCGCCCCGCCCACCCCAAGAAATGGCATTGTAACAGAACTGTAACCCATCGGGTGACAAAATGGTGTAAAGTGTGGTGAGAGTTCACACTCAGGGGGATAACGTGTTTAAGTGGGCTGCGATAAAGGCTTTTCTAAACATACCGGTCACGGACCCAGACGACGCGCGGCGGCGAAAACTGCTTAACATCCTGCTGGTATACACGGTTATCCTGACCGCGCTCACCACATTACTCTCATTCGCGCTTGCCGGCATAGGGCTGGGAGCACCTCCTCAGAACCCATATCTGGCACTGATCAGCTTTCCTACTGTGCTCGCCGGAGCCGTGGCAGTATATCTGCTGAACCGTTATGTGTCTGGCTATCTGGCATCCACGATATTACTTGTTGCCGTGCTGGCCTCAGCTTTCACCGATCCGGTATCAGCCACCTCCGGCAAACTCTTGCTTGTCTTTCCGATCCCAATCGTCATGGCCAGCTTTCTGATCCACCCGGCGGCCAGTTTTGTTATGGCTATGCTGACCAGCCTGGCGATAAGCTGGGTCAAATTAAGTGTTTTACACACCGGAATGGACGTCTCGCTGATCCCGACCTTCTTCGTGATCGCTCTCGTCACGTGGATAGCAGCCCGCGGCATGGAAAACGCTCTGAAAGACCTGCGCATCCTCAACCAGGAGCTGGATCAACGTGTCGTGGAGCGCACGCGCGAGCTGGCAAGAGCCCTGGCACGCGAGCAGGCCGAAGCGAGCAAGAACCAGGCCATCCTCTCCAGTATTGCCGATGGCGTCATAGTCCTAGACGAGCAGGGAGTGGTCACAATAGCAAACCCCGCAATGAGGCAGATGATCGGGAGGCCCTACGAACAGATCATCGGGACCTCTCTCAGGAAGCTTATGTGCACGGATGTAAGGGAGGAGGACCAGGAGATTATCTGTCACCTGCTGGAAGAAAGTAAACTCGAACACCCTGCCTCCCTGAAGATCGTTTGGGGCAATAAGACGCTCCTGGCCAGTTTTGCCCGGCTCCTCGATGCTTACGGCAGGTACAGCGGCACCGTTGCTGTGTTCCACGACTTCACCCGTGAGGCAGAAATAGAGCGCTTGAAACGCTCTTTTGTTTCCCGAGTCTCACACGAGTTACGCACACCACTCAACGCTATCATCGGATATGCCGATATGCTAAAAGAAGCCGTCTACGGCCCACTTTCGGAGGCCCAGGCCAGAGCCGCCGAACGCATCGGCGTCAACGGCAGACAATTGCTGAGCATCGTCAACGATCTTCTCGATCAGGCTCAGATCGAGGCCGGCACACTCAGGCTCAAGTTAGAGCCGTTTTCCCCTGCCGTGCTTATCAAAAACGTGCTGGAGGTGATGGAAGTGCTGGCGACAAGCAAAGGATTGTCCATCAGCAGTCACATCACCGATGACGTGCCAGCCAGGATACTCGGCGACCCCCAGCGATTGCAGCAGATTCTGATAAACCTGGTCGGAAATGCCATCAAATTCACCGACACAGGGAAAGTCACCGTGCGTGTCTACCTGCCTGAACCGGAACGCTGGGCTTTGGAGGTATCTGATACCGGCTGCGGCATCCCTGCAGAAGCCCAATCCTACATCTTCGAGCCCTTCAGACAGGTAGACGGTTCCCCCACACGGAAACATTCCGGCTCCGGACTGGGGCTCTCTATTGTCAAGCAGTTAACTCAAATGATGGGAGGAGAAGTCCTTCTGGAGAGCAAGGTCGGGCAGGGAAGCACCTTCACCGTGGTTTTGCCGCTCTTACCGATAGGGCTATATGCTGCACAGGAGGCCATAAATGAATAACACGCCAAAAGTGGAATTTGTGCCTGTGCGTTTGTGGCAGGCCATACCGTTCCTGCGTCTGAACCTGGAAATCGTGCGCGGCCGTGACCCTCTGGCTGACCGTCTGCTGGCACGGCCGTGGGCCCTCTCCAGCCTGCTTGAGTACGGCTACATGCTGGCAAGATTCCTGCGCTCATATCCCTACTTCATCTTTGTCTCAGGCAAGCACGCCGGCATGGTATGGCTGGTACGCTGGGAAAAGCTTTACTTTATCAACACTCTGGGGCTTTTCCCCCAATACCAGCAACGCGGCATTGGCGTACAAACCGTATTGATGATCGAAGAACAGGCCGCCCGCCTGGGATGTACCTCCCTGGCCACAGCCGTAGCGCCTGGAAATGAAGCTGTCCACAGGCTAATTGTCGCTCGCGGAGGGCATCCTCTTGGTCTGGCTACGGTAAGAGCGCGAGTCCTGAGCACGGAGTTCCCGAGGACTCCCCTTACAGGGCTGACGATCGAGAAAGTGGGCAGAAAAACGGCATTGGAGGCCTGGAGACGCTGGAGATTGCATGAGGTAGAGCAGGTGGCCGGACCAGACGGCTTAGAAGCGGCATCCACGCTGCTCAAACAAATGTACCTGCCCAAAGGAGAGCATCTCATTCTGTACCAGGACGGCCAGGAAATCGGCTATGCGTGTATACACCGAGATAAGGATGAAGCAGAAGCAGCTCTGTTCCCCGACGTTTCACTCTGGGAAGGAGATAAGACAGCAGGGTTACTGGCCGCATTGGAAAACTGGGGAGGATTGCCCATCCGCCACCTCGAGCTTACCCGCACGCACTTCCACGCCCTCGCCAACTCGCCTTTGAAACTTGAGCGCTACCGGGTGGAAGAGGAGCGTCATTTCGCCTTCAAGCGAGCCAGTAAACTGGGGCCAGGCGGAGCGGCGTATGGCACTTGAGCTCCAAATCGCCCACAGCGTTGAGGAAATAGAACACACCGCCTGGGATCACCTGGGAAAGCGCTATCCACTCGCAGGGTACCGCTGGTATCGCTTCGGCGAGGCCGTCCTGCGCAATGATCCGCCTGTATACATCCTCATATCACACCGGGGTGAGCCAGCAGGTCGCGCCACATTCTGGGTTAACAGACGAGAGCCACTGCCAATCCCGCTGCCAGCAGTGCGCCGTCCACTCGAGGCCCTGCTCCGCCATCGGCCGCTATTTGTGTGTCGCTCTCCCCTGACCAGCCTCTCAGGCCTGATCCTGCCCCCACCACCACTGCGCGATGAAGCATTAAAGCTCATTACCAGGGCTGCTCTGCAAGAAGCACAACGCTGCCAGGCTTCATTTGTGCTATTTGACTACCTTGAAGAGGAAGAGGCCCGCCTGCCTGCCTGGTCAGGCAGTTTCACAGCCACAAGCATCGCTGACCCGGGCACATGTCTACACATTACCTGGTCTAATTTCGAGGATTACCTGGCCCACCTCCCGAAATCGGTGCGCAAAGACTACCGCCGCCACCGCAACCGCGCCGCCGATCAGGCCATCCAGATCAAATGCCAACAACTGACAGCTCCACTGGAACCACATGTTGTGGAACAGGCAATGGCGCTGATCCACAACGTGGATAAACATCACAAATCACCACCCCACCCCTGGGGACGGGAAATGTTGGAAAAAGCATATCTCGTTGACGCAACCTGGATAACTGCCTCCATAGAGGACCGTATGGTCGGCTGCGGCCTGCTCCTCGGAGACGGTGATGCACGTTTCCTTGCTCTGTTAGGCCTCGACTACGAAGTCAAATATGTCTACTTCCAGCTTTTCTACGCCGCCATCCAACACGCAATAGAGAGCGGAGTACGCATCCTGCGCGGAGGGAGCGGCGCATACGAGATGAAGCGCCGGCTGGGGTTTCAACTTGAGAAGAATTGCTATGCTGTTTTCGCAGGCAGGGGCACGTTACTGCACGGGGTGGGAAAATGGGTGGCACGTTATGGCGCAATGCCCCAGAGCACGCTATATAAGGATGCCGAGCCTGCCGATGGGAGCTCTGGTTGAAGTAAAGGAGCTCAGGAAGCTCTACCGTACAGGCGACGTGATCTGCGAAGCCCTGCGGAGTGTCTCGCTCAACATAGCCGCAGGCGACTTCGTGGCCGTGATGGGACCTTCCGGGAGCGGGAAGTCAACGCTGTTGCACCTGATGGGAGGACTGGACCGGCCCACCAGCGGCACCGTCAACGTCGGCGGGCACATCCTGTCCACAATGGACGAGACGAAGCTGGCACGTTTCAGACGCATTCACATCGGTTTCGTGTTCCAGTTCTTCAATCTGGTGGACAATCTCACTGTGCAGGCCAATGTGGAACTGCCAGGACTGCTTGCCAATGGAGACCGCAAGGCCATTCGTCGGCGCGCGGAGGAACTGCTGGCCCGCCTTGGGATCGCCGATCAGAGACACAAGTACCCCTGGGAACTCTCCGGCGGGCAGCAGCAGCGAGTGGCCATCGCCCGGGCGCTGATCAACCGCCCTCTCCTCCTGCTGGCCGACGAACCGACCGGCAATCTGGACAGAGCGGCCGGTCAAGAAGTGATGAAGATTCTGAGCGAGTGCAACCTGGATGGCCAGACCATCCTGGTAGTGACACACGATCCGTTGGTGGCAGCTTATGCCGGATACGTTCTGTTCCTTCACGATGGGCGCATTGTGGACCGTATGCCAGGCGGCAATCCATCGCGCATAGCTGGTAGACTGGCGGGGTTGGGTTAGCCATGGTCGCAGTGCTTCAGAAGATCAAAGCTGATATTCTGGGACGGCCAGTGCTTTCCGCTCTTATCACCGGAGCGCTTGCCACCTCTGCCATGCTGCTTACACTTGCATTGGCAACACTGCTTAACGCCGGAGCACCCTATGACCGGGCATTTGAGGAACTCAACGCAGCTCACGTGTGGCTGTACTTCGACCGGGAGCGGGTCGGGCCACGTGACATCGCGCGCATCGAGTCCCTGCCAGGAGTTGTAGACAGCACCGGCCTGCGCTACAGCATGCCCAACCGCGTCTACGTCGGCAGTGAGCGGGCCTGGGTAAGCATACAGGCCCTCCCCGCACAGCAGCCCAATGTGAACCGCCTCCTGATCCAGCGAGGTCGCTACCCTGAGCCGCACAAGAACGAATTGCTGGTCAGCCGGGACCTGGCTTACCTGTATCCCATTTCGGTCGGTGATGTGATAGGCCTGGAGCGCGCCGACGGCAAAAAAGTCATGCTCCATGTCGTCGGTATGGCCTATGACCCGATGTGGGACATTTATCGCAGCAACCAGCCTCCTTACGTTTACCTCAGTGAGGAGACATTCCGCCGGTTGTTCCCCGATCGCCAGACCTGGGGATGGTCGCTGGGATTGCGCCTGGCCGACCCCCAGGCCGTGGATGAAATAATAGCGCGGGCCAGGGCCATTCTCCGTAAAGATGCCATCAAAAGCCACACCGACTGGCGAGACGTGAGACAATCGGCCATGTTCGAGGTACAGCTCAATTTCGTCTTCCTCGGCGCCTTTGGTATCTTTGCGCTGCTGGCTGCCGCGTTGGTGATCGCCACCAGCGTCAGTTCAACGGTACTCTCCCAATTCAGACAAATCGGCATCCTCAAGGCGATCGGTTTCACCAGCGGCCAGGTGCTGGCGCTCTACCTCGGCCAGTATCTGATCCTGGGACTGATCGGCGGCCTGGCAGGCATTCTGGCAGGGATGCTGCTCTCACCACTACCCCTGAAAAGCGCGGCCGTCTCATTAAGCACCACACTGCGCCCCCGTGTGGACATTTCCCTTATCGCGCTCGTGCTGTTATGCGTGAACGGTACTGTCGTTTGGGCCACGTGGCGGTCCGCCCGCAGGGGAGCCAGGACCAATACTATCCAGGCAATCACCACAGGCGCGGAGCCACCACACAGGAGACTCCTTCTGCCACTCAGGCTTGTTTACCATCTGGGCCTGCCCGTCTCTATGGTCCTGGGTATCAATGATCTGTTCGTCAGACCGCTTCGTTCATTGTTGACCGGGCTTAATCTGACACTGGGCGTGGTGGGCATTGTATTCGGCCTGACTTTGAACGATACGCTCAAAACCTACGTCAGCGACCCATCACTGGTGGGTATTGTATACGACGCTGTGGTAACCAGAGAGCAGACATCTCACAACAAAACACGATTGCTCCTGAGCCAGGCGCCTGGCGTGGTGGCTTTTTACAGTGAGCAGATCGTGGAGGTCAAAACCCGTGAGGGATACTCATTTCAAGTCAGAGCCGTGCAGGGCGATCTGGATGCCTTCCCTTTCCGCATAGAAGAAGGCCGCTTCTTCCGTGCCGAAGGGAGCCGCACGCATGAGGCCATCGCGGGCAAAGGACTGCTGGACTGGCTGGGGCTGAGAGTGGGGGATACCATCACGGTCACCATCAAGGATAAGGAGAACAGGCCAATCGCCTGGCGAATCGTCGGCAGGTATGCCGAGCGAAGCAACGCAGGTCAGATGCTGATCGCTCCGCTGCCCACCCTGGAGCGGCTGCTCGGGCACGTCGAACCAAAAGTATACTATCTGAAGCTCGCGCCTCTCGTGGACACAGAGCAGTTGCGGCACTATCTGAAACGCGGGACAAACGACGATCTGAGCCTTTCGCTGATCGCCAGGAACCCGCCGGAATCCATCCTGTACCTGCAACTGGCTGTCCTGGTACTGTCTGCCATTCTCATTGCTGTGGCCCTGATTAACGTATTCAACACCTCCCTCCTGGCAATACAGGAAAAATCACGTGTGCTCGGTGTCCTCAAGGCATTAGGGATGACACCTGTGCAGGTTATCGCGATGGTAAATGTTACAGCGGGATGCCTGGGCCTTGGAGCGACCCTGATCGGTTCTCCACTGGGTGTGACATTCACCCGCATCCTGTTGGACACGCTATCGAAGATGTACGGCTTTGGGAAGGTACACACCTCTTTCAACCCTTATTATGTGCTGTTGCTGATTCCGACGGTAGTCACAATAAGTATGATGGGCAGCATCATACCGGGATGGTGGGCCAGCAGGCTTCCCGCCGTAGAAGTAATCCGGAGAGAATAAGGCGTCTATGCTCCAAAAGCAGTGGAGACAATCCAGGTTATTTCGCATCCTTGTGATAGCGGCAGCAGCTTATGCGCTGTTACGCCTGATGATCCATGCCGTCTTCCTGGTAGGGGTGCTGCAGGGAGGAAGCGAAGGATACGACCTCCAGCTATATCTGGACGCGGCAAGCAACCTGTGGGCAAGGCAGCCTCTCTACCCTGAGGGCAGGCTCGACTACGTAGAGTTTTATCAGTATGCACCCTCTTACGCACTGGCGTTTACACCATTCCTCTGGTTGCCCCTGCCTGCAGTGATGGTTATCCTTACCCTGCTTCATATTGCAGCCTACATACTGCTCTACCAGCGATGGGGGTGCATTTTCCAGCGCCTGCAACTCCACAGAGCCGGGGAGGTGCTCACCTGGAGTTTGCCGCTCTGGCTTGTCTTCTCCCAGTTCTGGGCCGACCTGGGCTATCTCAATATCTACGTATTTATGGCCCTGCTGGCAACTTTGCTGATCGAGGCTGTGCTGGACGAAAAACTGGGCCAGGCACTGTTGTGGCTCTCTATTATCCTGCAGACCAAGCCCCAGTGGGCATTCGCGGCTGCTGTGCCACTCCTCAACGGCCGCTGGCGTTTCTCCGTCCGGCTGATGCTCCTCACCCTCGCAGCATACGCGCTTATCGTGGGGATAGTCATGCTCGCAGCAGGCCCTGCATACGGCCTGAGGCAGTATGTAGACTACTTCCGCTTCCTCATCAACATGCGGAGCAATCTGGTATGGCGTGGCCCTGATGCCCCATTCCTGGGGTATGATCACTCAATTACCCAGATTGTCGTATATCTGCTGGGAGTATCGCCAGATACATTGCACCTGGTGACGGGGATCAAATTGCTGCTCCTGTTACCCCTGGCAGCAGTGAGCCTGCGCTGCTTACATGCCCGGCATCACTCGGGCCCAGCCGATCCCAGCCTGAGCCTGGACCTGGCCTTTGCCCTGTACCTGGCTGCCTTCATCTGGCTTGACGTGGTATGGGAAGTCACTTACAGCATAGTCATATTTACCTACCTGCTGGCGACGCTCAAGCAGAATAGAGAGAGACTGCTGGCATGGGCTGTTTTCCTTCCCTACGCTTTCCTGGATTTGTGGCAGATCCTCAGCGTGGTCATATTCGGCTTCGACGTGATCGTGCCAGGACCATTCATCCTGACCGATCCCGCCATCTACGTCCCACTGGTCATGATCGTCATCCTGGCCTTTTACGCACTGATTGTCAGACAATTGTGGGTAAAAACTGCGGCCCGCGAGAGAGCGAGTAAAGCCTATGGATTTTGAGACTTTCCAAAAACTGCCCACAGCCGAAGTAGCCCGTCTGGTGAGAGAAGCCGGCACCAGGGTATGTGTCTTTCCGATCAACGGCACGCGACGCTGGTTCATGCTCGAATATCCAGAGGAAGCACGACGCAACTTCGCAGAAGCGTACATGCGATTCACCTGGCGCCGGCAGATCGAACTTTATCGGCTTATCTTCGATCACGGCATCGAAACGCTGTTAACACCCATCTTTGGGCCAGACCTGCTGGAACGAGGAGACGAATATACGCAGCTTATCCTGCCGGGCCTGCTATGGTGCGTCCGCGACCAGGAGTTGCTCGATTTCTATGCCTCATACGATGTACGTGTGCGTGTCTACGGTGACTTACAGCGCTACTTGCAGGATACCCCCTACGCGGTGGTGATCGAGGCTTACGATGAACTGGCCAGACGTACCGCTCACCACCGCTCCTTCCGCCTCTTCTTTGGCGTCTGTGCCCACGATGCGACTGAGACGGTGGCGGAGATCGGCGTCCAGTTTTATCAAAAACACGGCCGCCTCCCGACCAGGCGGGAAATCATTGAGGCCTATTACGGGGAGTATGTAGAACCGGTGGACCTCTTCATAGGCTTCGACAGACCTGCAGCTTTCGACATGCCACTGCTGGCCACCGGAAGCGAGGATCTCTACTTCACCGTAAGCCCCTCGCCGTATCTTGACACTTACACACTGAGGGCAATTCTGTACGATCATCTATACTCTCGCCGCGTGGACGAATCTGGCTACGCCGGCCTCACCCCTGAAGAGCTGACATGGATGCGCGACTTTTACAAGACCAACCTGGGCCAGGTACTGGGAGTGGGGATACAAAAAGGGGGAGTATGGTACCCGCTGCCCCAGGTGAAGTTTCCGAATTACCCTAACCTGCCCACAGGTTAGCTAAACCGTAGAGAGGAGGACACCAGATTGGACCTTAAAGCACAAGCCCGTGAGTTGGTGCGGGGGCTCAGGGGACGCATGGGGCCCAGTCCTTACGACATTGGATGGATGGCAAGACTGCCTGCAGACGGTACAGAGGGAGCACGCTGGCCACACCTGATTGACTGGCTGGTCGAAAACCAGTTGCCTGACGGCAGTTGGGGCGGCGCGATCCAGTATTATCACGACCGCATCCTGTGCACATTGATAGCACTCATCGCGTTGAAGGAACGTGGTAGGGGCAAAGAAGTGGAGGCTGCCATCAAAAAGGGAGAACGTTATATATGGCACAATCTACATCGCCTGCACAATGACCCTTTCGAGCTGGTCGGGTTTGAGCTGATTATGCCCACCCTACTGATAGAAGCACTGGAACTTGGGCTTGATGTCCCGCGCCATACCTGCGGTTACGGACGCATCCGCCGTGAGAAGCTCAGCCTTATCCCACCGGCGTTGCTGTACTCGCCACGAGTGAGTACCATCCACTCGCTCGAATTCCTCGGCAGGGAAGGCGATCCGGAGCAGATGGCTCAGGCTCTCGCAGTGAATGGCAGCCTCGGCAACTCACCGGCCACTACGAGCTATTACCTGCTACGGCAGGGATGTAAGGATGAACGTGCTCTTGCCTACCTGCAGCACGTGCTGAATCACAATCATCATGTGGTCTACCTTTACCCCTGCACACTCTACGAGCTGGCCTGGGTGCTGCACACACTATCCTTCTGCTGTGACTCCCTTTCTGAGCTGGCAGACCAATCCACCTGGGAAACGCTCCACGCCAATTTAAGCGAACGGGGCATCGGGCTGGACACGACTTTTGGCATCGAGGATGGGGATACCACCTCCGTTACATTGCGCCTGCTTAAGCTGGCAGGTTACCAGGTGGACCCGACCGTCCTGTCCAGGTTCGAGGACCGGGAAAAGTATGTCTTCCGGACATATGATTATGAACGTAACCCCAGCATCGGCGCCAATATCCATGCCCTGGAGACCCTGAGCCTGTTCCCGGATTACCCCGACAGAAACAACAGCCGGGATCGCATCCTGGCCTTCCTCCTGGGCAGTCGTATTTTTGATACTTACTGGGTGGACAAATGGCATGCCTCCCCCTATTACGCCACTGCCCATGTGCTGATCGGCATCACCAGGGCCACACCGCGAATACTTGCCGAATGCAGCCGCACTGTTGACTGGCTGGTGCATACTCAGCGTGATGATGGTTCCTGGGGCTTCTTCGACCGCGGCACCGTAGAGGAAACAGCCTACACACTGACCGCCCTGATCTACTGTTCCAGGCTTTTCCCGATAGACAGAGACTTGCTACGAAAAGGGGTAGAGTATATACTAACGGAAACAGAAGGCGAGTTTTGCGATTACGACTATCCGCCGATCTGGATAGGCAAGCCACTATATGTGCCCTACGACGTGGTCAGGGCTGCAGTCCTGGCGGCATTGATACTTTATCAGGAGACCTTTGGAACGCTGTAGGTGAATTCAGTTGAGGAATACAATGGGCAAAGCTATAGTACGCTCAATAAAGTCCCTGGTCGAGATCCCCACGACCGACCCGGACGACGCCAGGCGACGCAGACTGCTCAACATTCTGCTGACAGGAACACTGATCACAGGAATATCAGCATTGCTGGTAACGCTGGCCCTTGACATTGGAGGTGCAGAGTGGGCCGGACAGGACAGACTGACAGCGTACCTGGGCAGCAGTGTGGTAATAATCATTTCTCTGCTGCTCCTGTTGATCGGCCGCTACGTTGCCGGCTGGCTGGCAGCGACATTGTTCCTGATATTTTTGATCTTTGCAGCGGCCATCACCGATGAGCCTGAAGAAGTCACCGATGGGCGTGGCCTGCTCGTCTTCGCAATACCGATTATGATGGGCAGTATCATCCTGCCCCCACCCGCCAGCTTCATCATGGCTGCCCTGTGCAGCGCAGCGATCGCGGCCATAAAATTGAGCTTCGCAGAGGGTCTGCCCAACCCATTCGCCATGCTCGTCTTCTTCCTGCTCGCCACCGTATCGTGGCTTGCGGCACGCACGTTGGAAGGCGCGCTGGGCGAACTACGCACAATAAACCGGGAGCTGGACAGGCGGGTAGAGGAACGCACCCGCGATCTGGCTGAGGCGCTCAGTCGCAACCAGGCCATCCTTGAGGGCATCGCCGACGGCGTCATCGTTTTCGATACTACCGGCCGTGCCAGGATGGCGAATCCGGCTATGGGCAGACTGATCGGCCTCCCGCTCGAAGCGATTGTGGGAAACGACATGGATACTTTAATAGCAGGGAACGTAAACCCGGATGACAGGGAGGCGATCCTCAGCCTGCTCAACGGTGCGAATATAAACGCTCCCGCCCTCAAATTCCGCTGGGGAAAAAAGGTGCTGTTCACCAGCTTCGCCCCGGTGCGGGATGACCAGGGGAGGAAAACCGGTACGGTAGCCGTATTCAGGGACTTCACCCGCGAAGCCGAGGTAGAACAAATGAAGAGCGCTTTTGTCTCGCGGGTCTCCCATGAACTGCGCACCCCGCTCAATGCCATCATAGGCTACGCCGAGATGCTAAAAGAGCACGTCTATGGCCCCATCACAGATAAGCAATCCAGGGCGATAGATAGAATCATGCTCAACAGCAGACACCTTTTGAGCATTGTTAACGATCTGCTGGACCAGGCACAGATTGAAGCAGGAATCATCAGGCTCAGGGTATCCACATTCACAGCTCGAGAATTGCTGGAGGAGGTGCTAAACGTCACAGAGGTTCTGGCGCAGGAAAAAGGGTTGGAGTTAACCGGCTACGTTGACGAAAATTTCCCATCTGTACTGGCCGGCGACCGACAGCGCCTCCATCAGATTCTGCTCAATCTGGTAGGTAATGCCATCAAGTTCACAGAGCAGGGATGGGTAAGGGTGCGTATCTACAGGCCGGACAAAAGCCATTGGGCTATGGAAGTCACCGACACCGGCTGTGGTATCCCGGAGGAGGCACAGCCACACATATTTGAGCCGTTTCGCCAGGCTGATAGTTCGATGACGCGCAGACATCAAGGCTCCGGCCTGGGGCTATCCATTGTGAAACAACTGGTCCATTTGATGGGAGGGGAAATCACATTTCATAGTGTAGTCGGGCAGGGGAGTACATTTACCGTCACCCTGCCACTCGTGCCCATACAACAAAGAGAGGTCAACCATGAGCATCAGCAAACCGTTCGCTTTGGTCATTGAAGACGATCCAGATGCTGCAGAGATCTTTTCCCGGGCTTTGCTGGACGGAGGTTTCGAAGTAGAGGTCATTATGACTGGCGATGAGGCCCTCAAAAAGCTGCAGTCAGTACAGCCGGCCCTGGTGGTACTGGATATGCACCTGCCCCACGTGGCAGGAACTGAGATACTGGAATACGCACGCTCCAGTGCACAACTGGCACCGACCCGTTTTATCATTATCACCGGCGATCTCGCTCTTGCAAATGAACCCGCCTTCCAACACGAGGATGTGGTACAGATTCTGGTCAAACCGGTCACCTACAAAAGATTGCGCGACCTGGCACAACTCTTGAGAGCGACCGAAAGGGGGATGATGTGAGCACTCCACTGGCATTAATCATCGAGGACGATCAGGATGCCGCTACCATATGCTACGAGTCTCTAAAGGCAGCAGGGTTCGTATGCGAGGTTATCAAAACAGGGGATGAAGGGCTGGCCAGGCTAAAGGAAGTTGTGCCCACAGTAGTGGTGCTGGATATGCACCTCCCCAACGTGGCCGGCCCGGACATTCTCCGGTATATTAAGAGGGAAGCACGGCTGGCCAGGACCCAGGTGATCATCGCCACAGCCGATTCACGCATAGCCGATGAGCTGCATGAGGAGGCCACTCTGACGCTGCTCAAACCGATCAGCTTTACGCAGTTGCGTGATATGGCCAGGCGATTGAAAGAGCACGCTGAAAAAGCTGAGCGGCCGCCCGGCGAATAACCTGCCCGGGCCCGCTCTACCACCAGCAGCTCAGCAGAGCGGCCATCAGAGATGCTCGCTCCGAAAGGCTGGGGATAATCACATGCTCGTCCTCAGAGTGGGCACCATCACCGACGGCACCCAGGCCATCCAATGTCGGGATCCCCAGCGCGGCAGTGAAGTTGCCATCTGAGGCGCCGCCGGTGCTGCCACCAGTCAGTGTGATGCCCAACTGAGAGGCGATCCGTTGAGCCTTTTGCAAAGGCTCCAGCGTCAGAGGTGAGCGTTCCATCGGTGGGCGATTAAGCCCACCCTTAATAACGAGGCGCGCTTCAGGCAACACCGGCTGCAAACCCTCGATAGCCTCAGTAATGCGCCGGGCTTCTTCCAACGTCTGCACCCGAACATCCACCCACGCCCTGGCCCACTCCGGCACGATGTTGGTACGCATACCACCATATACCCGGCCGACATTGACGGTTGTGCCGGCGGTGTAGTCGGTCATACGCTGAAGGCGCAGAATCTGATGGGCCAGTTCTTCAATGGCGTTAATGCCCTTCCCATGGTCAGCACCGGAGTGAGCAGCCCGGCCCAACGCCGTGATGGTGTATCCGGCGGTGCCTTTCCTGGCCACTTTAAGGGCGCCGTCAGGCAGAGCAGGCTCTACGCAAAAAACCACACCAGCCCGTCCAGCCTCTTCTTCGATCAACGCGCGGGAGGAACGAGTGCCTACCTCTTCATCAGAATTGAAGATAACTGTTACCGGACGGGCGGGTAACAACCCCAATTCCACAAGTCCTCGCAACGCTGCCAGTATAACGACCGCACCAGCCTTATCGTCCAGGCAACCGGGGCCATAAGCACGATCTTCCATTACCCGCCAGGGGCGCCGGGCCAGCGTGCCCTGCGGCCAGACCGTGTCCAGGTGGCACAGGATCAGAAACCCCTTGCCATTCTCCTTCCCCTGCCAGCGGGCCAGGATATGGTCCCCCCGACGTTTCTGTGGCACGACGGTTACCTGCGCCCCCCACTCGCGGGCCAGCCCGGCCACAAAATGGATACAGCGGTCAACCAGCTCTTTGTCGGTGCTGGGAGATTCCAGCTCCACCAGGTTGCGCAACAGATCGAGGAGTTCACCTGTCCGCTGTACAAAATAGTCACGCAGCTCATCCACTTCCCCGCCCCTCCATATTGCGTTTCATCTCGCTCAGACTGTCACCGCCGTACTTCTCCACCAGCGCCTCTGCCAGCACCCAGGCCATCATCGCCTCACCGACGACCGCAGCCGCCGGCACCGCACATACATCCGAGCGCTGATATTGAGTGACAGCCTCCGCCCCGGTCGCCAGGTCCACAGAGCGCAGCGGCTTGAGGGTGGTGGGAATCGGCTTCATCGCTGCCCGTACCTCTATCGGCTGACCGTTGCTCATGCCACCCTCAATACCCCCGGCCCGGTTGGAAAGCCTGGTTACACGGCCTTCTGCCCATACAAACTCGTCATGAACACAGGTGCCAGGCAAGCGCGCATTGTCAAAGGCCGGACCTATCTCCACTCCCTTGACCGCCGGTATGGAAACGAAGGCTGCGGCCAGCCGGGCATCGAGCCGGCGATCCCAGTGGACATGGCTGCCCAGCCCGACCGGTACACCGGTCGCGGTGACGACAAAGACACCCCCGAGCGAATCACCCGCCTGACGCGCCTGGTCAATAGCCGTACGCATCCTGACCGCAGCCTCAGCATCCGGACAGCGCACGTCACTGGCCTCGGCCAGTGCCCACAGTTCACTCACTGGCAAGTCGGGAACTTTAGCTGCGACACCGCCAATCTCAGTGACATAACTGCCGATCAGGATGCCGCAATCAGACAACAATAGCTTAGCCAGCGCACCGACGGCTACCCGCGCTGCGGTCTCGCGGGCGCTGGCCCGCTCCAGGATCGGGCGAGCATCGTCAAAACCATACTTGAGCATCCCAGCATAATCGGCATGGCCGGGACGTGGCACCGTCAGCGGGGGCAGCTCGCCGGTTGCCCAACCGTCACGCCAGTTTGGCCAATCACGGTTCTCGATACGCAGAGCAACCGGCGCGCCAGTCGTCCTGCCACCGATGACGCCTCCGATGATTTCAACTCTGTCCTGTTCAATGCGCATACGCGCGCCACGCCCATAGCCGCCCTGACGGCGGGCCAGCTCGCGGTCAATGGCTTCCACATCAACCTCCAGGCCCGCAGGCAACCCCTCCACGATAGCCACCAGAGAGGGTCCATGAGATTCACCGGCAGTTAGAAATCGGAGCATCGCAAGTCTCCTACCCGGACAACACCCGCTCGTTAAACTGCTCGATCAGTGCATCAATTTCCTCCGCACTGCGACGAATGGCGACCCAATAGTCGGGGTCATACCACTGGCTGCTCAATTCATCGGCCCTCTTGCCCTGCTGCTCCACCCAGGTGAAATATTTGAGATTGTGGATACGTTTGCGCCCCCGATAATCCAGCTCTTCCACATTGTCAACCGTACACCCTAACACATAGCGATGATAGTCAGCAACGGCATCCGTTGCGGTATACTCGCCGTATAGCCGGCGCAGCTCTCTGAGGCGGCTCCCGTACAATTCCATGGAATCCGTAAACATGGTCAACACAATATCGTGCCCGCCCAGCTCGTACCATCTGGCAAATTTGATGGCAGCCAGCATATTGGCAATGCTCGAAATGCCCAGCGTATCGAGCCTTTCCACCAGCTTATCCGGCACGCCACGTTGCACCAGAAAGGCACGACCGGCCGGCTCGTTCAGAAGCCGCACCAGCGCCATACAGGCGTTATCGTCAATACCTATTATTATGTCGGTGTTCCTCAGGTTATGTATCCAGGGCACATGTTTATCGCCGATGCCCTCGATACGGTGGTCACCAAAGCCATTCATCAGGAGCGTGGGACACTGGAGGGCTTCGCCAGCAGCGACTCTACTGGCGGGCATGATTTCTTTCAGGTAATCCCCACAGCCAATGGTGCCGGCCGAGCCGGTGGTCAAAACCACGCCTCTGTAGACATCACGCGGCCCCATTTCTCGCTCCAACACCTCAGCCATAGCGCTACCGGTAACCTCGTAATGCCACAAGTAGTTGCCGAAATCCTCAAACTGGTTAAAGATGACGACGTTTTCACGGCTCCGCCGCAACTCCCAACACACATCGAAGATTTCCTTTACATTGCTTTCGCAACCAGGAGTGGCGATGACCTCACTGGCGAAGTTGGAAAGCCACTCAAACCGTTCCCGGCTCATTCCCTCAGGCAGGATGGCGATGGATTCGCAGCCAAGGAGAGCGGCATTATACACCCCGCCCCGGCAGAAATTCCCCGTCGAGGGCCAGACCGCCTTCTGGCAGGTCGGGTCGAACTGGCCGGTGACCAGGCGCGGCACCAGGCAACCAAAAGTAGCACCAACTTTATGGGAGCCGGTAGGGAACCATTTGCCAACCAACCCAATAATACGCGCCTCAACACCGGTGAGAGCAGGCGGAAGCTCCAATGTGTTGACGCCACCAAACCCGCCCCCATGGGCCACCGGTTCGTTCTTCCAGGTGATACGGAACAGGTTCAAAGGATGCACTTCCCACAGTCCGATCCCTCGCAGCCGTGCTTTAATCTCATCTGGTATGAGGGCCGGATTTTTCATCTGCGCCAGGGTAGGAATCACAATGCCACGCTCCCTGGCACGTTGTACGGCATGCCCGAGGGCCGTTTCGTTGACGCTAAGGTCTATCATCAGCGCTCTCCTTTTGAGACTTCCAAAGCCGGCAAAAAGTGCACAGACCAGGCGCACTGGTCGGCTGGCCACAATTTATGCAGGGATGTAACTCCACCGCCCCACCCTGCTCACAGAAAAGCCCTGTCTCCCGTGCGCGCAGAAAGCCCAGATAGAACTGAAGCTTGGCCCCCGGCGACTCTTCCTCCAGGCGGTTAAGCAATTCCTTGTGATAAAGGCTGGTAGCCCCCACAGCATAAGGACATTCATCGTAAATATAGTCAATGCCGCTCAGAAGAGCGTAAGCCGCCGTCTCCCGTTCATAAAGGCGGCAGAGGGGCTTGACCTTACGAGCAAAGCCATCCCCAGAGGCCAGCAATACCGGGGCCTGGCGAGCGATATACCCGATCTGCCAGTGGAGCAGGTTGCCCAGCAGTGTAGCTGCCTCATCATCCAGATTATGGCCAGTAGCCAGGACAGTATAGTTGTCCTCGCGAGCCACACGGTTCATCACATGCCGCTTGATCAGTCCACAGACCGAGCAGGGCCGGCCACGTCCCCTGTGCACCCGCTTTGCCACCTCTGGCACCGTCTCCCCATACTCAGCCCACAGGTCCACGACGATAAAGCGTGCACCAGACCTTTGGGAAGCAAACCGTTCGGCCTTCTCCCTTGAGGCAGCGGAATAGCCTGCAGCGCCGCTATCGCTGCGGCCGATGCCCAGGTCAATGTACAGGCCATCAGCCTGATAACCAAGCCGGAGCAGGACGTCCCACAAAGACAGGCTGTCCTTCCCACCGGAGACGGCCACCAGCACCCGGTCATCATACCCAAACATATGGTATTTTTCGATGGTACGCTGCACCTGGAGGATAAACCACTCCGGGTAATGCACCTCGCAAAGGGCCAGTTTGTGCTGGCGCATATTTATGACCGCCTGACGGTCACACTTGCGACATCTCATCACGCTTCACTCACTCAGGATTGTAGGACAACTGCTCGCATTTGCCCTACAGGTCGCATTTGCGACATCTCATCACGCTTCACTCACTCTGCTCACGTTCTGATACGGCGAGCCTCCCAGACGGCCAGTAGCTTCTTCAGACCAATGGTGGGCAACATCACCACCGGACAGAGCACCTGTTTCGGCGGTCTGCCATTGAACCAAAGCATCACAGGCAACAGGCCCAGGCCGATTGAGCAGCTCACATCCCAGTTGTGGGTGAGTGCCAGCGCAACGACCAGTGTAAGCAATGCCAGGGCCGTCTCCATAGGAAAAAGCACACCAAAAACCCCGATCATCGCTGCCATGCCCTGCCCACCCCGAAAGCGGAGAAAAACCGGGAAATCGTGACCCAGCACGACACAGAACCCCGCCAGCAGGACAAAGTTTTCCGGTAGCTTAAACTGGCGTGCCATCAGCACAGCCACTGCTCCTTTGCTTATATCGGCTGCTCCAACCACCAGCCCGGGTAGCCAGCCCAGTGATTCGAATGTGTTTTTGGCGCCCATATTGCCGTCCCCGAGCTGGCGTATGTCCACGCCCGCGACAAGGCGGCCCACCAGGTAGGCCGAGGGAATAGAGCCCAACAGGTAGGCTCCCAAAAGGACCGCCATGACATGGATTTCCATCTTACTCCTTTCATCCGCCAGAGATCACGGCTACCAGTTTGACCTCATCCTCTTCCTCCAGTATCACATCGCCGGTCAGAAGCTTGCCATCGCGCACGACGAGCACCGTCTGTGGTAAAAGACCTATCTCCTTGATAGCGTCCTGGACGCGCCACCGCCCCTTGAGTTCCCATTCCTTGTCACGATAAACGATTTTCATATCACCTCCATCACCCAATTAACTGTATGATTCGTTCACGCGGCCAATATCGGCCTTCGCTGACCTGTACCGTCAGCACGAAGCACTCAAGGAATGCTACCTCAGCAGACCTGAGGGAGATTGTATACTTAATCAGGCCAGAAGGCAAGGGCACTAACAATGAGCCTGCGCAATGAAACCCTGGGGATTACGGGCAGGAGTGGGGGCCAGGAGCAGGCCGCAGCAGCGGATTTGACTTCAGGTCCTGGCAGGTGACGGCGCCGGATGCAGCCTGGAGACTGGCCCGAGCCGGAGGATTGTAGGACAACTGCGAGCAGTTGTCCTACGATGCGGCCGGTCGGCGACGCCGGATGCACCCTGGAGACTGGCCCGAGCCGGAGGATGCAAAAGAATGACGGAACCGGGGTGTCCGTCACTTTTTTGCGCGAGAAGAAAGCGAGAGCAGGCTATGGCTGGCCGTGGCGACGTCAGTTGTAGGGCAACTGCGAGCAGTTGCCCTACATTGTGGCCGGTCGTGC
>DAOTYA010000043.1:0-6012 GCA_034435075.1 Anaerolineae bacterium
TCAGTTGTAGGGCAACTGCGAGCAGTTGCCCTACATTGTGGCCGGTCGTGCGGCGTCGGGCGTGGTCTGAAGACCGGCCCGAGCCAGCGGATGCAAAAATATGACGGGCACCCAAGCCGGTGTGGCGGCATCGGGCACTGCCTGGAGACCGGCCCGGGCCAGGGAGACGCAAAAATATGACGGCACCTGGTGGAGGGGGTATCCGGGACAGTAACTTGTATACTTTCAGGCCGATTGAAATCGCTCTCTTAAGGCGCTTTACGCCGGTTGGAGCGATCCGCCGGATTGTCCCTGCGCAGAAACCAACCGGTGGTACAGCGAGGGGCAGTCGGCAAAGGCCGACCAATGGTCACAGGCCCAAAAGGTTGACTTCCAGTCACCGCTGGATAGTTACCCGAGAGCCACATTCGAGCGTGCCGCAGAGTGCCCTGATGTGTGACGCTCTGCCCCCTGTGCAGGCCTGTACCACGCTCCAGCTTAGCCGATGTACAGGCGATGGCCCCAGCCTCTCCAGGGCCTGACGGTGTTGAGGTGTGCCGTACCCCTTGTGGCAGGCAAAGCCGTAGCCGGGGAATTCCAGCTCAAGCCTTCTCATCACACGGTCCCGCTCGACCTTGGCAACGATGCTGGCCGCAGCCACACTCAGACAGCGCAGGTCAGCCTTGGGCAGGGCATATTGAGGCAGGGCTACCTCGGGCAGGGTGAGATAATCTATCAGCAGGGCATCTAGATGGCAGCCCGCAGAAGCCAGAGCGCGTTCCACCTCTTCTACGGCGCGCATAAATGCCAGTCTCGTAGCTGCCACAATGCCGGACTCATCTACTTCAGCAGGGGTAGCCCACCCGATGCCAACCGCTTCGGCTACCTTCAGGATGACTGGCAAGAGCGCCTCCCTCTGCTCGGGAGTCAGTAACTTGGAATCACGCACGCCTTCCATGATGGCGGTCAGGTCCGGTCGGGCCAGGGGAAGCACCACCGCTGCTGCACAGACTGGGCCGGCCCATGCGCCCCGCCCGGCCTCGTCCAGCCCGGCGATACACCTGTGCCCAGCGGCATAGAGGGCCAGTTCCTCACTGAGATCGGGCCACACCTGGTCTGTCATAGTAACCGGCACGGCTTCTGCGGCGGATACGCAATACTTCCCGCAGCATGTTGAAGGAATCACGGAGCGGACGCACGCGGCTGTGAGCACCGTAGTACCAGTTGATCGGCACCTCAACGATGCGGTAGCCGCGCAGCAAGGCTATGTGGAGAATTTCCACATCGAAGGCCCATCCGTCAATTGTCTGAACTGAGAACAGATCAAGCGCGGCTTCCCGACGAAAACACTTGAAGCCACATTGAGTGTCCTGGATGCCGGGCACAGCAAGCAGACGCACTATGAGGTTGAAGACCCGCCCCATAAGATGCCGATACCACGGCTCGTTATAACGTACTGCCCCCGGCGCCTCACGGGATGCAATGGCAACATCGTAGTCGGAGAGATGAGGTGGGAGGAATTTGCTGACCTCCTCTATCGGCATGGCCAGGTCGGCGTCGCAGATGAACATATACGCGCCGTGGCTTTCAAAGATGCCCTTACGTACTGCTGCTCCCTTGCCCCTGATGGGTTGAGAGGAGAGTGACAGTATTGGGTGTGCGGAGGCGATCTGGCGCACTATCTCGGCGGTACGGTCGGTGCTTGCATTATCCACAACCAGCACTTCCACCGGGTAGTCACGCGATTCCGCGAAAGATACCACCTCGGGAAGGGTAACGGGCAGTCGCAGTTCCTCATTATAGGCCGGGATGATGATGGTCAGTAATGGTTGCTTCGCGTCTATGGTAACACCTCGATTTGATGGATTTGGCACTTACTCGCTCCACCACCCGGACTTTCATGCTTAACTACCGGGCGATCTGCGGAGCGATTGGATCCACCCCACCACAAGAAACCAGCGTAGTGGCTTCTTTAGAAGCCTCCACAGGTCACGGGCCGTCTGCTCCACGGCGGAAACTGAGCCGGGATGCCCGTAGAGCTGGAGGCTGTATACTTCGGCCAGTTGTTCCAGCGCTTTCCCGGCCTGAGCTGCCAGATTGAGCCAGCTCCAGTGCCGTCTACGCGTTTGCCGTGCCCGGCGGTATATCTCCGCCGCCAGCGCTGCAGCATATTCGCGCGGTGTCAACGCGGGGTTGGGAGGCAGGCCCATGCGGGCGCCGCTTACCTGGACACGGCCCCATACCCAGGTAAGCGTCATCGTCTGTACCCTTTGAACGCGGCGGTAGCGGAGCATTACGGATAGCCCTATCAGCGCAACAACTATACCCGCTGCCACACCTGCCGGCCACCAGTAAAGGGCATTTCCCTGCCCTGGCAGCTCCTCGAAGGCGCCATCCCCTCCGGGTTCGGGCAAGGCATTGTCTTCCGGGAATTCAGTGGACGGCCGGGATGCCGTCGGCTCGAAGCCGATCCAGCCCCAGCCCGGGAAGTATACCTCCGGCCAGGAATGGCCGTTGAGCTGACGGACCAGGTAAACCCCCCGGGCGAAATTGTACTCTCCGCCGACGTAGCCGGAGGCGAGGCGGGCCGGAATACCTGCTGCCCGGGCCATCACCACAAAAGCCGTGGCGTAGTAGTCGCAGTGTCCCTTCTGTAACTCAAACAGGAAGTAGTCCGCCACATCCTCGTTTTCCGGCGGCCGTCCCACCTCCAGCGAGTACGTATACTGGCGCAGGTAGCGTTCCAGCAGCCGTGCCCGGTCGTATGGTGTTTCCCCGCCGGAGACGACCTGATGGGCCAGCTCGACGACACGGGAAGGCAGCTCCGCAGGGAGTTGCAAGTAGCGTGCGCGGATTTCCTCCGGGTAATCCGTAGAAGTGGCGCGCAATTCCCTGGCCGTGGGGGTGGGCAGGCGGGAGAGCACGGTATAAGTGGTTACCTCGGATGCCAGCCTGACCAGATCGGATGGTGCAAGCCATAATGCCTCCACTGGTCTGTCCACCCAGGCCGGCATACTGAGCGCATAGAGCGTGTCACCATGTGGCAGAGTAAGCGTGTAATGTTGAGTTACCTCACGGTAAGCCGGGGGCGGAGATAGAGGGAGCATCCCTTCGACTTTCTGGCGTTCTTCGGTGCTCATTTTCCATCCTCTGCCAGTGTAGTAATCGTAAGAGCCTCCCCTCCAGTAGTGCGGCGCTGTTTCCACACCTGCAAGTTCCCGCTGCATCATCATGGGCAGGTCAGGCGGCAGCGGCGGCGGCTCATCGGTACGTACCTCCATCGCCACCTGTTCCAACAGCTCTGGCTGCCCGCCCAGCAGGTGACTCTGGGGGAGATAGCTGCTGCCCCCCGCCACCTCGCCCAGGTAAGGCCCGCCGGAGGCCGGTGCGACACCTCCGAAAAGCCGCTCCATCGTTTCCTCGGTCTGAGCGGCCGGTTTCCTGAAAGTACGCCAGAACCAGTCTGAGATGCGGCGTACGCTCAACTCCGGGCCAGCAAATCCCAGCATCATAGCAGCCACAGCAGTGAGCATAGCACTCACCACAAGCTCGGACTTCAAGTCGGTGGCGTAGTCTATGCCGGCAGCTTCCCAGGAATGCCTGGCATGAGCCAGATGGCCCAGCGCCAGCACAAGCACACCTGTGCCAGATTGAAGTACCAGCCAGATGATCCCCTTTCCAGAGTAGTAGACGCTCACGGCTCCGGGCAGAGTAATCATGACCAGGGCCAGGAGAGTGCGCTGTCTCCGGTAAAATGCCCAGGCAGAGCAGAGAACTATGGCCCAGCAAAGAAGTGCAATATAGAACAGGAAAATATCCGGGTCATTGTTCGTTCCTCTGCTGAGTGCTGCCTGCAACCAGACCTGCCACCTTAGCGCGAAGTCAACGAGCCTGTCGCCACTACCGGGTAGAAGCATTAATGTGTGTGAGGCAACGTTAAATGCAGCAAGGGAACCGGGGAGGAGAATAGCCAGCAGCCATGAGCCGGAACCTGTGGCTTCGTCCAGTGCCAGCCAGCGCCCCATTAAAAACGCGATGATGGCAAGTGGTATCAGACCATCGTCACGAGGCACCCAGTCGGCCATAGTAACCGTGGCTGGCAGGCACACGATCGCCATCGCTACAAGCAGGAACAGGTCCCACCCTTCCCTTGGATGTAAACGTTTGAGGAACCAGGAGCCGATCATCCCTCTCTTCCCCACGGTGTGGCAACCGCCACGGCCCTGCCGGTGCCCAGTACTTTAAATTCCCAGCGGCGTACCTGCCCCGTCGGCGGACGTAGAATAAGCGGAACATCGGCATGGATGATCTCCGTATCTACCCGTGCTTCAGCGAGCAGGCTCTGCATAGCTCGCGCCTGTGGCGAGAACCAATCCTGATAGTTGGCGGGGCGTTGCTCCCGGGGAGGACGCGGAGGGGTGGCGAATGATGGCGCGTCCAGGAGCAGGGTGGCCACTCCGATCCCCCGTCCCTGCAGCCGCATCAGCCCGGCGATCCACGCCGGGTCTAATGAGGGTGAGATGACCAGAGCGGTGTTGCCCGTGGGCATGGCCCGGGCCACTTCCTCCAGGACACGTGACAGTGGACGTGAACCGGCTGAGCGCACACGGGCCAGCACATGTAGCAGCTCCCACAAATGACCACGTCCTCGGGCAGGGGTCATAACGCATCTTTCTGGGCCGTATGTGATCAGCCCGACCGCGCGCCCTGTGTCCAGCAACAGCGCCGCGACGGAGGCGGCCACAATGATGCCCATCTCCTCAGTCGAGCGATTCCCCTGTCCAACCTGCACCCGCTGGTCGAGGTCCAGCACCAGCCAGATATCGCCGCCGGTCTCCTGATCGAACTCTTTGACATAGAACTGACTGCGTCGGGCAGTGGTCGGCCAGTGGATGTGATGGCGCGGATCCCCAGGGAGGTAGGCGCGCACACCTCCCACGTTGACGGTTGCTTCCCAAGAACGCTGGCTTGCCCGTGCCGAACCCCGTCCTGCTCCTCGAGGAAGTGTGAAGGGAAGACGACGGGCAACGGGAGGGTAGACCAGCACGTTGCGAGCCTCAGATTCACGTTGGATGATGGTGAAGAAGCCAAAGGGATCGGGGATACGCGCTTCCCATGGCCCCAGCCGATACTCTCCACGCACACGGCATTCCTCGCCGGTGCTCCAGCGATTTGTACTCAGGCTACTGAAGGCCCGTACTGTGCTGGCGTTGTAACCGGGTACGGTGCTGTGGTCATGCACTTCGACCCACAGCACAGGAAGAGGAGAGTCATTAACCAGGACAAAACGCTCTTTAAGCAGGTCGCCGACCTGCACCCATGGCACGGCCCACTCTCGCCGCACCCGTACCGAGCGCGTCATATGCCAGGCCCACCATACGGCGACAGCAGTGATGACGGAGAATGCAATCAACAGGGTTACCCACACACGTGCCGGGGCTATCAGTTCGATGATCAGCAACGCGGTGAGAATGGCTGCCGGCAATCGGTTGCGCCATACCAGCAACACTTCAGTGTTTCCTTCGCGACGGCGGTACAGTGTCCACGGAGCACTAAGTCGTAATACTGATGTCACCGGTATTTTCATCTAAGCCTGAAGGTGGGGCGCAGCGCGCTGCGCCCCACTCCTACCCTGGCCAATGGTTGGCCTGTGCCGACGCCCGGCGCGCAGCACCCGAAGAGGCCGATTGCAATCGGGCGATGTCCAACGCGTCAATTAAAGAGCCTATCCGGAAATCGTAACCGACGCATCCCTGTGCGTCGGTATAGGCAGCATAGGGATGCCGCCTGTACGGTTTTTCGGATAGCTTCAAAGTGTCAACCATTTATGAACCATACAGGGTGCGCAGGTTATACTGCGCACGGGTGAATTTTGGACTTTTCCTGAGCGTGGTAGCATGTGGTCAAATGGTATTTATTCAGCCTGCGCCCGCCGGACCACAGTCCGGCGGAGCAGATGGCACCTGAGCCAGCTGGGGGCGTCTCAGTGTAGCCAGTGTCTGCAAAGTCTGGTCCGGGCGGACTGTGGTCCGC
>DAOTYA010000044.1:0-6712 GCA_034435075.1 Anaerolineae bacterium
CCGGGCGGACCACAGTCCGCCCGGACCAGACTTTGCAGACACTGGCTACACTGAGACGCCCCCAGGTGGCTCAGGTGCCATCTGCTCCGCCGGACTGTGGTCCGGCGGGCGCAGGCTGAATAAATATCATTTAACCAAGTGCTACCACGCTCAGGAAAAGTCCAAAATTCACCCGTGCGCAGTATAATTACCTACTGGCTGCCTGCCGCCGTGTGCCGATTGTAAATCGAACTTAAGGCGCCTGTGCCGACGCGGAAACAGCGGTCGGCGCAGGCCGACCGCTGGCCGAAGGCCCAAAGTGGGCGACTTCAGTCGGTATGGGTGGGCAGTTACGATTCCGTACCGTTACATGACCCGCTGCAGTAAATGGAGATAACCAGAAAAGATCGGCTTTACTCTGACTTACTTGAGGCCTGCAAGGAACCAGGTTGTCCGCTGTGCCGGGTGTCGCTGGCGTTCGTGCGCAGCTACCTGGAAAACACGATGTATGAGCGAGTAAACGATCCGGGGGTGCGGGCAACCCTGCGCGAGGCACGCGGTTACTGCAACACACATGCCTGGATGCTGAGCGAGGGACGTGGGGTCGTGCTGGGGGCAGCCATTCTTCACCGTGATGTGCTCAATGCTGTGCTCGAGGCTATGGAAGTCGCACCACTGGGGCGAGGAACACGCCAGTATGCCCAGGATATCCTGCGACGACTGCGCCCCACTGCCGAATGCCCGGCCTGTGCCAACCGCCGGGTGATGGAGGATATAGCTCTCAAGACCTTGCTCAAGTATCTGGACGACACGGCGTTAAGTGAGGCCCTCGATCGTACCGATGGCCTGTGCCTGACACACTTCTCACGCGCACTGGAGCTGGTCGAGGATACCGATCAGTTACAGCGGCTGTTGAATTTCCAGCGCCGGGCACTGACCAGACTGCGCGACGAGCTGTCGGAGTTGATCCGTAAGCACGATTACCGATTTATTAATGAGGGGTTGGGCGAGGAGGGCGATAGCTGGTTGCGAGCAATTGGCGTTGTGTCGGCGGAGCGTGGAGCGAGATGAATAGCATGCTGCAAAGGCGAAGATGCTGTCGTTGATACAGGATGTACAAGAGGTTGCTAAAAAAGTTAAAGAGAACATTGCGCGTGTGATCATTGGCAAGGATGATGTCGTCGAGTTGTTGTTGATCGCGCTTTTTTGTGAGGGACATGTGCTGCTCGAAGATGTGCCTGGCATCGGCAAAACGACGCTTGCTAAGGCACTGGCGCGGTCACTGAGTTGTAGCTTCCAACGTATTCAGTTCACACCCGACCTGCTGCCATCCGATGTTACCGGGGTAAATGTATATAACCAGAAGACCGGCGAGTTTGAGTACCGGCCTGGCCCTATTCTGGCTCAGGTGGTGCTGGCCGACGAGATCAACCGCGCCGGTCCACGCACTCAATCAGCGCTGCTGGAGGCGATGGAGGAACGCCAGGTCACAGTGGACGGCGTCACTCGTCCGCTGCCCCGCCCTTTCCTCGTGTTGGCCACACAGAACCCCATTGAGCTTGAAGGGACGTTTCCTTTGCCCGAGGCACAGGTGGATCGCTTTTTCATGCGACTGGCTCTCGGATATCCTGAGGAATCGGAAGAGCGTGCGGTTCTGCAGCGCTTCCGGGAGGACAATCCTCTGGATACGCTTACTCCGGTAGTGAATGCCACCCAGGTGCTGGAGATACAACGCACCGTCCGCAAAGTGTTTGTCCATCCGGTCGTTGAAGAATATGTTGTACGCCTGACACGCGCCACGCGTCAACACCGCGCGGTGCAACTGGGCGCCAGTCCGCGTGGATCGCTTGCCTTATACCGCGCCGCGCAGGCCCGGGCAGCGATCCAGGGACGGGCTTTCGTACTGCCGGATGATGTCAAATATCTGTTGCAGCCAGTCCTTGGTCACCGCATTATCACTACCAGCGAGGCACGAGTACGCGGACGTGCTGTGCACGACATCCTGAACGAGATCGCCGCCGAGGTGCCTGTCCCGGTTGAGGAATTCTGGTCCGTGGGAGCCACTTATGACCAGAGCGCTTAACGCGCTGACGTTCGCGCTGCTTGCAGCGAGCCTGGTATTCAGAAACCCCTTGTTATTCCTCCTCGGCATATTGCTGGCACTTGTCGCGGGCGTGACCGCGCTGTGGGACCGTTATGCGCTCTCCAACGTCACGTACACCCGCCGAATTGGAATGCCGCGGATGTTCGTTGGCGAGGAGACCGACCTGTGGATTGAGGTCGTCAATGCCAAGCTGCTCCCCCTTGCCTGGCTCAGAGTAGAAGACGAAATCCCCGACAGTGTCAGAATTCCCAAGGGCAAGGTTTATCATTCGCACAAACCTGCACGCTGTATTCTGGCAACACTTACCTCGCTGCGATTCTACGAGCGTGTACGCAAACACTATCGCCTGCGCGCCATGCAACGCGGCGCGTTCGAATTCGGACCAGCCGCACTCCGTTCCGGGGACATATTCGGGTTCAAGTACCAGGAGAAGGTGGTGTCAGATGTTGACTGGCTGATCGTCTACCCCAGGGTAGTGCCGGTGACGGCATTGGGATTGCCCGCCGCGTACCCCTTTGGCGACGTAAAGACCAGGTCTCGTGTCAGCCCAGACCCATTGCGCATTATGGGGGTGCGCGATTATGCACCAGGCGATAGTCCGCGTTTTGTTCATTGGAAGGCGACAGCACGCCGCAACGAGTTGCAGACCAGGGTATTTGAACCCGGCGCGGCTCATGCGTCGGCTATCTTCCTGAATGCCCGCACTACTGATAGAGCTGGTTACATCCCCGAATATTTTGAGCTGGCGGCTGTCGCGGCGGCCTCGCTCGCGCGCCACCTTCTGGATACACGCGAGGCTGTGGGATTGTACACCAATACTCACCGTATGAAGTCAGGCGGTCTGGTGCGTCTGCCACCATCGCGGAGACCGGATCGCTGGTACGAGATTCTGGACACGCTCGCCTGGATCAACTGTCTGGCGACTGCTTCATTTGAACGCATGCTACGGGTCGAAGCAACAAGGTTGCCATTCGGGGCAGCCATCATTGCTATCTCGGCAATGGTGACCGATGAGACAAAAGCAGCTTTGCTTGACCTCAAGCGTAGAGGCCATCCGGTCACACTGCTCTTTATCGGTGAGAGCGCGCCGGAGCGTATGCCGGATGAGATAGAAACTTACTGGATCGGAGATCATACCACATACCGGCGTCTTATAGAGTCTGACCTTCCGCTTGTTGCTCTAACCGCGCTCGAAGAGGTCGGCGGTAGAAATGCATATGTTCACACTGACTGACTATAAGTGGAACTGGATTGACGAAGGCCTGCTGCCATATGCCCTGGCCGCCATGCGCACTTTATGGGTGAGCCTGTTGGTACACTTGCTGTCGCGTGCCGTGATGCCTTACCGTTCCGATCTGATCGCGCCATCTGTGGTCTTCGGTTTGCTGGCTGCCGGTATCGCCTGTACACACTGTGGTGTGTATGCGAGCAAATCAACTCTGCACGCTCTCATATTTGTTGTGATAAGCGGCTTGATTGCCGTTGTGCTCACGCTATATCTGAGTCTGGCAGGCGACCGTCCAGGTTTATTGGAGCCGCGCTGGTTCACGTTATTGATGCGGGAACCGGCTGAGACCATTTTAACGCTCCTGATAGCCGTCTGGCTGTGGTGGTGGGGCATCCGCACCGGTCGCGGGCGCGTATACTATGACCAGTTGGCGGCCGAGTTTACCTGGGGGACGGCGATGCTGGCCACAGGCGTGGCGATCGCCTGGGCTACTGGCCTGATGCCGTTGTGGCAGGCGCTTTTGGTGACTCTCTTGTACTTCGCTTCAGGCCTGGCAGCGATGGCTATCGCCAACCTCCAGAGTGCCCGCCGTTTTGAGGGTAATCGCACCGGCCATTCCCTGGCCGTGAACCGGTACTGGCTGGGCACGGTCGCTGTAGTGATTGGCGTCGTGTTGGCCGTTGGATTGCTGCTTGCTCAGGCATTCACACCAGAAGCTCTGGGCTGGATAATGGCGGCAATAGCCAGGGTATTGGGGTGGCTGGCCTGGGTACTGGCACTGGCATTCACGCTGGTAGCATATCCGGTGTTTGCTTTATTGGGATGGCTGGCACGTTTATTTCGCCCGACAGGCGGGCATGAGGAATTGGAATGGGACAACCTGCCAGGTGATTTTGCGGAGCAGCTCAAGGAGGTGCAACCGGGAGAATTGAACGTGCCCCCACAAGTCTACGTGGGTCTGCACATTCTGGCCGGTATCCTGGTAGCGGGAGCGGTTATCCTGATTTTTGCGCTGACATTCCGACGCTTCAAGACACTGCTGGAAGAGGACGTTGAAGAGACTCGCGAGTTCATTATCTCAATGGACCTGCTTAAGGAGCAACTGGCACAGTTTTTCCGGCGCAGGAGCAAAACGGAGAGTGAGCCACCGCCGCTTTTCATCTCCATTCACGGCGATGACCCGCGTGCTCAAGTGCGCCGGGCATACCAGGCGCTGCTGGCCTGGGCGGCCTCGCAGGGGATGCCACGTGCGCCCGGCCAGACGCCGGTTGAGTACCTATCGGTGCTAAGCGATGCCCTGCCCGGTCACCGGGGACTGCTGTCGCTTCTCACTGCGGCCTACCTGGAAGCACGGTACAGTGCCACGCCCATTCCACCGTCCAGCGCCGAGCAGGCACTGCAGGCCTGGCAGAGCATCGCCTCCTCTGAGTAGCCTATATATTCCTCCTCTCGATTACTACAGGAGTGCCTCGTTTGAATGCTTCAAGCTGAGCTTCCAGCTCAGCCCGGCGGGCGTCAGCAGCCCGTTTACCCTCTTCGATTAACTCACAGGTAAGGTTACGCAGCCGTTCCTTCAACTCGGCGCCTGAGTAGGGGGTCAGCAGGATGACCGCTATGGCCCCAACGATGGCCCCTGAAAGCATACCGAGCAAGAAAAGTACCGCCTTACGCATAATTGATATACCTCCGTGTTGGTGCTGAGCTTCGCGTGATCACAGGAGATTATACACCACGTCGCCCCACTCGCAAAGCACCCTGGCGGGTAGAGCCGAACAGGACGGCCAGCTGGCCGTCCTGTTCATTCAACAGACGTTGACCAAAGCAGTTCACGCAAGCGCCTGTGGTTCTGCCTGTTCCCCGTGGAAATCCAGGATTTCCACCCCGGCCTCTTGTGCTGCGGCGCTCACGTCTGGATAGGCGCGCAAGCCGAAAATGTAGGGCAGGTAGGGACCGGTAATGCCTGCCCTGCTCAGACGCTGGAGGAAGCGAGGGCTTTTGAAGCGGTGGCTCCATCGCTCCACTTCCTTCCCCCACACCCGTGCTTTGGCTTCTACTACGGCCCATAACCGCCGTCCCTGAGGGTCCTCGACGTACATAACCACGTCAACTTCACCGTCTATCTCTACCGGGCGTGCCGGCCTCAGGAAACGGTAGCCCTTCTGGCGCAGCGCGTACCGGAGTATTTCCTCGGCGTCTACCTCAAGGTCTGCACCCAGGATGTTGGAGAGTCGCCCTACCTGCTGGGAGAGTCTGGTCAGTGCCACCTCGGTGCGGGCCTGAGCTTCAGTCAGTTTCGCTACCGCTTCCTCCAGCCGGGAGACCCGCTCTTCAAGGCCGGCCTGTGCCTCAGATAAGCGTGCCGGGGCAGCTTCTATCCGGGCAAATCGTTCCTCGGATTGCTCCCGGAACTTCTGAAACTCTGCTTCGGTGCGGGCCTGCGGCTCGGCAAGGGCCCGGACTGCAGCATCGGTCCTGGACTGTGCCTCAGCCAGCCTGGCTACCGTCTCATCCAATCTGGCCAATTGCTCAGCAGTACCAGTCTGCGCCTCAGCGAGTTTATTAACTGCTCGTCAGGCCTGTTCTTCTTCCTCAGACCGGAGGGAAGACTGCGCGGCTACCTCCTGCAGGAGTTCTTGGCGCAACCACTCTCTTTCCTCTATCAAGACCTGCCGTGCAATCTCTTCTATCTGGGCAGCAGACATCGCCATCTGGGCCATCGAGCGCCTCTCTCTGAACAACGCCTTATGTTTACCGGCACTTAGTACCTATCCGAAAAACGTAACCGACGCATCCCTATGCGTCGGTATAAGCGGCATAGGGATGCCGCTTGTACGGTTTTTCGGATAGGCTCTTAACTATTATACCATGTTAAGGCCAAAGTCAAAGTGCAGTGGCAGAGAGCATATCAGGTTGGGGACATTTGCCTCGAGTAGTGCTTCTGACCAACACTGGGCTCTAATCGCTATATATGGTGGTAAATCGCCACCCACATTATCAGCAGGCCCATTATGGGCAGACAGGGGATGCTTTTTCGCTCCTTTTACGGAGCGCTATGCCCTGTTTTGCCCAACTGTATGTCCCCAGATACACTCACCAGCAGTAGCGTTAGGGTGTGCGTCACTTTTTGCACGAAGGGAGCGAGATCAGGCTGTGGCGCGGTCTGGAGAGATCGGCCCGAGCCGGACGATTGTAGGACAACTGCTAGCAGTTGTCCTACACTGCGGCCGGTCAGCGGCATCGGGTGTGGCCCGGAGACTGGCCCAGGCCGGAGGGGAGGTTGTGGGACAACTGCTCGCAGTTGTCCTACTTTGTGTCCACCCGGCTGGGCTCCAGACCGCGCACTTTTTACCCCCGTCTTCGCCCCACTGGTTTTCTCAACCCCCTACCCCTTCCTCTCCACC
>DAOTYA010000045.1:0-60083 GCA_034435075.1 Anaerolineae bacterium
CCGTCCGCCGTGAAGACCACCCGCTGCTCCGCCCCCAGGGAGCGGATGAGGTTCTCCGGCGTGTCCAGGGCAACGATTTTCCCGTGGTCTATGATCGCCACCCGGTCGCAGAGCCTCTCCGCCTCCTCCATAAAGTGGGTGGTCAGGAAGACGGTCTTGCCCCGTTCCCGGATGCCCCGGACCAGGTCCCATATCGCCCGACGGGCCTGGGGGTCCAGCCCGGTGGTGAGTTCGTCCAGAAAGACCAGTTCCGGGTCGTTGATCAGCGCCAGGGCGATGAAGAGGCGTTGCTTCTGCCCGCCGGAGAGTTTATCAAAAGGGGCGTTCCGCTTCTCCGCCAGCCCCAGCTGCTCCAGCAGGGCCTTTCCGTCCACGCGGCGGGGGTAGAAGGAACCGAAGAGGTCCAGCGCCTCCCAGACCTTGAGCCGGGGGTGAAGAGAGGCCTCCTGTAGCTGGACGCCGATGCGGCGGCGGAGTTCGTAGCCGTCCCGTTGGGGGTCCAGCCCCAGCACCCGGACCGTCCCCCGGTCGGGGCGGCGCAGCCCCTCCACGCACTCAATGGTGGTGGTCTTCCCGGCGCCGTTGGGGCCTACCATGCCGAAAATCTCCCCCTCCTTCACGGCGAAGGAGACCCCATCCACAGCCCGCACTGGCCCGTAGAACTTATGCAGGTCGCTAACCTCTACAGCGATGCCCATGGGTTTACTCCTGGAAAGTGACCACCGCGAGGGACAACAGACCGATGCCCAATAGCAGGATCATTGTCCTCTCATCGGCCGCGCCCAGGATATGGAGCACGATCACTGCCACGCCCATCGCCAGGGCAAGGGCCCGGAGAACCAGGGAAACCATTTGGCCAACTTTACCACTCATCTCTGCCTCCTTATTGCATTATTTGAGATACAGGATATTCTCCAATGCGTCCACGTAGGCCGCGAAGGCCGCCCGCCCCTCCGGGGTGGCCCACACCCACGTCTTGGGGCGCCGGCCGACGAAGGTCTTTTCCACCCGCACATAGCCCGCCTCCTCCAGCCGCTGCAGGTGCACACTGAGGTTGCCGTCCGTCAGGCCCAGCAGGTCCCGCAAGAAGGTGAAGTCGGCCCGGTCGCCCTCGTCCAGGCCGACCAGCGCGGCCATAATGCGCAGCCGGGTCGGCTGATGGATGACGGGGTCCAGTTCTGACATGTCATCCTCTGTACCGGAGGACCCAGAGGCCACCGCCGATGAGGGCGCTGCCGCCCAGCACGGCGAAGCCCAGGTTGAAATACGCTGGCATCCACGTCACCAGCACCACGGCCAGCAAGCCGAGAAAGAGGCCGATGACGCTGATGCTCCAGTGGGTGAAGAGGCCGAACTGGATATAGCCCAGCGCGATGGTCAGGACGATGAGCAGGGCCATGTGGAGCCCGTTGGTGTAGAGCCGGAATTGCCAGATGAGCACGCCGTCAAAGGCGGCCAGGGCCAGCCACCAGAAGAGGATGGAGGTCCAGAGACTGGAAGATTTCGTCCGCGCCCGCCCGGCCATCCGGATGCCCAGATAGATGCTGCCCAGGATGCCGAGGGTGTTGAGGGGCGCCCAGAGCCAGATGATGGCCTCATCCCGCTGGAGACGGACCAGAGCGTGGGTGCCGGTGAATCCGAGAAACCAGATGACGCCCCAGAGCACCATGAACCAGCCGCCGAACCCGTCCGATGCCCGGCGGGCCCGCTCCATAATCTGGCGGATCGCTCGCAGGTCATTCATTGCTTCATTTGGCCGCATATCCCCCCCTCGTATAAATAACTTTGTATTGCAAAGTACTTTACCACAAAAGGCAATACCTGTCAAGTGCTCCATATGGTTGTTTATCGTCATATTTTTGCGTCTACCCGGCTCGGGCCGCGCTCTCCAGACCACGCCTGACGCCGCCAGGCGTAGGACAACTGCTTGCAGTTGTCCTACAACTCTCCTTCCGGCTCGGGCCAGTCTCCAGACTGTGTCCGACGCCGCCACGACCGGTCACAGCCTGCTCTCGCTCAATCAAGGAGCGCATTGCGCTGCCCATCTACTGCTGCACCCACCGGGTGGTGTCGGCGCAGGCCGACATCTGGCGCGAAGTGCATTAGTGCCTATCCGGAAAACGTAACCGACGCATCCCTATGCGTCGGTATAAGCGGCATAGGGATGCCGCTTGTACGGTTTTTCGGATAGGCTCTAAGAGAGCGATTTCAATCGGCCTGAACTACAATCTACGTGGCTCAGGCACCGCATTTGGCAGACAATAGTACAGACGGGCACTCTTACCTGAGGATGAGCGGCAGGTATACGCGACCCAGCCGTTCCACCACGTGCAGCGTGAGCGGCACGATTTGGGGCGAGTCGAGGGTGTCGGTTGGGATTGCTGCCACGGAGATCAGGCCGATGAAAGTACCGGGCGTGTAGCCCGTGGCGTCCAGGGTCACCGTAAGCGGCGTCCCCTGCAGACCGGTGGTAAGTACCAGGGTAGGTGTTACCTGAACACCCAGTGTACCAGTGCCGGTCATTTGCATTCCTGTCAATACCCGGGCTGTCCAGGTAAGCACGTGATAACCTGTATTGGTCGGCACCACCACACCGGTAAGGATGCGCGGCTCACTTGCCGCAGCCAGGAAGGTAATTGAAGGCGGCACGATCGCCAGCCTGGGGTAAAAGCGGGCGACGGTCAATGTTACCGGCACCGTGTAAGGCGAGTTCAGGGTATCGGTTGACATGGCCGTGATCCTGATACTCCCGCCAAAAGTACCAATCGGGTAGCCGGTGGCATCAAGTGTTACAGTGAGCGACTCCCCCTGCAGGCCAGCCGTGATCGCGAGAGTAGGGGTAAGCTCCATCCCAGGCACTGCGATAGCCGTCCAGCTCAGCAGCCGGTAGCCGACATTGCGGACGGTCAGCGTGGCAGTAAACGGACCGGGTTGTTGCACATCGGCCAGGATGGTGAGGGCAGAAGGCTCCACCGCCAGGGCCGGGCCGAAGTGACCAGGCCGCTTTTCCATCGTTTTAAGCGCTTCGTATGCCGGGGTGGTGGCCCCGTAAGCTGTGCCGTTATGCTGGCGCAAGGAGAAGTAGCGAGCAGCCTCGCAGTCCCAGGTGTGGTAGTTGTGCCAGTCCAGGTTCCACACGAACATAGCGCCCATCCAGGGCCAGTGAGCATCGGCGTATTGGAAGGCGCGAGTCAGATATTCAGCCTGTGTGGCAGCGGACACTTCCATCCACCCAAAGACTGCCTCGTACCCGCTGCGGCAGGAGGATGGGAGAGTCCCTCCATCGTCGCGAAGCCAGTTAAATTCTGTGGCCCAGATCGGTTTGTCCCCCAGGCCATACTGCTCCAGGAGCTGGTGGATTACTTCGACGCCCCGGAACGCAAAGCCGTTGCCGTTATCGTGAGGGGGCAATGCACTCAGGTCACATTCGGGTTCGTAAGCGAAGCCGTAGGGGTGGTAGCCGAAGGCATCAAAATAGTCGCCCGCCCCAAGGAGCAGTATCTGGCGGGTATACTCACGTTCGTCCATGGCGTGGCAGTTGTTACCGCTCCACCCGTTGCAGGTGCCCTGGATGCGGCCGGTGGGCGCCAGTCCTGCGCTAACGATGATAGCCGCGGGGTCCGCCGCCTTAATCCGCTCGTATGCCACCCGTAGCATCTGCACGTACTGGCCCGGGTCGGGGGCGGCGCCGTTCCAGAAACGGTCCAGGTTTGGCTCGTTGCAGATTTCGTAAGCCTCGACGAAGCCCCGCCCGGCACCGGCGATTTGTGAGATGTGCTCACCCCATTGGCTAAGGTCGGCGGGCATGCCATCGCAGTCGAGCGTGAAAAGCACCTGCGCCGGCAGCCGTCTGGTGGGCACACACTGGTACTCCTCCCATAGTTTGATCCACTCGAAACCCAGCGGGGTAAAGAGAGGGGTAATATTTTCCTCCAGGCGCACGTTTATACCGTACCCCAGGTGAGGGGGAGGCTGGACCTCAGACTCTGGCGGCAGTTGAAGCACGGGATGCGTTTCTTCTGTGCGGGGCATCGCCTGGGATGAGGGGAGAAATGGCGCGGTGGAGGATATAGCCATCGGCGCCGGCATAAAGCCAGCGCCGAGGATGGTCAGCAGCACAAAAATGGTACACGTATGCTGACGGAGTTTGCGCGGCGGATACAACATTGCGAGGTTTTTCCTGTGCGGTTGGTGCCTTCCATCAAACCTGGAAGGGCGTGCAACCAGGCGCAGCCACGCTGCGCTCAGGCCAGCGGGCCAAAACGCACCGGCATTGCTCCCGCCTGTCAGCGACGGCTGTAGATGCGGAGGAAATGGGCCAGAGAACGATCGTAGGTGCGCTCTGCTTCAGGAGGGAAGAGGCAACCTGGCAGCTCTTTCATACGCCAGTGATAGTGGAGACACTCACAGCATTTGCCCTTTCTTGAACAGGGTTCGTATGAGCAGGTGCATCTGGCCAGATTAGTCTCAATTTGGCACTCCATCCTACGCTGCCTCCTGATAAGTGGTGGTCACACCCGGGCGTGGTATTGCCCGGATGGACACGGAGACACGGCGTTATTGCAAAATCCGTGTCACTCCGTGTCCGATCAGCACTATGATGTTGATACCGGGAATTCTAAACCATGCGTTTCTCGATGTAAGCCACCGCGTCACCCACAGTCCTGATCTTCTGTGCTTCTTCGTCAGAAATCGTCCCCCCGAATTGTTCCTCGAACTCCATAATCAGCTCTACCAGGTCGAGTGAGTCTGCCTCCAGGTCTTCTCGGAAGCGGGCTTCTGGTGTCACTCGCTCAGGCTCAACGCCCAGCAATTCAACAATAATAGCTTTGACTTTCTCGAAAACTTCTGACATGGCATCCTCCTTAAAGATTTTTTAGCGACTGTTCAGCAAGGTGCTTTCTCACCACCGGGACACGAGGAAACAGGGAAATGAGCATCATGACCGCATTTCCAAAAGCCCTGGTTTCCCGCTATCCCTGTGGTAAGGCCCACCCGGCTGGCCAGTTGACTTAAACGGCTATAATTCTACCTGCGGCGGCCTGTTTGTCAAATGTGCTTTCCGGCCACTGCCTGCCGGTTGGGGGACCGTCCCGGTTATGCCTGGCCTCTGGCTTTCCTGTCACCCTGGGTGCAGACTTGACAATCTGCCTGCAAGGCGACTGCCAATTGACACTTGGCCGAATCAGCACAGTCGGGTTATAATAAGACACAGTATCAACATACAGGCGCGACATATCTCCTCACCAGTCCGCCCATCAGTCACATTCAGGAGGTGTACCTTGCACATCGTAGTCTGTACCAAACAAACGCCTGACTCAGAAGCCAAAATGTCGGTGGATGCGTCGGGCAAGGTCTCCTGGGGAGGGTCCCCACTTATCATAAACCCCTGGGACGAGTATGCTGTAGAGGAAGCTCTGAGACTCCGTGAAGTGCACGGCGGCAAAGTGACCGTCATTTCGATGGGGCCTCCTGAGGCAGTGGAGGCGTTGAAGCATGCCATCGCTATGGGATGCGATGAAGCCATCCGTATCTGGGAGGATGCCTGCGCCGACTCAGATACTCTGGCCACCAGCTATGTCCTGGCAAAAGCCATCGAAAAGATGGGAGATGTGGACCTGGTGCTTTTCGGGAAATCGGCGATTGACTCCCAGACCTGGCAGGTCGGAGTGGCCGTCGCCAGGAGGCTGGGCCTGCCTGCGCTGATGTACGTGATAAAGATCGCCGCCCTTGACCCGGCTCAGAAAACCATCACCGTTGAGCGGTTGCTCGAGGAGGGACGCCAGGTGGTCACTGCACCGTTGCCGGCTGTAGTGGGCACCACCAAGGGCATCAACGAGCCACGTTACACCTCATTCATGGGCATCAGGAAAGCGGCCAGGATGGCATATCCCACATGGTCGCTGGCCGAAATCGGAGCCGAGGTCAATAAAGTGGGTGCGGCAGGTTCAGGTGTGCGCTGGCCCGAAATCTTCATGCCGCCGGCGCGCGAAGGCGAGGCCGAGATCATCAAGGGTGAGACGATCGAGGAGACGGTCTCGCTCCTGGTGGACAGGTTGCTGGCCGAAAAGGTGATCTAGGAGGCAGCAGCGATGAGCAACGACATCTTCGTCTGGATAGAACAATTCATGGGACAGCCAGCGAGCGTCTCCTACGAAGCTCTCGGCCTGGCCCGTCGTCTGGCCGACAACTGGGGGGGCAAAGTGACCGCCTGCCTCTTCGGTGGAGAGGGAGTGGCCGCCCTGGCACAGGAGGCCGTCTCGCACGGCGCCGACCGCATCCTCCTTGTTGAGGATGCCACACTGGCCGAGTTTCGTATTGAGCCACAGGTCGCTCTGCTGGCCAGGGCAGTGCGCGAATCCGATCCTGCCGTTGTTCTGATCGGTGCTACATTTCGCGGCCGTGAGCTGGGGCCGGCGTTAGCGGTGGAACTCGATACTGGCTGCGTTGCTGACTGTACCGCGCTCGAGCTCGAGGAAGGCCGCCTGGTCGCCACGCGCCCGATTTACGCTGGAAAACTGCTCTGCAAATGTGTCATCCCTGAGCGGCGGCCACAGATTTTCACCATCCGCGTGCGTGCTTTCCCCAGACCTGAGCCTGACGCGGCCCGCAGCGGCGAAGTGGTAAAGATGCAACCCGGGCTTACCGAGGAGGGCATTGCCGTTAAAGTGACCGACTTCCTGGAGGCAGCCGCCGGGGTGAGCCTGGCCGAGGCATCCATCATCGTTTCCGGCGGGCGCGGCGTGGGCGGACCGGAGGGCTTCGCCCCGATACGCGAACTGGCTGAGGTACTGGGTGCGGCGGTGGGAGCCTCACGCGCTGCCGTGGATGCTGGCTGGATTCCCTATGAGCACCAGGTGGGGCAGACCGGCAAGACGGTCAGCCCGGACCTGTATATCGCCTGCGGTATCTCAGGAGCGATCCAGCACCAGGCTGGCATGCGTACCAGCAAAGTCATTGTCGCGATCAACAGGGACCCGGAGGCGCCGATTTTCAAACTGGCTCACTACGGCATCGTCGGCGACCTGTTCAAGGTTGTGCCCGCGTTGACAGCGGCCTTGAGGGAGCGGATGAGATAGCGTCATCAGTCGCAGGGGCGAGGCACCACTCGCCCCTGCTGGCAACCAGAAGTATAGACCACGCCAGCGAGGAAATGAACCATCCCCTGAAGCATCGTTCAAGTGACACCCGGGAATCGAGCCTCAAGGTGGAAAGTCCGGCTGAACCCTCTACTACTTCCCCAAAGGCGAGCATGGCAGCTCCATGCTGACCGTAATCATCACTGCCTTTCAAGAGCCTGGGACTATAGGTGGGGCTATTGAGGCTTTCCTCCCTCAATTGCCTGAAGATGCCGAACTCATAGTTGTGTGCCCAGACCCGGAGACGGCTGCTGTAGTGGAGGGCTACGCCGCCCGTTACCCCTCCGTCAGGCACGTAGCTGATCCCCAGCGTGGTAAACCTTTCGCGCTAAACATCGGATTGAGGGCAGCACGAGGCGAGATCGTGGTGCTGAGCGACGGGGATGTGGTTGTAGCGAAAGAGGCGCTAAGGCCACTCCTGGCTCCCTTCGAGGACCCGGAGGTGGGAGCCGTGAGCGGTCGCCCTGTGAGCATCAATCCGGCCAACACTATGTTGGGATATTGGTCGCACCTGCTTACCGAAAGCGCACACCAGATGCGTCTGTCACGCGATCAGGCCGGCCAGTTTCTCGTCTGCTCAGGTTACCTGTTTGCCTTTCGACGTTGCCTGGTCAACCAGGTGCCGGAAGATGCCCTGGCAGAGGATGCGGTGATCTCGCACGCTATCGCCGCACGGGGGTATGTTATCCGTTACGCGCCAGAGGCACGGGTCTTTGTAAAATATCCCACTACTTACCGGGACTGGCTGCGTCAGAAGGTACGCTCCGCCGGTGGGTATGCCCAAAGTTATGTGCGCCGCTCCACCTTTCGCATGCGCTCATTCCGGATGGAAGTGTTACACGGCACCCGTCTGGCATTGCGGTATCCGCGCAGCCCCCGTGAGTTCCTCTGGACGGCATTGCTATTTGTTGCGCGCCTTCATCTGTGGCTGCTTGTTTTTATCAATGTCGTCTTGCTGCGGCGCCGCCTGCCCGAGCTGTGGAAGAGGGCTGAGACAACGAAATGAAGCCTGGCTATCCGGGTCAGTATTTCAACAGGAGGTCAGGCGCTTAGTGCCTATCCGAAAAACGTAACCGACGCATCCCCATGCGTCGGTATAAGCGGCATAGGGATGCCGCTTGTACGGTTTTTCGGATAGGCGCTTAATCTCTGTCAGTAATGGATGTTTACCGGCGTACCAACTGCGGCCCAATTGAAAAGCCACTCTGCCTCCGGCGTGGGCAGGTTGATGCAACCGTGGCTCATAGGATGGCCAAAATTGGAGTGCCAGTACGTGCCGTGTAGCGCGTAACCTCGATAGAAGTACATTGTATAGGGGACATTGGGCAGGTAGTATCCGGGGCCACTCATCGGCACAGAGGTGTACTTGGCGTAGATGTAATAACGCCCGGTCGGGGTTGGAGTGGACGGCAGGCCAGTGGAAACGAGCGTGCTGCGCACAGGCGTATTTCCCTGGTAAGCTGTCAGCATCTGAGCGCTGAGATCAACATCAATCCAGCGTTCGCCATCTGCTGCGGGCAAGGGAGTGGCACTACCGCCGGGGATGTGCAACACCTGTCCCACATAGATCAGTGAGGGATTGCTGATATTATTGGCCCGGGCCAAAGCCCACATGGAGATGCCCGATCGCAGTGCAATCGCTGAAAGGGTATCGCCCCGTTGCACGACGTAACTACGCCCCAGCGCTGTTGCTGGCAGCGCTGCGCCGGTATACTCCGGCAGCACGAGCCGCTGCCCTGCGTAGATGAGGTTAGGATTGGTGATGTGGTTGATAGTGGCCAGTGCCTGCGCTGTGGTGCCATAACGCCTGGCGATACGGAACAGGTTCTCGCCCTTCTGGACAATATGGACTCCCGGGGTTGACCCGGAAGCTTCGCTGCTGCTCCCTGCTGTCGGTATCGTCAGCCGCTGCCCAACGTATATGTGGTTGACGTCGCTCAGATGATTGATTGTCTTTAGCGCCTCAACTGTGACCCCATAGCGCAACGCAATGCGGTAAAGGTTCTCCCCCGGCTGCACTATGTGGATGCCGCTCTGCGCGAAGACGACAATTGCATTCAGAGCCAGGGAGGCGATTATCAGTGCAGGTATGCTGACCAGCCTGCTCAGTTTCCTTGCTGTGGCGCTGCTTTGTGTCACCGTCTCTCGAGGATGGCCTTAAGATTGGCCAGGCTGCGTTGGATGGCATGTCTGGTTGAAGCACGCCGGGTCAGCGCATCTGCGATGCGGTCCAGCAAAGTACGCAACTGGTAATCCCAGATCACGGTGAAACGGGTGCCGACCGAACCTGGTGGACCGAGCGAACTGAACTGCCACCGCTCGCTACCAGCGCGGAAAGGGCTGCTGGGCGCGGCGTCAATAACCCGCACCATCGAGTTGCTGGGAAACTGAAACTCTACGTACTCCGCGTCCCAGGTGAACGCAAAGCGTCCTCTATGTCCCGCATCAATACGCAGCAGGGTGCCCTGGCGGATAGGGGTGGACGAGATAAGCTCGGCGTGAACTACCCGCTCATCCCACTCGGCTCTGCGGGTCACGTCGTGGCAGAAGCGGAACACGTCAGCAGGTGCAGCAGCAATATCAATAGACACTTCAATACGCGGCATAGGGTTTCCCTCCACACTGCGTTTTGTGCTATTATACTACGAGCTGCCGCCTGTTGCCAGAGACACTGTACGTCGGTGACTGTCAGAGGTACCTGTGCAGTGAAGCCTCAGGTGGAGCGCGTGTTGTGATTCGGGATCATTTGTGCGGCTGAGTACAAGGGTAATCCCAGGGAGAGGGTGGTCGAATGGAGAGTGAAGCAAGATTCTGCCCACGTTGTGGTGCCCTCCTGGACATGGCTGAGGTGGACGGCCGTATGCGCCCGCTTTGCCGGGCTTGTGGATTCGTCCTGTATCGCAATCCGGTGCCCGGGACAGGCGTGCTCGTAGAAATGGAAGGCGGCATCGTCCTGGTCCAACGTAGCCAGCCGCCTTTCGCCGGTTGGTGGGTGCTCCCCTCCGGTTATATTGAGGCCGACGAGAGCGCCGAACAGGCCGCCATTCGGGAGTGCAAGGAGGAGACAGGACTGGATGTCGAGCTGGTAGAGCTATTCGGCGTCTACTCCTTTCCTGAGGGACCGGTGCACAGCGGCATCATCATTTTCTACCGCGCCCACCCTGTGGGAGGCACGCTGCGGCCCGGTGACGACGCCAGGGACGCACGCGTGTTTCCCCCGCATGCCCTGCCAGAGCAACTGGCCTTTCGCACCCACCGGGAGGTGCTGGCTCGCTGGGTGCGCACTCGTACCCCCACCCAGTCCGTTGAGTCCGGAGCCATCATCAGAGATGCCAGGCCTGAAGATGAGGGGCGGGTACTGGAACTGCTGCCGCTCATCCCGTCCAATGCCAACATGGGGCCCGCCGACCTGGAGGCCGCTGCCCGCCGCTTCCGTGAAAGCCTGGCGCTGGACATCCTGGTGGCTGAGGTGGATGGACGTGTGGTGGGCTTCATCGCCCTGTCCTTCGCGCCGGTGCTCTCAGGACTGCGGGCACTGGTGGATGACCTGGCGGTGGAGCCAGCTTATCGGCGGCAGGGTATCGGCGCGGCACTGGTCGAGGCGGCCGTCCAGCGGGCCAATCGGCGCGGCGTAACCCATCTGCTGGTGGATACCTCACGGGGCGACGCGGCAGCACAGAAATTCTACCAGGCCTGCGGCTTTCGTGTTGGCGAGATCACCGTGCTACGCATCCGCTGACAGAAGCAGGCACGAGCAGCAACCATGCCTGAGCGGTGATAAAGCCTGCTCGCTCTCACCCAACCCTATCCGGTCGCACCTTTTGACCCGCGCCGTGCGGGCATAGCCTCCAACATTATGATGGCCGCATGTTTGTTTGACTAGCATGCCAATCACGGGTATAATCAACTCACAGTGACCATTACAATTGAAGTAGCCTGATTGAGGCAGCAATTACAGGTCAGGGACCTGTTTTTAGAGCCTATCCGAAAAACCGTACAAGCGGCATCCCTATGCCGCTTATACCGACGCATAGGGATGCGTCGGTTACGTTTTTCGGATAGGCACTTAGTCAAATTATTTTTCGCCTTCTGGGCAGTGTTGGCACAGAGGCGATCCGGTTGATCGCCCCAACCGGCGCGAAGCGTCCAAAGAGAGCGATTTCAATCGGCCTGAGCACGGCGATTCACACTGTATGTAAGCCAGCAGCCAGGCTTACGCTCTGCAGGCTATAAGAGCCTGATTGTAACCGACGTATCCATATGCGTCGGTATAAGCGGCATAGGGATGCCGTAGGGTCACAATTACGCTCAACCCGGGTAACCAGACAGCCATCTCCCGGGTTGTATTGGAGGCGAGTATGGCACTGAAGGGAAACCTCCGAGATTTCAGCACAACACAGCTATTGAATCTGATTAACCTGGCACGCAAGACCGGCACTCTGACCATCGAGTCGAACGGCAAGCGCTCCCGCCTGTGCTTTAAAGAGGGCAAGCTCATCTACGCGACCCAGGACGAACAGGGGGGACATCTGGCTACCATCCTTCAGCAGGCTGGCAAGCTTACCGAGGAACAGGCACGTGCCATCCGCACGCGGATGGATATCAAAAGCGATAAGGAATTGGGGCTGCTGTTGATTAACGCCGGTTATGTGAGCCAGGAAGACATCATCAAAAGTGTCAGGAACTACATCCTGAACAACGTCTATCCCATTTTCACATGGACGGAGGGCACCTTCTACTTTGAAGCGAGCGTGCTACCCTTCGAAGATCGCATTACCATCCCCATCAATCTGGAAAGTGTGATCATAGAGGGCAGCCGCCGGATGCAGGAATGGGAGAGGCTGCAAGATGAGCTGCCTAACCTGGACATGGCGCTCAAATTTGTGGAGCGCCCTGATGCACGGCTGCGGGACATCAGTCTGAGCGTGGAGGAATGGCGTGTGGTATCTTTTATCAACCCACGCAACACCATTCGCCAGATCGCCCAGTTCAACAATATGAGCGATTTTCAGATCCGCAAAATCGTGTATGCGCTCTTACAGGCCGGACTGGTGGAGCTGGTCCAGCCTGAGGGGGTGGCCAGGCCGGCGCCTGGTGTTCCTGCAGAGGCGCCTATTATGCGGCCCCCGGCCGTGAAGCGTAGCGTTGTTGAAAAGATCATCGGCTTCCTGCATCAGAGGTAAAATCATCGTAACTACCCAGTTCCCCGGCTCGGGCCGGTCTCCAGACCGCGCCCGACGTCGCCACGATGGGAAGTGGATGCCGTAATCCGGCCAAATAAACGCCGGGTTGGGTGGCCCGGTCAGAGACCGGCCACAGCCTGGGTAGTTACAAATCATCAGAGAGAGACAGGCCAATGCAGACAGTCAAGATAGTGGTAACCGGCCCCTTCTCGGCGGGCAAAACACAGTTCATTCAGACAATCAGCGAGATAGAGGTCGTGGCGACTGAGAAAAGGATCTCACGACCGGAGGAGCGGATCAAAGACCAGACTACAGTGGCGATGGATTTTGGGCGCATCAGCGTGGCCGATGATCTGGTGCTCTACCTCTTTGGTACCCCGGGCCAGCGTCGCTTCGATTTTATGTGGGAGATTCTTGCCGAGGGTATGCTTGGATTTGTTGTCCTTATTGATAGTGTAAAACCGGAAACGTTCCGCGAGGCCCGGAATATCCTCGACACCTTTCGAGCTTACGCTCCTGTGCCCTATGTCGTCGCCGCCAATAAGCAGGACCTGGAAGACGCCTGGTCGCCCGAGGATTTGCGGATCGCCCTGCGTATCCCCAAGGAGGTGAAGGTTATCCCCTGCGTGGCGACCAACCGCGAGAGCGTCAAAAACGTGCTGCTGGAACTTTTATATCTGGTGCTCGAGCTGATAGACAAAGAGGGTAGGGATGAATGAATTGTATTAAAGTTCCGACAGAAAACCTGCGTTCTATACCTGGTGGCCCGGTCGAACTGTGATGGTTCGACCTTTGCGTGTTTACTATACTTTAACGCAAATGAAATGGTTTCTAAATCTTTCACTGGTTGCTTCATGATATTATTTTGTTTAGCTCTCTGGCGCGAGCTGAATCTGACGGAAACCAGACGTATACTGTGATCGGCACCTGGTTGAACATTCAGCTACATCTGATACGGCAAGCATATTGACTGAGAGCCTGGCATGAGTTCCATCGTCACCGACCGTGGACTGGTTCATTACGAAACTGTTGGCCGAGGACGACCGGTGATCTTGCTCCATGGCTGGCTGGAGTCGTGGGCGCACTGGCTGGGGACTATGGAATCGCTGAGCCGCGATTATAAGGCCTACGCCCTCGACTTCTGGGGCTTTGGCGAATCGGGGAAACAAAGCGGAAGCTTCTCGGTAAAGGACTATATCGAGATGGTGGACCAGTTTATGGAACGGCTGGGCATCGAGTATGCCCCTATCATCGGCCACTCGATGGGTGGCACCGTCTCACTTGGTGTGGCCATGGACCACCCTGGGCGTGTGGAAAAGGTGGCCGTGGTGGGTTCGCCTATTGTTGGTGACGGCCTGGCGCTCTTCCTCCGCCTGGCAGCACGTCGCTCACTGGCCAGCATTGCCTACCGGATGCCAGGTGCCATCCCTCTGGGGGTGCGGTTGTTCTCGCCCTTCCTGGCACGGGACTGGAAAAGCTGGTACCAAACTTTCGAGCGCGACCTCTCGCGTACCACTATGGAATCCTTCCATTACAGCATTGCGTCGTTGCGTAGAACAGATTTGCGCCCGCGTTTGAAGGAGATTAAGGTGCCGGTGCTGGGTATCTATGGCTGTGCAGACCGGATTGTAGACCCTGGCCAGGCTGATGTGTTAGCACAGGCACTCCCAACCTGTCAGGTTTACAAGTTTGAGGACTCGGGGCATTTCCCGATGGCCGATGAGCCTGAGCGTTTTTATCAGGTGTTAAAGCAGTTCCTGGACAACAACCGCTAGCCGCAGGACGCAGAACTCAAGACTCAGGACGCAGGGCTCAAGACTTCAGGACTTAGTTATGGATGCTGCCGCCGATCGCCAATACTTCTTCCCTAACAAGATGGGACGCATCGCCCTTCTGGCGCTGGAAGAAGTAATGGGCCGCAACGGGGTCAATGCCATCCTGAGCCTGGCCCGGCTTCAGCATCGCATAGGCGATTATCCGCCCAATAACTTCGATAAGGAGGTCCCTTTCGAGGAGATTGGGCGGCTGCTACAAGCTCTTGAGGAGATGTACGGCCCACGTGGAGGGCGTGGACTGGCCAGAAGGGCCGGGCGTGCCTGCTTCCGATTCGGCGTGCGGGACTTCGGTCCATTGCTGGGGGTGGCTGATGTGGCGTTTCGCCTGCTCCCGGCCGAGATGAAGCTGCGGGTAGGGTTTGAAGTGCTGGCCCAGACGTTCAACAAGTTTACCGATCATCTGGTGCGTCTGGGAGAGGACGAACAATATTTTCAGTGGATTGTGGAGCGGTGCGGTGCATGCTGGGGACGTTCCGCCGCTTCCCCCTGCTGCCATCTGACCGTGGGTTTGATTGAGGAGGGGTTGTACTGGATCAGCGGTGGCAAGAGTTTTTACGTCGAAGAGGTCTCCTGTATCGCTGCTGGCGATCGCTCGTGTACTGTACTGATCGGGAAAAAACCCCTGGATTGAAGTCCAGGGTCACACTTCGCCGGGTAAGACCCTCGCATTATTCGTCAGGGACGCCATGGTCCCACAAGGGCCTGCGGGTAGCTATGGAGGACCTTCGAAATTTCCGGGTTTTTGGCTCCGGCATGTCCGGGTCAGGGAAAGATGCGCAAGATCATTCTGCGAGACCGCACTCCCATATTCCCTTTTAACGAGCCGGCCCGTGAGCTGCGTGTGCTCAATAAGCCCCTGTGGCTGCACCAGCGCGACCTGTTTGCACGCTACAATGTGGAGGAGAGAGAAGTTGACTCACTGGCCGAGATCAGCAATGACAAAGTAGAAACCATCGTTTACCGGGACAACCTGTTTTTCGACGAGTTCTTCCTGGACGAGTTCATCAGACGCGCCAGAGCCTCGGGAAAGGCCTGTCGGGTGGCCTTTTCGCTCAAGGACAAAGCCATCACCACGCATGCCATCTATCTCCAGCGGGGCATCAGGCGGGAAGGGGATGTGTATGTTGCCGACATGTGGTACTACCCTCACGGTTTCGAGCCTCATGCCCGCCCCCTGGTGATAGACACCGAGCCTCACGAGATGGGCTACTATCACGTGCCCACTCACATGTCCAATGAACTGGGTGATCTGGTGTATCAGGTGCCCACCAAAGCATTTTGCTCGATCGAGCACTGGGTACATACGATCATCGCCAACATCATCTTCGGCGTGTACGCCAACGGCGCCAGGCTGGACATCGAGATCGAACGCAGCCTGAAGAAGAACCTGAAAATATTGTGGCGGGCAATGCTGGAAAGGAAGCAGGTGCTCTCCTCGTCAGAGGTGGTACATATCGGGCGCAACTGCAGTATTGACCCGTCCGTCATCATCAGGGGGCCGACGTACATCGGCGACAACGTCAGCATTGGCCCTGGCTCAGTGATTGATGTGGCCTTCATCGGCGATAATGTCAGCATCGGCACGGGGGCACAGGTTCATCTGAGCGTCGTGTCCGATCGCTGCTTCCTGCCCTTCCGCGCAGCGCTGTTCACCACCGTAATGATGGCGGATTCGATGGTGGCGCAGAACACATGCCTGCAGTTCTGCAGCATCGGCCGCAACACATTCATTGGGGCCGGCAACACCTTCACCGACTTCAACCTGGTCCCAGACAGGCCGATCCGGGCTATGTACGAGGGCAAGCTCCAGGAGACAGGAATGCCAGTATTGGGTGGGTGCGTGGGCCATAACTGCTACATCGGCTCCGGCATGGTGGTCTACCCGGCCCGGGCCATCGAGTCGAATGTGGTCTTGTTCGCTTCGCCAGAAAGGCGAGTGATTGACCGCAACGTATACTACAAAGACAGCGATCATTTCAAGCTAAAAGGATATAAAGCACCCAGGGATGAGCGTTGAGTATACACGTACAGGTGGGCGGGGAACAGGCAGTTTTGCATGTGTCATTCATCCGCTCAATCCGAAAACAGATGTGGCTCGCAAGTATCCGTTACTGGCCCGGGTTTTGCCCACGCCGCTGATCCATTTTCTGTCCCGCTTCTGGCCGCCGGTTTACCTGTCCCGTATCACGGGGGTGCGCTCGGAGAGCACCGGACGGGAGGTGAGTGGCTGGCTGCTGGCCTGTCCGTTAACGGCCGGGCAGATGCTGCACCTGCCGCCGCCAGCAGCTTACCGCAAGATTGTGCAGACCGGGCGGCTGGCTCAGAAACTGGGCGCGCGTATTCTGGGCTTGCTGGCGTTTACCTCCGTCATCGGCGATGGCGGCCTTACCGTCGCCAGACGCCTGAATATGCCGGTGACGACGGGACGTAGTCTGACTATTGCAGTCGCGCTGGAAGAGCTGAAAGAGGCCGCGCGATGGCAGGGAATATCGCTGGAGCTGGCAACGGTGGCCGTCGTGGGAGCAACCGGGAGCATAGGCCTGGCCTGCTCCAGACTGCTGGCCCCGGAAGCGGGCGAGTTAATGCTGATCGGGCGTCAGGAATCACGTCTGGCTATGGCAGAGGAAGCGGTCAGGGCTGCCGGTGCACGGCGGGTGCGCACCGCCACACGTATCGAGGCCGTACAGGAAGCCGACGTCGTGTTCAGCGCAACCAATGCCGCCCGGCCGATCATTCAGCCAGAGCATCTGAAGCGCGGTGCTGTAGTCTGCGATGTGGCGCTGCCGCCTGATATATCGCCACGCGTGGCAAAGGAAAGAAAAGACGTGCTCGTCATTGAGGGGGGAGTGATGGATGTGCCGGGCGAGGTGAACTTTGGCTTCAACTTCGGCCTGCCCCCCGGCAAAGCCTACGCCTGTATGGCAGAAACGATGATCCTGGCGCTCGAGGAGAGATTTGAAAATTACTCCCTTGGCAAAGAGATAGAGGCCGAGCGGGTACGCGAGATCGCCCGCCTGGCCCGTGCGCATGGCTTCAGGTCTACCAGGCTTAATGAATTGAGAGAGCTGTCAACTGGCTCATTGTTAAGGAGGGAAAATGGCGGAAGGTAGATTGATGATCGTCGAAGATGATACTGACATCTCCAATATGCTGCGCATCTATTTCCAGTCGCAGAATTACGATGTCATCGTGGCACAGCGAGGGGAGGATGCGCTGGAGATGTGTCGGCAGCAGTTGCCCAATATTATCGTGCTCGACATTATGTTGCCGGATATGGACGGCTATGACGTATGCCGCAGATTGCGGGGGAACCTCCGTACCAGCCATATCCCGATCATCTTTCTGACCCAGAAAGATGAACGTTCCGACAAGATCCACGGCCTTGAGCTGGGCGCCGATGATTACATCACCAAGCCCTTTGACCTCGAGGAATTGAAGCTACGGGTCAAGAACGCGATGACCCGTGCGCAATATGAAAGCCTGACCAATGCCACCACCGGCCTGCCCAGCGGCCGGCTGATCGAGGACCAGTTGCGTCAGTTGATCCGGCGGGATAACTGGGGCATTATATATGTTGGCATTCAGGGCTTCGGTGATTTCAAAGATGAGTATGGCTTCGTGGCCGGCGAAGAGGTTCTGCGCTTCACAGGGATGGTGCTGGGGAAGGCTGTGGACAGTGAGGGCACCCCCAACGACTTCATCGGCCACATCGGAGGCGACGATTTTATCATCATCGCTGAGAAGGACCGGGTAGAAGCGATCGTCGAGGATGCCCGCAGGCGTTTTGATGCTGAAATCGGCACCCACTACGACTGGCGGGCACGTCAGAGGGGTGTCAATATGATGAGCCTGGCTATAGGTGTGGTGACCTCGGATGACGGGCCGTTTTACGACATCAGAGAGATCACTGAGGCTGCCTCCAGTGCACGCCGTATGGCTACGGCGGGTGCTCAGGCTGCCTGAAGGGAAGACCACGCTCTGGGCGGGGTCGGGTATGTGATTTAGATGGAAGAAACGGAAGGCAACTTGAGAGCCTCTTTCGGATCGGACCGGCGTGGAGGTGCAAACATCAGCCCCTTTGAGCTGAGCGCTGATCTGAGGGCTTCGCTCAAGACAACACTGGATACCATTTTAACTACCACCCGCCAGCTCGTCTACTATGATGTAGCCGAGATCACGCTGTGGGATGAGGAACAGCGCTGTTGCGTAACTCAGGGATGGGGTGGTGACCGCGCTTACGCTACGGAGGCAGGCGGTGTTTATCGCATTGACGAGGGCTACACCGGCTGGATCATCCGTCACCAGCGCTTCCTGTTGGTGCGTGATGTGGAGGCCAGGCGGGACGTGCGCCCAAAATTGGACCTGCCCACGTATCCTTTCCAGTCTTACGTGGGCATCCCGCTCAAAAGCCAGGGCCGCTTCATTGGTACATTAGAATTGGCCTGCTATCACAAGGACGCCTGGTCGGAGCGTGACCTGGAGATCCTCCACGCCGTTGCCAGCCAGGCTGTGGTAGCCATTGAAAATGCTTATCTCTATGCACAGACAAGGCGACATGCAGAGCAGCAGGCCGGCCTGGCCCGTATCGCTGCTCTGGCTGCCTCCACCCTCGATCTGGATGAGCTGCTTGAGCAGGTAATCGGAGAGACCCTCAGGCTGCTGGAAGCGGAAAGAGGCGCCCTCCTCCTCTACAACGAACAACGAAGTCGCCTGACGGTCCGTTACCTGACCCCTCCCGATGACAAACGCACAGTGCCTTTATCATTTTGCCTTAAGCCCGAGCAATCGCTCCTGGCAAGGAGTGGCAGTTACTTATGCAACAATCCTGCTCAGGACCCGCATATCACCGGGGTGTGCCGGGATTATATCCAGGCACTGGGCTTCCATAACTTCGTCGGAGTGGCATTGCGCCTGAAAGAGTCGCTTCTGGGTGAACTATACGTGGGAGATCGCAGGGGCGGATTTGGTAACCAGGAAGTCCAGTTGCTTCAGACAGTGACCGGTTATATAGCAACCGCCATCGAGAACGCCCATCTCTACGATGAGATGCGCCGTCGGGTGTCCGAACTCAGTTCGCTGATGTCTGTCTCGGCTGCCGTCAGTTCCTCGCTGGACCTGGAGCGCGTTTTGCAGGCCATCGCCTCAGCTACAGTTGAGGTGATAGGATGCCAGCGGTCAGCGATCTTCGTGTTGGATGAAAGCGCGCAGGTGCTACGTCTGGCCATAACACAGGGACTGAGCCAGGAATATGCAGCCCGGTCGCAGGTACTTCCTCTGGAACCAGGTGGGCGTGCACACGCGGCGGTTACGGGGCAGCCACTGATAGTGCACGATGTGCAGGCTGATGATAGCCTGTTGGCCTATGCTCCGATGTCCGTCCAGGAGGGTTTCCGTGCCTTCGCCGACCTCCCTCTCAAGCGGGCTGACCGGGTTATTGGTATGCTTTCCGCCATGTTTGTCGAGCCTCACTACTTCTCCGCACGAGAAGTGGAATTGTTGACAGCTTTTGCCGATCAGGCGGCCATCGCCATAGAAAATGCTCGTCTGTACGCCCAGGCGGATGAGGAGTTGAGGCATCGAGAGGAAATATTGCGCAGACGCAACCGTGAACTGGCCACGCTCTACGAGGCTGCCAATACAATCAATTCCAGCCTCTCCCTGGATGATGTGCTCAACAGCGTGGCTTATCAGATGATGCGGTTGCTGAACTCAAAGGGATGCCTGGTCTCGCTGTGGGATCGCCAGCATAATGTACTTGAGCCTCTGGTAGCATACGGGGCAGCGCGGCCGGAGACGCCGGGTCAGGCCTGTTACCCGGACGTTTCATCACGCTCCGTATTGGAGACACGCCGCCCGCTGACCGTACGCAGAGATGCCCAGACCGTTTTGCTGCTACCCCTGATCACCAGAAATCAGGTGATTGGGATCGCTGAACTGATTGATGGGGGCGAGGCCCGCGCTTACGCCCCAGAGGAGATCCGCCTCGCTGAGAGCCTGGCAGCGCAGGCGGCAGTTGCCATCGAGAACGCCCGTCTCTACGAGCAGGCTCAGCAGGAAATAGCCGAGCGCACGCGGGCGGAGGAAGCACTGCGGCGGCTTCACAACGTCAGCCGCGAGATCAATGCCACGCTTCATCTGGAAAGAATCCTACAACTTGTCCTTGAGGAGGCCACACATCTGAGCCAGGCCTCGCATGGCACCATCCTTCTCAGACACTCACCACAAGATGCACTCTACCTGGCGGTCTGCACAGGATATACGGAGGAAGATAAGGAGCGTCTGAACGCCCTCCTCCAGAAGCCAGAGGCCCATCCTGTCCTGCAAGCGATCTTGCGCTCCCCTGCTCCGCTGCTTGTCCCGGATACCTCTCTCCAGCCAGAGCGGTGTGGGTTCAGGCCAGAAACCCGCTCCCTGCTGATTGTACCGATATTCTATCAGGACGCACTGGCGGGCATGATCTTCCTGGAGAGTGATGAGCAGGGAGCCTTCAACAGGGGCACGCTTGAGTTTGTGGAGGGGCTGGCCGCGCAGGCAGCCACGGCTATTGGCAATGCTCAGCGATATCAGGAACAGTTGCAGCGTGGGGAGTTGCTGCGCCGTCGGGCGGAGAGACTGGCGGCTGTGTTGGAGATCAGCCGGGCACTGCGTTCTGACCGCCCTCTGGAGAAGATCCTCGAGGAGATCGCATACGCCATTCAAGAGAGTGTGGGGTTCAATCTGGTGCTGATCGGCATTTTAGAAGGAGACCCTCCCTATCGCAGGCGTGTGGCGGCGGCTGGCGTTCCACTCGCCGAGTTCGAGCGGATGAAGCAGGTCCGTGAGCCCTGGTCAGCACTGGCCGACCTGATGACATCCGAGTTCCGTGTCAGTCAGAGCTATTATATCCCTGCCGAGCATCAGGCGCGCTGGCGGGGGCGTATCAGCGTGTATGAAGCACCGCCAGAAGGGGAGACGGTCACGAGTGTTTCCCGCCAGCCTGGTCGCTGGCATCCCCACGACCTGCTGCTTGTCCCGCTGATTGGGCCGGGAGGTGACATACAGGGGCTGCTTTCGGTGGATCAGCCGATTGATGGCCGCGTGCCCGACCTGGAGACTATCGAGGCACTGGAGATCTTTGCCGCTCAGGCTGCCCTGGCCATCGAGAACGCTCGCCTGGTAGAGGCGCTGGAACGCCGCGCTGAGACGCTGGCCATGTTCAATGAGGTCTCGCGCTCTACCACAACCCATCTCGAGACCGCCAATCTCGACGACGTGCTCAACTCAGTGGTCAGAATGATCCTGCGGCCGGTCAAAAGCGATCTGAGCACGATCTTTCTGCTGGACCCCGGGAGCGGGAAATATCTATGCAGGGCAGCGCATGGCATTACCGGTGGCGAACCATCGTCCACGCTGGAGGAGCTTATCGGTATGGTGGCCAGAAGCGGTATGCCTCTGGCGCTTGAGGACCTGGAGCGAGACGCCAGGACAGCAACGCCGGGTATGGATGGCATACGTTCGGCAGCCCTGGCTCCCCTCACGGTGAGCCATCAGGTGGTGGGCGTGCTGTGTGTGGGACGCAGAGCACCTGATCCCTTCTCTCCCGCCGAATTGGGCACACTCTCCGCGCTGGCCGACCAGGTGGCCGTGGCAGTGGCCAATATCAGACTTTTCGATGAAGTACGCCGCTTCTCTCAGGAGCTGGAAAGGCGGGTGGAGGAACGCACCCAGGAGTTGGCCCAGGCATTACAGGAACTGCGGAAGGAGCGGGATCGGGTCGAGATATTGTACCGCATCACCGCGCAGTTGTCGGCCAGCCTTGACCTGGACTACGTGCTGACTCAGGCGCTTGGGCTGGTCGCCGGAGCGGTGGAGGCAGAACGCGCTTCCGTGCTGATGCTCGCTCACGATTCCGACCGCTTTATCTACCGCGCCTCCTATGGGAACGATACCCGGCTGCCTCCCGGAGGTCGCCTGACCAACTTTTCACGCGAGGAGGGGCTGGCCGGCTGGGTGGTCAGACATCGCCAGGCCGTCATCATCCCTGATATGCGTGAGGATCAGCGCTGGGTAAGTTCGTGGGAGGGCGAGCGTGACTACCGCTCGGTGCTGGCTGTGCCGCTTACCATCGGAGAACAGGTGCTGGGGGCACTCTTCCTGTTCCATTCACAGCCCGGCCATTTTCACGAAGAACACAAAATGTTGGTGGAGACGGCAGCCCTGCAGATGGCCAATGCGATCAATAATGCAGAACTTTACCGCCTCATCTTCGATCAGGCCGAGCAACTGGGGAACATGCTCAAGACGCAGAAGGTAGAGGCGGCCAAGAGCCAGGCCATCCTGGAGGCCGTTGCCGATGGAGTGATTGTTGTGGATGCCAGCGGCAAGATCGTGCTCTTCAACGCAGCAGCGGAGCGCATCCTGGAACTGCCACGAGAAAAAGCGCTGGGCCGCATGAGCAGCGATATGCTGGGCCTGTATGGCGGTCAGGCTCGCGAATGGATGGAGGCAGTGAACAGGTGGGCCACCCGGCCAGGCACCTATGACGCTGAGGAATACCTGGCGGCCAGAGTGGAGATCGGAGGGCGGATCGTCAGCGTCCATCTGGCACCGGTGCTGATGGGCGACGAGTTTCTCGGCACCGTCTCGGTCTTCCGCGATGTCACTGCTGAGGTGGAGGCCGAGCGGGCTAAGACGGAGTTCGTCTCCACGGTATCCCACGAGCTGCGCACCCCGATGACCTCGATTAAGGGCTACGTAAAACTGCTCCTGATGGAGATGGCAGGAGGGCTGACGGAGGGGCAACGCCATTTCCTCTCGATCATCAACGCGAACGTGGATCGCCTGACCAACCTGGTCAACGACCTGCTCGACATTTCACGTATCGAGAGCGGGCGTCTGGCTATCTCCCCGCGCCCGATCAAAGTGGACGAGGTGATCGAGCAGGTTGTCGCAGAAATGCACGCCCGCGCCACAGGCCGGGGGTTGACGCTCCACGCAGAGCTGCCCCCGGCGCTTCCCAGAGTGGTCGCAGACCCCGATCGGGTGGCTCAAATCCTGACCAACCTGATAGCCAATGCCTGCAACTACACCCCCAGCGGCGGGGAGGTGTGTGTCATGGCCCATGCGAACGGTGGAGAGGTGCGCGTTGCAGTGCGAGATACCGGCATCGGCATAGCTCCGGAGAACCTGGATAAGATTTTCGAGCGGTTCTTCCGTGCCGATGATGAGCTGGTACAGGAGGTCCCCGGTACCGGGCTGGGACTGGCCATCGTCCGTTCGCTGGTGGAGCTGCAGGGAGGTCGTATCTGGGTGGAGAGTAAACCAGGGGCAGGCAGCACCTTCACGTTCACACTTCCCGTTGCCGGGGAGAGCGGTGTTTGAACAGGACGCTTATAAACGGGCAGAGGCGGTAACCTGCCCGGCAGCGGTCGGAGAGCGGGCACTCTGAGCTGGGGCGGGAAGGGAGATGAAGCGATGTCGCACACACCAAAAATACTTGTGGCTGAGGATGAGAGGGATATCAGAGAGTTGATCGGTTTCACACTTCGTTTTGCCGGCTTCGATGTCTTTCTCGCCAGGAACGGCGAAGAAGCCGTTGAGCAGGCACCTCAGTTGAGGCCGGACCTGATTATGCTCGATGTGCGGATGCCTAAGATGACCGGCTACGAGGCCTGCCGGGTCTTGAAGAGCAATCCGGAAACAAGCTCAATACCTGTCGTCATCCTTTCCGCCAAGGGGCAGGACGGCGAGATCCAGGAGGGGATCGAATCCGGAGCGGACCACTACATTGTAAAGCCCTTCGCGCCGGATGAGCTGACCAGCCGCGTCAGGGAGATCTTGCGCAGCACAGGGGTGCTGGAGTGAACAAAGTACGCTGAATTTACACTGGCAGCAGATCGGGCATGAGTGCGATTGTCGTAAATGAAGGCCTGATACACTATGAAGCGCTGGGGCGGGGGCGCCCTGTGATCTTCATCCATGGGTGGCTTGGCTCGTGGCGCTACTGGGTACCGACGATGGAAGAATTGTCGGCCAGACAACGCGCGTATGCCCTCGATCTGTGGGGCTTCGGTGACTCGGACAAGCCAGGCAAAAACTACAGCGTGGATGCATACGTCAAGTTGCTGCGGGACTTTATGGATAAGCTGGGGGTCGTCCACCCCACCCTGGTCGGCCACGGCCTGGGGGGTGTGGTTGTACTGAAGTTCGCCGCCGAAAATCCAGACTGGGTAGACCAGGTGATGGCGGTCAGTGCCCCTCTGGCCGGGGAAGCTGTCAACCGTCCGCTGGCCGGCTTCTCGGGCAACGGTGATTCACTTGCCAGGCTGATGCCCAGAAAGGCTAAGTTTCCGGAAATTGAGATGGAGTTGTTCAAGACCGATGTCTCTGCTGTAGCTGAGAGCATCCAGTCGGTTATGTTGAGTGACCTGCGTCCTATATTGCCGCCGCTGACCATTCCTGTACTCCTCGTGTACGGCGCTAACGATCCGTTCATCAAACCGCCGGACCCCAAATGGCTCCGCTTCTGCGATGATAATGTGCGCGCCATTTCTCTCGAAGGCGCGCAGCACTTCCCCATGCTTGAAGAGCGCAACAAGTTCAACCGTCTGTTGAAGGAATTCCTTGAGTCAGGCGGAGACCTGAATTCAATCGAGCTGAAAGACGAGTGGCAGCGCCGACTACGCTGATATTATCAGAGCCTATCCGGAAATCGTTTTCGGACAGGTTCTTGTTCAGGCGCTTACTGGAGGGGTGAGGAATGCCTCGCCCGTACGCCCTTCCTGGGCCTGCAGCCGGTGGTCGGCCTTCTTCACCGACCAGGGGCGTCGGCGCAGGCCGGTGCCCGGCGCGAAGCGCCCAGGGTGACGATTTCAATCGGCCTGAATATCACCTGTCACCACACATCAGCCAGGAGTGAGAAAATGATCCACACCATACGCTGGACAGCCGATAAAATCGCCGGGCGTCTCGCGCTTATCGAGCCTCTGGTATACCGCGAGCGCCACCCCATTCCACCTTTCCGCCACACCAGGCTGGAAAATCCACTGCTCCCTCCTCCGGTTGGGCCAGAGGTGATAGACGCCGACTGGCCGGTAATCCAACCCAACACATATTGGGGTGAGTGGATGACCGATTTCACGCTCCGCACCTCGTTTCAGGTACCCGTCGAATGGGAACCTGACCTTCCTGTAGCGCTCTATCTGCCCCTGGGTGAGGCGGGCGATTTCAGCCATCCGGAGTTCCTGGCCTACGTGGACGGCAGGCCGTATGCCGCCTGTGACCGGCACCACCAGGAGATAATTTTGTCCCCTCAATGGCGTGATGGTCAGCCACACCTCCTTGCCCTGCACGGCTGGACAGGGCTGGGAGGCCTGCGCTTCGGGGAGCCGGCCCTCAAGTTATTTATGCGCCCGTGTGCAGTTGTTTTGATAGACCAGCCCACCCGTGACTTCATTGCCACCGCTCGCGTCGCTCTGGGTGTGGCCAATTGCCTGGATGAGCACCATCCGGCTAAAGGACACCTGCTCAATGCCCTCGACGAGGCATTTAAAGTCCTGGATACCCGTTATCCTTTTGGCCCGTCATTCTATGCCAGCGTGCCCGCAGCCCATGCTGTGCTGAAAGAGGGCATCGCCAGGGCGGGCGCGGCGCTTGATGTGGAAATCATTGCCACTGGCCACGCTCACATAGATGTGGCCTGGCTATGGACCCTGGCCCAGACCAGGCGTAAGAGCGGGCGCACTTTCTACAATGTTCTGCGGCTGATGGAACAATTCCCCGAGTTCCATTACACCCAGAGTCAGGCTCAACTGTACGACTATGTGCGGCAGGATTACCCGGAGCTGTTTGAGGAGATCAAACAACGTGTCGCCGAGGGCCGCTGGGAGCCGATCGGCGGGACCTGGGTGGAGATGGATTGTAACGTCAGCGGCGCCGAATCGCTGGCCCGTCAGTTTTTGCTGGGCCGGACATTTTTCCGCACCCACTTCGGCCCGCAGGCCGAATCGCCTGTGCTATGGCTGCCCGATGTCTTCGGTTACTGCTGGACGCTCCCACAGTTGATCAAACAGGCCGGCCTGAAATACTTTATGACCACCAAGATCGGTTGGAACCAGTACAACCGCCTGCCCTATGATACCTTCTGGTGGCAGGGACTTGACGGCACCCGGGTCCTGACCCACTTTATCTGCACGCCCGGCGGCGATGGTCACTGGGTCAGCACTTATAACGGCGATGCCTCGCCAGCACAGATCATCGGCACATGGAGGACCTTTCAGCAGAAAGAGCTGCATCAGCAGTTGTTGACCTCATTTGGCTACGGCGATGGCGGTGGCGGCCCCACCCGCGAAATGCTGGAAAACCTGCGGGAGATGAGCAACTTTCCGGCCACGCCGCGCGTGCGACAGGGAGCCGCAGGTGACTTCTTCCGTGAACTGGAGGCTTCCGCCGGGGAACGCCTGCCCGTCTGGAACGGCGAGCTGTATCTGGAATATCATAGAGGCACATATACCACCCAGAGTCGCAACAAACGGGCCAATCGCAAAAGCGAGTTCCTGCTCCACGATGCCGAATTCCTGGCTGCCCTCGCCGCTCTGGTGAACCAGGAGTACACCTACCCTGCTGAGACGCTGCGTAAAGCCTGGGAGCTGGTGTGCCTGAACCAATTCCACGACATTCTGCCCGGTAGCAGTATCGGGCCGGTCTACGCCGAATCGCTTCAGCAGTACGCCTGGGTGCAGGAGCAGGCGCGGGCCGTCCGCGATGCCGCCTTATCGGCCATCTCCGACAGGATGGGTGGCGACCTGCTCGTCGTCAACCCCACGAGCTTCAGCCGCGACGACCTGGCCTTCTGGCCGGGCCGGTTGGAGGCGGGACAGGCATTGTCCCTGGCTGATGGGACCCCCGTACCCATCCAGCTTGTTGCGGATGGGACGCTACTGGCAGCCGGTACGCTGTTGCCATACAGCGTCACTCCGCTCTTTGTCACGCCAGGTGAAGCTTCGCTGCCGGACACTGGCCTGACGATAACTCCCAATCTGCTGGAAAACTCATATCTGCGGGTGGAGCTGAACGATGAAGGCGACATCGTGCGCATCCACGATAAGGTCAACCAGCGTGAGGTGCTGCCACCCGGCGCCATCGCCAACCAGTTCCAGGCCTTCGAGGACCGACCTGTCAGCTTTGATGCCTGGGACATAGATATCTTCTTCGATGACAAAATGTGGCTGGCCGGCCCGGCTGAGTCAGTACAGGTGGTGGAGAGTGGCCCTCTGCGCGCTACCCTGGAGGTACGGCGCACCATCCTGCACAGCCGGTACGTGCAGCGTATCTCACTCTCCTGGAACAGCCCACGCCTCGACTTCGAGACCTCTATTGACTGGCAGGAACGTGCCGTGTTGCTCAAAGCCGCCTTTCCGGTGGATATTCTCGCACCGGAGGCCACCTGCGAGATCCAATGGGGAAACGTGACGCGTCCCACGCACCGCAATACCAGTTGGGACTGGGCACGTTTTGAGGTGTGCGCCCAGAAGTGGGTGGACCTGAGCGAGGGTGATTACGGCGTCAGCCTGTTGAATGACTGCAAGTATGGCCATGATGTCCGGGAGAACGTGATCCGCATCACCCTGCTGCGTGGCACCACCCTTCCCGATCCCCAGGCCGATTGGGGCGAGCATACCTTTGCCTGCAGCCTGCTCCCCCATGCCGGCGCGTTAGGCGAGACGACGCTCGCTGCCGCCTATGCCCTGAACGACCCCCTGATTGTGGCACAGGGACGGGGGAGTAAGAAGGGTGTGCCGCTCTCGTTCATATCCACGGACCGCCCAAACGTCATTGTGGAGACCATCAAGCGAGCCGAGGATGGTAACGGCATCATCGTGCGTCTCTACGAGGGGCTGCGGCGGCGAGGGCCGCTCACACTGACCACCTGCTTCGACCTGGCCGGGGCCTGGCAGACCAACCTGCTGGAGGAGAACCAGGATGCCTTACAGCCAACAGGGCGACAGGTCTCATTGTCCGTGAGGCCTTATCAGATTGTTACGTTACGCCTGGTACCGGCCACAGGTCAGTAATCGGTGACTTCAGCTTAGAGCCTATCCGAAAAACCGTACAAACGGCATCCCTATGCCGCTTATACAGACGCATCCCTATGCGTCGGTATACAACCGCACTTCCCCGTTTTGAAGGGTCAGAGGTGACTGTCACCTTGGGCACCTCGCGTCACAGGTATCCAGGAAGCCCGGGCTGGAGTGAATATGCTTGCTTCCCTGTCCAAAGTTCCTGTAACCGACAGAGTGCGAGCGTCGTCTGGTTTCGCGCTGGGGCTTGTGGTCATGTTTTGCGCCGTGCGCGTTTTCACTGTGAACAGCTTTGACTTCGAGAATATGCAGCGCGGCCTGCGGCTGATCGTCCAGGGCGTAAATCCCTGGGCAGCGGCAACGCGTATCCCCCATTTCTACAACCCGCCCTACGCAATTCTGTTTCTGTGGCCCATGCTTTTCTTGACCCCTAAAGTTTACATTGTGGTCGGCGGTGCTCTGCTTTTTGCCTTTATCTTTTACCGCAAGGCCTGGGTAGCACTTGCCTGGTTTGCCACCAACACGGCGCTGTGGCTTGTGGCAGCGGGTGGGATTGACATGTTCGTGATGGGAGCAGGGCTTTTGCTCCTGGCAGCGGGAGACAGAACACAGAACAGGTGGGCTGCATTGCTATGGCGTGTCCTGGCCTATGGACTGCTGATGATCAAACCACAGGGTGGCTGTTTCATCGTCGCCCTGTACATCATTATGCGTCGTGACTGGAAGGGTTTGCTGGCATCAGTGCTCGTATACGGCCTGCCTTTTATAGCACTCTATCCGGACTGGATGCGGGTGCTCCTGAGCGATCCGCCGCGCTCGCAGATGGTAGCCTCGCATACCATATGGGCCAAATACGGACCGGCCGTTGCCGGGCTGATAGCGCTGGGCGTACTGGTTTCAAGGAAGTGGAAATACTGGCAACTCGGCGGGGCGCTGGCGGGTATTATGACCCCTTACGGCATGCCTGGAGTACCAATATTGCTCATCCTGTCCGGAGTGCGAAGGCTGGCAGCGATACCGATATTCGTGCTTTACTCCGCGTGTCTGGCAGTGCTGACGTGGGTAACTCCACCGGCCGGTGTGGATTTCTACGAGTACATCAGCCCCCTGATGGCGATCTACCATTTGAGCATGCTGGGATTGGCCCTGGTGCTGGCCTGCCTTTCTGGAGATGAAAGCGAAGATGCCGACACCATCGCTCTCGGAGACAGGGTAAAACGGTGCCTGTGGTCTCTGGTACGTTCAATCTTGAGACGGTCTGGCAAAACCGGTGCGTAGCCCGCCAGTGGATCGCACCACGTATCCTAATCCAGACGCCGATTCAGCGTGCTCACCGCTATCCCGGCTACCAAAGCCCCCATCACCAACATCGCCAGGGTGTGGGGCCATAACGTGTCCCACCCGGCCCCCTTGAGCATCACCCCGCGGATGATCGCCAGGTAATGGCGAAATGGGACGATCTCCGCAATGGCCCGTAACCCGGGGGGGAGGTTCTTAACCCGTACCAGGTAGCCAGAGAAGGCCATATCCACCATCGCCAGGACAAAGACCAGGAGTACAGCCTGCTGTTGAGTACGGGCAATGCCGGAGATAAGCATACCGTAGCAGATCTCAACGGCGATAAACAGCGCGGTCAGCCCGCACAGCAGTGCGACGGAGCCGCGCATCGGCAGACCAAAGCCGTGGATCGCCACCGCCAGGATGATGGCAAAGTTTAGCAACCCGATCACCAGGGCTGGGATGGCTTTGCCGATGAGCAGCTCAGCGCGCCCCAGGGGCATCACCAGCAGTTGCTCCAATGTGCCCAATTCGCGCTCGCGTGCCAGACCGATGGACGCAACCACCAGCGTTACCTGGTAGACGATGAAGCCCACCTGCGCCGAAATAGCGAAGAAACGGAGATTGAGCGCCGGGTTGAAGTAGATCGCCGTGCGCAGATCAATGACCGGCGGGGTATTCCTGGTGCGGATGCCGGCCTTCCTGGCCATGTCTGCGCTGAAGCTGGCGACCGCTTCCTGAGCTGCGGCAAGCGCAATGCGTCCCACGACGCTGTTCGCAGCATCACCGACAATCTCAATGGTGGCCCGACGCCCAGGAGCTGCGAGAGCGGAGGAGAAATCGGGCGGGATCACAACGGAGAGCGCTGCCTCTCCCTGGTCAAGCAGAGCGTGTGTTTCGGCCAGCGTGGCCGAGAGACGACAGACGTTCAGCTCGCGCCGGTTGTCGAGCGTTGTGATCATCTGCCTGCTGGCGGCGGAGTGATCGAGATCGAGCACGGCAACACATAGCCCGGAGATGCGTGAACCGGTGGATTGTGCCAGCAGCACAAGCTGCACGACGGGCAACGTGAGGATAAAGATCGCCATCAGCCGGTCACGTGCGAACTGTCTGAGTTCCTTGTGCACCAGGTTCGAGATACGCAGGAACATAAATTAGCTCAATCATCACAGACGTGCGAAGAAATCTGCGAAAGCCTCCACCATATAGCTGATACGTGCCTCATCCAGGCCAGGGTAGACGCCGACAAAGAAAGATGATCGCAGGACGATGTTGGAGTTGGCCAGCTCTCCTGCAACCCGGTGCTCGATGTGTCGGTAGCCAGGCTGGCGGACGATGTTGCCGGCAAAAAGGAGGCGGGTCTCGATATTGCGCTCCTCAAGAAAAGCGGTCAGCTCGCGGCGTGTGAAGGGCGCGCCCGGGCGGACGGTGAGAGGAAAAGCGAACCAGGCCGGATCAGCCCGCTCGCTCCATACAGGGAGGATCAGGAACTCCTCGTATGGCTTAAGTCCCTCGTAGAGGCGGGCAAAGTTATCCTTGCGCGCAGCGATGAAAGCGGGCAGTTTTTCCAGTTGGGCCAGCCCGATAGCTGCTTGAATATCGGTCATTTTCAAATTGTAGCCGATCTCCACGAACAGATAGCGATGATCGTATGGCTCATCAAGCCCGGGGATGTCCCACTCGAAACGCCTGCCGCATTCCCCTTCCGGGGGACTGTCGTGCTGACAGTGGCAATCGCGTCCCCAGTCACGCAGGCTCTCGGCGATGCGACATAGCGTTGTGTTGTCGGTAACGATGGCACCTCCTTCGCCGGTGGTGATGTGATGGGCCGGATAGAAGCTTAGTGTGCCCATATCCCCAAAGGTACCCACCGGGCGTCCATCGTATGTGGAGCCGAGAGCGTCACAGGTATCCTCGATTATGTAGAGGCCATAGGTGCGGGCAAAATCGAGCACCGGGGCCATCTCCACAGGATTGCCCAGGGTGTGGGCAAAGCAAATGGCACGCGTGCGTTCTGAAAGGGCCGGCTCCAATTGCGCAGGGTCCAGGTTATAAGTGCCCAGTGTGCAGTCAACAAATACCGGGACCAGCCTGTTTTGCACTATAGGCGCTACCGTGGTGGAGAATCCGGTCGCCGGCGTGATCACCTCATCGCCTGGCTGCAGGGGGCGTTCCAGACGACGGGAGCACAGCGCGCTTATCGCCACCAGGTTGGCCGAGGAGCCGGAGTTGAGCGCGAGCGCGTAGCGTGAGCCGAGAATGTTTGCCAGCCTTTCCTCAAACGCGCGCGCACGCGGTCCAGCAGTGAGCCAGAAATCCAGCACGGCCTCGGTAGCGTTGATCAGTTCACGCTCATCATAGACCCGGCCGCCGTAATTGATACGTGTCTGGCCGGGTACGAAAGGGCGGTTAGCATGAGCCAGGCGGTAGTACTCGGCTACTCTGGCGAGAATCTCACCACGCAACTGGCCAGGATCGCTCACCTCTCAGCACTCCTTCCAACCATGCGATAGTACGGGGCAACCCCACTTCATAAAGTCTGATCCGCGCTCGCCATCCTGTCAGGCTTGCAGTGCGGTCGGCGGCGGCGCGCAGGGACATCACGGTGGCAGGCCGGTAGGGCAGCGCACCGACCAGGATGCGCCCCTTTGCACTCGTCAGCGCCCAGATGTGCTCAACCACCTGGCGCACTTTGTGTACCTGCCCTGTACCAAGGTCAAGGCTCTGCCCTTCAATACCCTCGGCTCTGGCGACGGCCAGCACTCCTTCTACCAGATCGTCTACGTAAATGAAATCGCGCTCCTGCTCACCCTGTGTCATTGGAAAGTCCTCGCCGCTGAGAGCGGCCCGGATGGCTGCCGGGATCAGCGTGTGGAAAGGCTGCCCCGGGCCATAGACCTGAAACGGGCGCACCGTGACGACAGGCAGGCCGTGCTCCCGCCAGCAGGCCCTTCCGAACGCCCAGGCTGCCACCTTCGAGGCGGAGTAGACATTGAACGGATCAAGGCCTTCAGTGGTCTCTCGTGCTCCGTACTCGTATGAGGAGCCGGTCAGTACCACACGCCGCAGGCCGGGGCGGCCTTTAAGCGCCTCGAGCAGGTTGAGTACACCGCCTACATTTACAGCGAGCGCCAGTGACGGCTCTACGGCCTGGTCCGTCACGCCGACAGCAGCCAGATGAAAGACAAGCTCTGGCGCGCTCTCTTCAACAGCAGCGCGCACTGCTGCGGGGTCGCGTATATCAAAGGCCAATGTGTGTACCAGGGGCGGCAGCATGGCACTTTGCTGTCTGGCCTCGTTCGGGGCCACACCAGCGTAGACACTCGCTCCGGCCTGGCTCAGACGCACTGCCAGATGACGTCCAATGAAACCGCCTGCTCCGGTAATCAGAACCCGCGCGTGCAACTCAGGAACTCCCGATACCATTGCATCGCCTCTCGTAATCCCTCTTCGAGCGTGTAATGCGGTTGCCAGCCTAAAATCCGCCGCGCTTTGCTGCTATCCAGATATTGGGCCGGTATCTCGTTCCGTGCCTCTCCCAGCACAATCGGCTCCAGCTCCGGATGATCGGATACCGCGATGATGGTCTGCACGATCTCTAACACCGACCTGGGGGCGTCGGTCCCGAAGTTGAACGCCTCTCCTCTTACCTCCGGCCGCTCCAGGTTCATCGCGAGCGTCAGGTAAGCGTGCACTGCATCCCGGACGTAGAGGTAATCGCGGATCATCGTGCCATCGGAGCGGATGACGGGGCGCTCGCCAAGGAGGACACTGCGGATCGTGCCAGGGAACACGCGGCTCCAGTTCAAATCTCCGCCACCGTAGAGATTGGCACAGCGCGTGACCGCCAGAGGAAGGTTATAAGTGGCATAATAGGTGCGGGCGATCAGCTCAGCACAGGACTTGGAGACATCATAGGGATAGCAGGCCCGCAGGGGGGTATCTTCTGTGTAAGGGAGCTTTTCATGTACGCCATAGGCCTTGTCGGAAGAGGCGATAAGGACACGCCCAACTTTGGGCGAGCGGCGGGCTGCCTCCAGTAAAGTCCAGGTGCCTTTAACATTGGTCTCGAACGTAGAAAGAGGGGCCCGGTTGGCGATGGTCACGATGGTTTGAGCTGCGAGATGGAAGATTGTATCAATCTCGTACTCATTCAGCACCCGTTCCATACACGCGTAGTCGGTCACGTCTCCCCGCACAAGCGAGATACGTTCTGTATAGCCCGACCGACGCAGGTGGGAGAAGGGCACCTGGTCACGGACCAATCCCACGACGCTGGCTCCTGCATCCACCAGCGCGATGGTCAGCCACGAACCCAGGAATCCACAACAGCCGGTGACCAGCACGGGCCTGTCGAGCCAGAAAGAATTGTGTTCCACATCCACCTCGCCGGGTAACTACCTGACTGTATCCTCCCGCAGGTCAGCCTGCGGGAGGGCGGCAGTTAATCGTTAGCGTGTGTTCAGAGCCTATCCGAAAAACCGCGCGTCGGTTACGTTTTTCGGATAGGCACTCACTCCCATACCTTCCATGGCGCGCTCTGACGCCACAGATGGTCAAGCTCCAGCGCTTCTTTGAAAGTGTCCATTGAACGCCAGAATCCGGTGTGACGGTACATCATCAGTTGTCCCTCGGCTGCCAGGCGCGGGAGGGCTTCTCTTTCCAGGTGGACGTCTCCGCCGTTCAGATATTTCAGGACACCGCGCTCGAACACCATAAAGCCAGCATTGATCCAATGTTCCAGTTGCGGTTTCTGAATAAAACCGGTCACCTGCCCTGACTCATCGGCCTGGAGCAGCCCGTACTGAAGGCGTGGACGCACACCGGTTACGGTGGCCAGACGGCCATGCTGCCTGTGGAAGGCCAGCAGTGCATCCAGGTTGATGTCACCCACACCGTCACCGTAGGTGACAAAGAAGGTGGTGGTGTCAATATAGCGGGCCACGCGATAGATGCGGGTGCCCTTCTCCGTATCGAGTCCGGTATCTGCCAGTGTGATCTCCCAGTTCTCCCGGTTATCAGTGTGGTAGGTGATGCCGGAGGATTCTCCCAGCCTGATGGTGAAATCACCACTCATCGCTTCGTATTCCAGAAAGTAGCGCTTCAGCGCCTCGGCCTGATGGCCCAGGGTGAGGATGAAACGCGTGTGTCCATAGGCAGCGTAAATCTTCATCACGTGCCAGAGGATAGGACGCCCCCCTACTTCGACCAGCTCTTTCTTGGTCGGCGTATCGCCCTGCATGCGGGTGCCCTGTCCGCCGCACAGAATGACCACGGGAAGTGGGCTTTTTTCGTGCTCCATTATCCGGCCACCATGCGTCTCAGGCTGAGATCAAAGGGGGGATAGGCAATACCATTCTCGGTGATGATACCCGTCACGTAACGGTAAGGGGTCACGTCGAAAGCCGGGTTGGCCACCCGCACCCCTGCCGGTGCGATCGGCTGGCCGTCCACGGTGATGTCGGTGATCTCCCCGGCCGGCCGCTCTTCGATGGGAATGTCGTCGCCCGAAGGTAGCGACAGGTCAATGGTGGAAGTGGGGACACAAGGGTAGAAGGGGATTCCGTTGGCCTGGGCCACGACTGCCAGCTTGTAGGTCCCGATCTTATTGGCGACATCGCCGTTCGCTGCCACCCGGTCGGCTCCTACCAGGACGATGTCTACCTGACCGGTGCGCATGAAGTGGCCGGCGGCATTGTCAGCGATCAGGGTGAAAGGAATGCCCAGTTGCTGTAATTCCCAGGCGGTAAGCCGCGCGCCCTGGAGGCGCGGGCGTGTTTCGTCTACCAGCACGTGGATGCGTTTGCCCTGCTCGTAGGCGGTGCGGATAACGCCCAGCGCGGTACCGTAATCCACGGTAGCCAGCGCCCCGGTGTTGCAGTGATGCAGGATGGTATCGCCATCCCGAATGAGCGCAGCTCCATATTCCCCCAGGCGTTTATTGATCTCCACGTCCTCATCGGCCATGGCCTGCGCCTCGGTCAACAGCACACCTGGGATGGCCGCCGGGTCTGGTTCTGATTCGGCACGACGCAGCATACGCTTCACGGCCCACGAGAGATTGACCGCTGTCGGCCGGGCAGCGCACAGCAAGTCCGCTGCCGCTCTGAGGTCCTGGAGCAACTGCTCTCGCTCGCGGGCGTGGCTCTGTTGCGCGGCCAACACCATGCCAAAAGCAGCCGCCACCCCGATCGCAGGCGCCCCCCGTACAACCATGCTGCGGATGGCCTCCGCCACTTCGCGATAATCGGCATACTCAACCAGCCGGAACTCTCCCGGCAGCAGCCGCTGATCAATCATGCGCACCGCGCCGGGGATTCCTCCATACCATTCAACACTGCGCATAGCTCTCCCGCTTCAGAGGTGAGACTGCCGGGGCACAGTAGCGCCGCACCCCGACGCGGGGGTATAGTATACCAGATAGAGCTGGCAAGGCAAGGTATGCTACCGGCGTGCGGAGGAGCGGTGGCGCGTCGGCGGGACCGCTTTCTGGTTTACCAGCCGCTGAAATTCGTAAAGCTTGTTCAACGCCTCCAACGGGGTCATAGAGGTGATGTCGAGGGCCCGGATTTCCTCGATGACCGGATGCTCCTGCACAAAGAGCAATGGCTGGTAGGGCTGTTGGGCAGGCGTGCCAGGGCGAAACTCGCCGCTCTCCAGACGGGCCAGCAACTCCTCCGCCCGGTTGATGACCGGACGAGGCACTCCTGCCAGTTGTGCCACGTGTATGCCATAAGAACGGTCGGCACCACCGGGCACAACCTTGTGCAGGAAGATCACGCGGTTCCCCTCCTCAATCACCGCCAGATTGTAGTTACGCACAGCCGGAAGCCGGTCGGCTATCTCCGTCAGCTCATGGTAATGGGTGGCGAAAAGCGTGCGTGCCCGTCGCTCCGGGTGATTGTGCAGATATTCCACCACGGCCCAGGCGATGGAGAGGCCATCGTAGGTGCTGGTGCCGCGCCCGATCTCATCAAGGATAAGCAAACTGCGCGGCGTGGCATGATTTAGGATGTTGGCCGTCTCTACCATCTCAACCATAAAGGTGGATTGACCCGAGGCAACCTCATCCTGTGCTCCGATGCGCGTGAAGATGCGGTCTACAATGCCTATATGCGCCCGCTCAGCCGGCACGAAGCTCCCTATCTGCGCCATCAACACGATGAGAGCATTCTGGCGCAGAAACACCGAGTTGTGGCTGACAAACCCGGCCGCCACGTAGGCGTTCCCATCGGGCACGCTCAAGTCGCACACCTGTCGGACGCCCGCCGGTTCAACTGAGATAACCGTGTCATAAAACAGCCCGTCGCTCTCCAGGGAGAGGACATCGCGCTCGTGAGGGTCAACATGGAGCAGCCCTTTGCATACCTGTTTTCCGGGCGATCGGAAGCCGATCCTGTCGTAAAAGGCCAGGGCATCCCTGCCATACATGGTAAGCTGACAGGAGGGACGCCCGGAGACCTTGCCGATGTGCAGAGAACTGATGACGCCGTGATTAAGCAGCAACAACTGCACCTGACGCACCAACCGCGGTGAGGGGGCAGAGAAGGTGATGTGGCCATCGTGTGCGTCTGCGCTGGCGGAAGCATCGAAGAGACCCTGCAAGAAAGCAACTGTTATCTCCCTGGGAGATTGGAGAATCACTTTGGGTATCTCTTTCTCGCAGGAACGAACGTATCCCAACCCCAGCCCCGCCATAAACCGACGGACGTCTGCACTGGCAACACTCAAGGTCCAGATGCTGCCACCGCGTGTGGACTCTGGAAGCGGCTGACACCCGAAGCACAGTTGAGCGACTCTGCAAAATTCCCGGGCTGTAAATTCATCCTGTAGTGTGATGACAATGCGCCTGCGATACTTCAGATTCCCACTGCCGGTAAGCAGGCCGGTGAGGTATGCCAGCTCAGGTGTTAACTTATCAGGATACCGGCAACCATCTCCGGCTGGTACCTCAATGTCCAGTGTCAGTTTGCCACCCCACAGCCCGGTATCGGGCTTGAGGGCCGCAAAATCCCCCAGTGCCAGCTCACTCAGCGGCACCCACCCTGTTGTGCCATCCGGCCTGCGCACCCACAGACGATGTTCAGGTGTTCCGATCAGCTCATATCCCCTGTTCGTCGTTACCCGCAAAACAGGTGCACAGCCACCGTCATAGAAATGGGATGTCGTCGTATGTCCGTTCTTTCCGCACACGCCCGTCTGGAGGGTCGTGAAGGTGTGTGCCTGAGCCTGCGCGGGCCGCAGGTCTCCAATGCGCAGCAAACCGTGTTCGGTGCAGAGCAGGGTGTCCTCGTCAACACATTTGCCGGCCATGTTCGGCCCGGTAATGATCAGGATACGCTCTTCCTGGTTCAGGCGCAGATCGTTGGGTACGAAAGGTTCATCCTGAAGCGTCTGCTCTACCACGGGATGCCGGCCGGCAATAATTTCGAGCGTATCATCATCGCCGATGGTGGGGCGCACATAGCGGTTGCGCACAGCGACCTCCGCCAGAGCCGCTGCCACGTCTATGGATGCCAGGGTGCGCGCTGTATGGAGCAGTCTCTTTCCCTGGGCACTGATCTGCCGGCAGAGGTCATGAAACAGGCGTGTTTCGACCTCAACCTGCCGTTCCTCCGCATGCAGGATCAGGGATTCGTACTCCTTCAGCTCGGGTGTGATAAACCGCTCAGCGTTGACCAGCGTCTGTTTACGGATGTAATCGGCAGGCACGGAGTCCAGATTCGCTTTGGTTACCTCCAGATAGTAACCAAACACCTTGTTGTAGCCAACCTTGAGGCTTTTGATACCTGTGCGCTCACGCTCTCGTCTCTCCAGCCCGGCGATCCATTGCCTGGCTTCCTGGGAGGCGGTGACGATGCCATCCAATTCGGCAGAGAAGCCGGGGCGGATCACGCCGCCGGCGGAGAGGCCGGCCGGTGGGTCATCCACAATAGCCGAGGCGATCAGCCCGGCAACGTCACTGCACGGGTCGAGTTCAGAGGCCTGGGGCAGGAAGCCGGCCAGGGTCTCCACCAGCCCGGGCAACGCTTCAAGAGCCCTGCGGATGCCGGGCAGGTCACGGGGTGTGGCGATCCCGGTCAGCACCCGGTTGGTCAAACGCTCCAGGTCGGGCATATTTTTGAGCAGCTCGCGCGTGCGTCCCCGGACGACGGCGTCATTGTAAAAGGCCTCCACTTCATCGAGGCGTCGCTCCAGCTCAACCCGGTCCAGCAGGGGCTGGGCAAGCCGCGTACGCAGCAGCCGTCCCCCCATCGGTGTGAGCGTCAGATCGAGGACGCCCAACAGCGATCCGCGCGTCTTGCGCTCGCGGATCGTCTCGGTCAGCTCAAGGTTGCGGCGCGTGGCCGGGTCGAGGGTCATAAAGCGAGCGGTGGAGTAGGTGCTGAGAGTTGTGATGTTGGCCAGCAATCCCTTGCCGGTGTCGCGCAGGTAGTGGATGATGGCCCCTGCAGCCTGCAGCGCCAGCGGTTTACCCGCGCATCCGAAGCCGTCCAGTGTGGCCACGCCGAAGTGGTCCAGCAGTGTCTGACGGGCCAGCCCCAGCTCAAAACGATAGGCCGGCAGCGGAGTCAGGTGCAGGTTGGGAAACAATGTGCGCAGTCCGGCAAGCGCGGGTAGCTCATCGGCTGACTCGGACACCAGACACTCTCTTGGCTGGAGGCGTGCCAGCTCCTCGACGACTTCGTCCGTACTCAATTGAGTGGTGGCGAACTCGCCGGTGGTGATGTCTGCATGGGCCAGGCCGGCCTGTTCCCCTTCGACCACCAGCGCGGCCAGGTAGTTGGGCCGCCGTTCGTCCAGGAGCGCCGGTTCAACGACCGTACCGGGGGTCACCACACGCGTGACCTCGCGAGCAACCAGCCCGGCGCCGGAGACCTCGCCCACCTGTTCGGCGATAGCAACGCGGTAACCTTTTTCGATCAGGCGCGCGATATAGCTCTCGACGGCGTGATACGGAACCCCGGCCATAGGTACACGCTGGGTCTTGGACACCGGCCGCGAGGTGAGTACCAGGTCCAGTTCGCGAGCAGCGATCTCCGCATCCTTATCGAAGGTCTCGTAAAAGTCACCCAGTCGGAAGAATACGATGGCATCCGGATGCCGGGCTTTGATCTGCAGATACTGCTGGCGAACGGGAGTTACGTCAGACATGGCCACGGTGAAACGCTACTTTCGCTGGCTGGCAACAACGCTATGGCGCAGGTGAAAGGCAATCAGGATGATGATCAGCAGCATCCCCACAGCAAGGAGGCTGCCCGAATGCGCGTCAGCGCCGCTCTGGGGCAGGAGAGGTACAGGCGTGGCAGTTGCCGGAGGTGGTAAGGTGGCTTCGGCTCTGGTCTGCTCTGTGGGGGACGGCACTATCGGTGCTGTCGGTGTGATCGCTGTGGGAACAGGTGTATCCGCAGGCACAGGCGACGCCTCGGGCGTGTACGTGGACTCCGGCGTGTCCGTGGGCGCAGGCGACGCCTCGGGCGTGTACGTGGGCTCCGGCGTGCTGGTGAACCCAAGCCCGGGCCTTGCCCCGGCATAGACAATATTTAACAGGCAAAGGGCCACAACAATTGCAATGACAGGATAAACTCTGCGCATTTGACGCTCCTTTTTACTACAACCGCACTTCCTCGTTTTGAAGGGTCAGAGGTTACTATCACCTTGGGCGTCCGCGGTTGTAGAACTATCCAAAGCAGGACAGCTTTGCCAGGCTGTCCAGGCAGACCGGAAAGGCCGCAGGCAGTTTTTCGGACAGGTGCTTAATGTGGCAGGCCCCCGGGTCAACCGCGTAACTCCCGCGTATTATATCCTGTTCCGGTCAACAGGCAATGCATCTCACCTGATAACTTTTTCGACCTGTGCATTATCTGCCTCTTCTGAATTACGACCGGTGCGGTTGGATGGAATTCACCGCAAAGCACGCAAAGGGCGCAAAGATTTTCTATCGTTCTTTGCGCCCTTTGCGGTTTTCTGACTGCACAGGTCGAACTTTTTTGACAGCCACACCTGGTTGTGGTAACATTAAGGCAACTCAAAGCATGTGTACTCTGCGTTCCTGTCAGTCAGCAGGAACAGAGTTTTGCGCGACCGCGCAGGCAAGCTATGCCCGAACATCACACTGGTGTGGCACCCAGTAGCCACCGGCATCGCAGACAGCTTATTTTGCTCCTGACTCTGCCCGTGCCCGTGATTGGGGTCGCCAATCTGATCAGGCTGGGGATGGCTCTACGCTACTCCGCCCTGCTGCTCGACCTGCCCATGACCGTTTCATGGGCCTATCTGGCAATGATGGGGGGAGTGTGGGGGGTAGTTTTCATCATCTGCACGGCCGGGTTGGTAAGTTTCCGCCCGTGGGGGCGCCGGATGACCCTGGCTACGGTGACACTCTACGAAGCTCACGTCTGGTTCAACCACCTTGTTTTCGATGCCTCTGACTATGCTCGCCTGACCATACCCCGCGACCTTACGCTGAGCCTGATGCTTTTGCTTATCATCTGGGGTACACTTAACATTCCTGCTCTACGCGCGGAGTTCGTGGCCAAAGCCGACTGATCGGAGGGTGAGATGCGCCGGCAGTTTAGTGCCTATCCGAAAAACGTAACCGACGCATCCCCATGCGTCGGTATAAGCGGCATAGGGATGCCGCTTGTACGGTTTTTCGGATAGGCTCTTAGTCAGAAGTCCGTAGTCCAAAGTCTGTAATCCGAGGTCCGCAGGACTGATCGGAGGGTAAGATGCGCCTGAAGGTACATCTCCTGAGGCTTATCCTGCTTATCACGTTGTTCTCCCTGATCGGGTGCGCTCGACTTGCGCCGACGTCAGAACCGGTGACGATCACCTTTGTATGCCCGGAGAGCTACGGGGAATACTATGGGAACCTGCTCCAGAAGTTTCACGAGCAATACCCCCACATCACCGTGGAACTGCGCCCTGTGCCCTGGCAGGCACTTGATGACTTGAGCGCAGGCGACGTGGACGTCCTTGTAGTTCCTTTATGGTATCTGCGCACACTCCAGTCGCAGGGTGACCTGCTTAACCTCGATCCTTTCGTCAAAGAGGACAAGTCACTGGAGACACAGGATTTCCATCCCGGCACGCTGGAGCTGTTCAGCGTCGAAAATCACACCTGGGGTATCCCTGCCGGCATTGATCTCCTGGTGATGTTTTACAACAGGGATCTGTTTGACCGCAAAAACCTCCCCTACCCCCAGCCCGGATGGACACAGACCGAGTTCCTCGAGGCTGCATCTTCTGTCAGTGATCCTGAGGCCGGCATCTACGGGTACGTGCCCATGGCCTGGGGGTTTCCGGGGAACATATCTTACTTCGACGCCGCGCTGTTTGTGTACCTGCGCGGCGGGCGTCTGTTCGACGACCTGCAAGAGCCTACCCGTACCGCATTCGACGATCCGCTCACCGTCAATGCAGTGAAGTGGTACACCGATCTCTACCTGAAATACGCTGCCGCGCCCACACCAGAAGAGGCACGACGTGCCTTCGGTGGCGGTCGCAATACTTATTACGTAGCCGTACAACAGGGAAAGGCAGGGCTTTGGATCGGCTCGCTCTCTGAGAGAGGAGGGAGAGGGTGGCCCGTGGAGTGGAATATGAACTGGGGCGTGACGACCCTGCCCGGAGACACTCTTTTCTTCACCCAGGCCCTGCCTGATGGCTACGCTATCTACGCTGAGACCGGAGAGCCAGAAGCCTGCTGGGAACTGATCAAGTTCCTCACTCACCAGACACACTATCTTTTAGTGCCGCCCCGCAGATCGGTCACCGAGTCCGCCCTCTACGAGCAACAGGTAGGAGCGGAAGTCGCGGCTACCGCGCGTGCCTCGATGGAAAATGCCTTCTATCTGGCCGACCTGCGCAGGTTTGGTGATTTTGAAGCGGCAATGAGGCTCTTCGGACATGCCATCACCGAAGTATTGAACGGCAATCTCACCGTCGAGGAAGCAATGCAACAGGCTCAAAAACAGGCTGAAGCTGCCACTCCCCAGAGGTGAACCATGCGTATCGCTGTCCTCTCCGACGTGCACGGCAATCTTCTGGCCCTCGAAGCCATCCTGTCCGACCTCGAGGCGCTGGGCTTCCCCGATCTGTTCTGGGTCCTGGGCGACCTGGCTGCGTTCTGTCCCTGGCCGTCCGAGACCATAGCCCGGCTGCGGACACTGCCCAACGCCTGTTTCCTCCAGGGCAACACCGACCGCTATCTGGTCACCGGGCGCCGCCCTGCGGTATCATCTCCCCGCTCGCCCGAGGAGTGGAGGGCCATGCCCGCCCGCCTGGCCGAACGCGACGCCAATTTCCGCTGGACGGTGGAACATTTGCCTTTCTCCGATTACGAGTTCCTGCGCGAACTGCCGACCAGATTAGAGCTGGAGGTGCCAGGTTACGGGCGCATTGCCGCCGTTCACGCCACCGGACTGCACGGGCCTGGCGGGCAGGTAGATGATGAGACCTTTGTGCTTCCGGACGCGTCAGACGAGGAGGTGCGCCGTTGCTTCGCGACGCTTGATGCAAGGCTGGTGCTCTATGGCCATACTCACCGCCCGATGGAGCGCACTACAGGCAGATTGCATATCGCCAATGACGGCAGCGTGGGCCTGCCGCTCGATGGTGATCCCCGACCCTCTTATCTCCTGCTGGATTTAACCGGAAGCGAGTGCACTGTTACCCTGCGCCGCGTGGAATACGAAAGGGAAAAGGTGGTGGCTGAACTGGAGCGGGTGAACCATCCGGCGAAGGAATGGGTGAGCGGTATCCTGTACCGCGCCAGGTTATGAGGTGTAGCGCAGGCTCTTATCGGCAGCCTGCGCTACAGCGTGCACGAACGTTGGCGTGACCAAAAAACACCAGGCACAAAGAGCCCTTTTCCCCTCGTGGCTACTTTCCCTGGCAGGCCATCTTCTGAGGATCGGGTTGTTTTCCTTCAGCCCAACGTCGCTCGAATTCCTGAAGATACCGGGCAGCAATGTCACGGTTGGTGACGACCACCGTGTTCTCATCATTGCTTTTGTCCGCATTGTCGGAAAAGTTTAACGACCCGGTCACCACGATCTGATCATCAATCACAAACACTTTGTGGTGAAAAGTGCCCGGGTTACCGTCCTGAAGCACCGGTACGCCCGCACAATAAAGCCCACGCAGGGCACTGTACTCCGTCTCGCTGCCCCGTGTCTCAAAAATGCCCCTCACATCAACACCGGCCTGGGCGCGCTCTAACACCGCTTGCTGCAAGCCATCATGCGTGAACGAGAAAGCCATAAGGCGGATGCTGCGCTGAGCACTCTGGACCAGAGGAATCAGACGATCAATAACTTTGTCCTCAGGGGCAAACAATATCTGTATCGGCGTCCCATCAATGACGAGCGCCTGATCGTCCACAGTGGAAGGTGAGGTTGGGCCAAACTGACCCGCCCACATCTCATCGAACTCGCGTTCGAAGATCGCGGCCGCACGTGGAGAGTGGATGACGAGCACATTATTATTGTTGCGGAAGTTACAGTTTACAGTCACGTTGGTCGAGCCGGTCCACACGATATTCCCGTCGAAAATCCAGAACTTGTTGTGCATGAGTGCGCCGCGCCCATCGTCCCGGACCTCTATCCCCGCCTGCTCCATCCTGGGGAACAGCTCCAGCCCATCTTCCCTGTCGGCCTCGATCCCGTGCTCGTCGTCGGTTGCCCAACGCACTTCCACGCCGCGCCGGGCAGCGGCGATCAGCGCGTCGGCCACGACCGGCAGGTCGAACTCAAAAGCGGCAATGTGAATCGTGCTCCTGGCCCCGTTAATATAGGATATGAGCTTCTCAGGGATGGAACCTTCCAGTTTCTGTGGATCGTTGATATGCTGCGGGTCGGTGAAGTATACTTCCCACCAGCCGCCACCGCCGGCCACCTGTGGCGGCGCTTCGGTGGTCTGTGTCGGTACAGCCTCGGTGAAAAGCCCCAACGGATCGTAGCCGGTCAGCACGAAATAGCCGGCCAGCAACAGCAGGCCGATTATGATGGCGATGGTTATGTATTGATTGATATTGCGCCGCCTTGTCGCAGTCTGCGCTTTAGCTCCACCTCGTGTCGTAGATTTTCTACTCATGGCTTTCCTCCGCTGGTTTACATAGCTCTTGCCAGGTTACTGGTTACGTGCACACGAGAAGACCCGGCCCTCGCAGGCCATTTTCTTCCCTTAACCCCCGGCGTGATGACAGGTGCAAGCTTCCCGATCTTGCGCAGCCGCCTGCTGTCACCCTCCAAAACGCGCCTGAAACCACCGGCTCAGGGCGCTCTCCGGCTGATAGTGCACCCAGCCTCAGGAAATCTGCGTCGCCTTCGCCCGAATGGAGCAGCTTCCTGCCTTGCTGATCCCCTGCTTCCGCTTCATTTCCGCTCTGATACAGCATCGGTGTCATCCCAGACAGCCCACCTGTCTGACGACGATTGTGTAAAGTCCTACCAGGCAAAGAACTCCATCACGAACTCCCAGGCGCAGTTCTCTCCAATCCCCGACAAGACAAGGCGTGCTCAATGCCTCAGCCGCAGGCTTAACCACCTAACACAGACCGCCGTGATAGCGCGGCCGGCTCCCAGCCACTTGTTGGGCGTTGACCACCGGGGGTGTCCGTCACATTTTTGCGCGAGGAGGGAGCGAGATCAGGCTATGGCTGGTCGTGGCGGCGTCGGGCGCGGCCTGGAGACCAGGCCGAGCCGGGGGATGCAAAAGACGGACACCCGATCACCCGACCGGTGAGACCGCACCCTATCCAGCCCTCGCGCCCACCAGCGCACCCTCTATGGCTCTCTACACTTGCCGCTCGACAACGACCTCACTACAAGCTACGCAGCCGGACTCATTCCTCGAACCGACCACCCCGCCCTTATTGGCAAGCGGCCTGCCGCGCAAATCCCGCCAGCGATAAGAAAAGGATGCTTCACACTCACCCGCTCGGAACGAAAGGGAGTTGCCCGAAAATTTTAAGGTCCAGGAATTTCACCGCAACTCATCAGTGGCTTATTCATTTACCGCGTTGCCGCATGTAAAACTCCCTTGCTTCTTCAATGCTGTATGCCGGTTTGCGCGCGTGAATTATGGCATGACAATTAGGACAAACAGGCCGCAAGTCTTCTATGGGGTCAACTTGATACTCTTCTCCGATACAAGAGAGTTCGCGCAAGTGATGAACGTGGATCAATCCCTTTCCTGCCACACCATATATTTCCTCAAGAGTATGGCTGCAAACAACACACCGCACGCCATAGTATTCAATGCACTTTCGTCGTGCTTCCCGATTTCTCTCGAAGGCATTCACTGCAATACGTTTTACCGCACCCTCATACAGAGTATCAGGTTCAGGAATCTCGTCGGGTATCACGAATTCGATACCAGCAAGACATCTGCCAAATAATTCGCTGCCCCTGGCATGATCGGTAATACGTTGCAACGCCAATCGAGGCATGAAGCCTATAATGTCTTGCAGTTCCCTGGGACCAACCGGCTTATTACGAAGATCTAGAAACCAGTCAACTCTAATCCGATACTCGTTATCTCCTGTATATATTAGAGGAGGTCTATGTGCTCTCCCGTCCCATCTTTCAAGAACTCGACCCGCAGCCACAACACCCTTACAGTTGACGTACATAAAGCAGATATCGCCTGGCTTCAACTTTCCAAGTAATTTTCCATAGCGTATTGTCCCCCCGGTAAAAGCACAACCGTGTTCCATCCACAAATCATGTGGACTAAACCCCAAGCTTCTGGCATCGGTGTTGATGATATAATACTCCATGTCTCACCCTCAATTGACCGCACTCCTTCCCCGGTCGTGCCTGCAGCGTGCAATGGCGCGGCAGTTGAGCTACGCGCAGCTCCAACCACCCGTTATGCAGACGCGACGGAGCGAGGTCGGCCCTATCTGCAGGCTGGCCCGTTGATCACCTGGCGTATTGGGGAACTTACGATGCAACAATCCTGTCGGCAAGATTGGGATACACTCTTTGAAAATCCTTCGAAGGCGAGATGGGGGATGGATGGCAAAGTTATGAGAATGGCATAGAGTTCCTCCAGGGAATGTGCGGCAGCGAGACCCTCGTCTTTCCCGCCAGTAACGCGCCTGAGCCAAGCCAGACCCTGTTCGTGAGCAGGGTGAGCCTCGACCATAGCAGCAATCAGAATGGAGGTGTCCAGCAGTATTCTCACAAGCCTGCTCACTCCAGGAGGTCCAAGACACGTACGTGATTCATCTTGCTACCTCAAGTTGTATACCTTCGTCCAATCTACGCCGGGCAGCAGTCGGACAAACCCACACGCGGACAATCAGGTCAGCACGCTTATGTGTTGCCGCTTTTGTCATGCTTCTGGTTACAGGCACACGGAGTGCAGCCAGAAACCGTCCCACCATACCTGGTAAAAACTGAGCGCGCGCACGTCCTCCGGTAAAGGCCGGGGACATCCCCACCAGCTACCGGCCGGGTGCTCCTCACCCTGGTTCTAACAATGCACGCAGACGGGCAATGAGCCTGGACTTTGAGCATGTGCTCCTGGCGTAAAGTTCTGCCACCGCTGCGAGTCGGTGCTCGTCCGGGGGGCTGAAAGCTGCCCCATAGATAATGGCTGCCTGAGCGGCTATCTCGGACAGGATGTCGGTCTGCATGGCGCATGAAGGAGCGGACACCCATGCGCTGACGCGGCGCATCAGACGGCGCGTGGCGCGCAGACGGGGCGCCATCGAAGCCTCAGCCTCCTCATCGTCAAACCCGACCGTCTCAAGAGCAATGCGCCTGACACAGGCTACCCCCCAGTCCAGCAGAGCCTGAGCTGCTTCATCGTCCAGGTCACCTGTGAGGCTTTCGTTCTCCAGGATGCTCTGGACAGCCAGCTTCACTCGCTCTTCAAGCCTGTCTTGCATATCTCGCGATTTGTGATATAATATAGCCACGAAAAGCGGGCGTGGTTCAGTTGGTAGAACGTCTCCTTGCCAAGGAGAAGGCCACGGGTTCGAGTCCCGTCGCCCGCTCTGGAAGCCCGACCCCAACCGATGTGGGGTCGGGTTTGTTTTTTTTTGGGAGGCACGGGCCGGCCCCCCGTAACTGCATAACTACGCTCTGCGCACGATCAGGCGGCGCACCTCTACATCCTGCCCGCCGAACTGATATTTGTAACGTTCGTCACCCTGCATAAAATCGAACAGCTCGTAGCCCTGCTCAATGGCGTGGCGAATGGCGTAAGCGATGAGGACAATACCCGCGCCAAGCTGAGGAAAGCTCTGCCAGTCAAGGCCGGAATTGTATACCATCACGCGCTTGCGGTACACGAAGTTCATATAAGCTGCGGCCTTGCGCTCCCCAACCGCCAGAAACATCAATTGCAACCAGCCCGCATCACAGGTAACACGGGCCAGTTGACGGAAAAAGTCGCGCATCTGGGGCGTCAGAAACGCTTTTTTATCAGGTGTGCTGGCCGCCATCAATGCCAGAAAGTCCTCTACCTCCTCGTCCAGGTTATGTTCCGCTCCCACGATGTACCAGCGCAGACCGGCCATAGCCTCAGCACGGCGCAGTTTGCGCCGCAATTCGTGCCGGTCCTTTTTATCCAACTGTTCAAGATAGTCCTCCCAGGTAGCCGGAAGCTTCACGATGGGACAGACATCATCCCGTGTTATCGAAGTGATCCAACCGCGCTCCTGGGCCAGTGTGGGCAGGAGCACCAGCGTGGGAGAATCCTGGTGAATATTGCACAGATCGAGCAGGTCCCACTCCGACCACAGATCATCGGCCAGGCACTCTATCAGAGCACGGTAGACTGCCTCTTCCCACCCACGGGCGATGATGAAGTCAAGATAGTCGGCGACTTCCGTGCAGCCTACAATAGCCAGCGCGCGCTCCCCACGCGGTGTGTGGGTGGCGTAAAGAGGAACGATGCCTACAGGCTCGCCCTTATCGTTACGCAGCACAAGGATCAGCAAATCGCCTGTCCCCAGGCAGCGCCACCAGGTGCGTTGAAACTCGTGGGTGAGGAAAATGGTGTCTGCAGAGGAACGGTGTAACAACCCGTTCCATTCGCCCGCCAGAGCGTCGAAGCCGGTCTGGTCACGATATATATGGATGGATAGTGCTGGGATTCTCTGGTTACCGGTCATCGTACAGGTATTGATGTGAGATTTGGCAGCCCGGGTGCAGCCCCAGATACAACTCCAAAGGCAGGTGAAGCTTCCGGCGGGGTCCCCTCATAGAGGCGAGGTAGAGATGGGTTGCCGCATCAACCATTTTTGTGGTATAATCGCGCCGTTCGTATCGTGCCTGCCGAAGGGCGATCCGGGGCCTGTTTACTCACCCTGCAGCACCCGTCATTATATGCCCAAACAAAGTGCTGTCAAGTACACGCAGGCGATGTATCCCGATTTTGCTTGTAGGACAACTGCGAGCAGTTGTCTTACAATTGGAGAAGGAGTATGGACAGAAAGGTAAGGCTTGCTTTGATTGGAGCTGGTGGCATCGGTTGCCTGCATCTGGAGAACATAGCAAGATTGGAGCTGGTCGAGCTGACGGCAGTGTGCGACAAAATGCCCGAGAAAGCACACGCCGTGGCACAGAAATACAACTGCCCTGCTTACACCGACTATACACAACTTCTGCGTGACCGTGTGTGTGAGGCGGTACTGATCGCCACTCCACACTATGAGCATACCACGATCGGTATCGCCGCGCTGGAGTCCGGGCATCACGTGCTTGTAGAAAAGCCCATCTCCGTTCACAAAGCCGATTGCGAACGCCTGATCGCCGCGCATAAAGACAAGAGCCTTGTCTTCGCCGCGATGTTGAACCAGCGCACAGACCCACGCTACCGCAAGATCAAAGAGCTTGTTGACACAGGGGCTTTGGGACCGTTGCAGCGAGTCAACTGGATTGTTACGGACTGGTTTCGCCCCGAGGCCTACTACGTTTCCGGCCAGTGGCGGGCTACCTGGGAAGGAGAGGGCGGTGGGGTGTTGATAAATCAATCTCTTCACAACCTTGACCTGCTCCAGTGGATCTGCGGCATGCCCACGCGCGTCTGGGGTTTCTGTGGCCTGGGCAGGAGACACAACATCGAGGTGGAGGATGAGGTGACCGCCTATATGGAATATCCCAACGCTTGCACAGGCGTGTTCATCACCTCGACAGGAGAGGCCCCCGGGACAAACCGCCTGGAACTGGCCGGAGATATGGGGAAGCTGGTCCTCGAGGATGGGGTGCTCTCATTTACACGCAACAAAGTGCCGGCAAGCGAATTTCTGAAGACATCAAAAGAAGCTTTCGCCAAACCCGAGGTAGAACGCGTAACCTTTAACATTGAAGGCAGCGGCGGCCAACACTATGAGATACTGGAAAACTTCGCCCGTGCCATCCTGGAAGGAACGCCACTGATCGCTCCGGCTGAGGAAGGAATAAATTCTGTCGAGCTGGCCAACGCGATGCTCTACTCCTCACTTACAGGCCGTCCGGTAGAGCTGCCCATGGACGGCCTGGCGTTTGAGCAAGAATTACGTAAACTGATCGCACGCTCAGCTTCAAAAAAGGCCGGCGATGTAACTCCGGCCTGAGATAAAAGCAACTTTCCCCGCGATGGATGGAATGGCCGGCCCGCTGACAACGCCTCATGTAACAGATTTGCCCGATGATTGGTTTCCCCGCCACCTCCTGGCGTCTGGCCGATTGAGTCCCCCAATGAACCACTGGATACCAGCTACGGAGAAAGGAGTGTAATGGAAAAAATTTTCAAAATCACAACTGCGTGTATGGTCGTTTTGTCGGTTATGCTGATGCCGGTTACATCGCCATTCCCCGCGGCTGCGCAGGGAGAAAATCCGCCACAAGCGTTCACAGTGAATGCTCCCGCAGCCACAGCCTCGCTTCACAATCCAACCTTCGATAACCACGACTGGTACCAGTTTCATGAGCGCTATCAGAAAAGTTATCTGACAGGTTCGTGGCTTCCTGATGATGATAATAACGTGGGTAATAATATCCCACCCAATATCCTGCAGGACTGGCGGTTGTGGTACCTGCGCGGCACAATCCCTGTTGAAACTGACCCGGAGCAAACTTATGCCCAAAACATTGAGGCTGTTCAGGTCCGCACATATTGGGACGGTAAGCACCTGGCCGGCCTCTATCAGGTGATATACAATACCACACCCTGCCGCACTTACAGATTCCAGATGTACGCCCAGTCCAGGCCAGAAGGCAGCGATGACTCACTGGTCGCCCTGCAGGTGGGCATTGACCGGGCGGGATGGCATCCCAACTCTGCGACGGATCCGGCCGTTGGCACTTTTCCGTCCACGACCGTATGGGGTACTTCCAGCAACGCGTACAAGTGGTACTACGGGCTGTTGTCGGTGGAAGCCGATGCGCTGGGGAACTCCATCACCGTGTTCACCTATGCTGACGCCAACGGCGGGCGATCGCACCGGATATTGTGGGATACCGGCTCGTTCGCCGAGGTGCCGCGCACTGCCAATCTGATTGACGCCACCCGGCCGCTGCCGGCGCCCACCGGTGGTATCAACAATATCTCCGCGGTGCCCTCAGCGAACAGCGCTGTAATCTCGTGGGATACGGGGACAGTTTCAACTTTGGGACAGGTGCTGTACCGGCGGGTAACCACTCCACCGGGAAGCTGGCAGTACTCAGCTCTACTCAACTGGAGTACGGCGCATCAGGTTACCCTGACCGGCTTACAAAGCGACTCCGTTTACGAGTATGTTGTGGTGTCTTATGGATACATCGGCGGTACCTGCAAAGTGATCGTCTCCGAGACCGCGCCACCACGTCAGTTCACCACATGGACCCCTGTGGCTTCTGTAGCAATCAGCGGCCCGACGACCGGGTTGCCACGGACCAGCTACAATTTTGTGGCAACCGTCAGCCCTGCTGCTGCCACGCTCCCGATCACCTATACCTGGCAGGCCACCGATCAGGCAGAGGTGACGCGTGTGGTATACAGCACCAGCGATCAGGCGGCTTTTACCTGGAATACCATCGGCACAAAGGAGGTCATTGTGACCGCCAGGAATGCAGGTGGTATGGTCTCCGCTCGCCACTATATCACGATTATCGGCGACGAGTATGAGCCTGACGACATGTGCACACAGGCTCGTTCCATATCTACCGACGGAACGGTCCAGGTCCACAATTTCCACGTCTCGACCGACGTGGATTGGGTGCGCTTCGACGCCGAGGCTGGCAAGACCTATCTTATTGAAGGGCTGACTCCCCACGGATCTGATGCACATCTGTATCTGGGACTCTACTCAGATTGTTTTACACTCAGCGGGGGGCAATATAATGAATTCAGCCCCGATGTGCGTATGCTGTTCACCCCTACTCAGAATAAGAGCTATTACCTCTACCTGCGCCATGCCTTCCCTGATCAGCAGGTGTCGCGGGCGACTTATCGCCTCTCTGTACGCGGGTTAGACGCTGTGAAGGCGCCTGGGGCTGTGATCCTGGTCGCGGGTAAATACCAGGAAGGCACACCGGTTCAGGCGAGCATCCACCAGGCCACCGACGCGATCTATCGGTTCTTTCTCACCCGTGGCTATGACGGTGAGCACATTCACTATCTGGCAGCCGACCCCACGCTGGACCCTGACGGAGACGGCACGCCCGATGTTGATGAGGCGCCCACGAAAAACAATTTGTACCGTGCCATAACATCATGGGCGATTGGTCGCGTGGACGAAGAGCACCCGCTCGTAGTTTACATGGTGGGCAGCGGCGGCTCCGGCTACTTTTACCTGAACGGGAGCACGGAAAAGGTCTACCCAACCCAGCTACACTACTGGCTGGGTGCCCTGGAAGCTCTTTACTCGGGGCTGGAGATCAGCATTGTCATAGACTCTCCCAAGGCTGGCAGCTTCGTTGATGCGTTAAGTAAGTCGGGGCGGGTGGTCATCGCTTCCACCGATGCCTGGCAACTGGCCTGGGCTGCCGGGGATGGCACGCTCTTCTCAAGCCACTTTCTTACCTCTCTGAGCCGGGGGCTGAGCCTGCGCGATAGCTTCGAGAAGGCCAGGCTTGCAGTGGAGAATGTCCAGCCCGTACAAACGCCCTGGCTTGAGGATAACGGGAATGGAACACCCAACGAGGAGACAGAGGGCACAATAGCGGGGCAGCGTTTCTTTGCCACTCATACCAGCATACTCAGCGATGTGGTAAAGTGGCCGCCCTACATCGCCAACGCGGAGATCGGCCGCATTGTCAGCGGAAGGGGCATAATCACCGCGGAGGTGCGTGATGACGCCGGTGTGGTGGGGGTGTGGGCCGCGATATACCCACCGACTTACACGCTTCCTCCATCCACCGGGGAAGACCTGGTGCTGGATGCTGTCCCTACCGTGACGCTGATGCACGCAGGGGGCAATCTCTACGCCGCGGAGTATGCGGGCTTTTCCAGCACGGGGATCCCGATGAGCCGCATCGTGGTTTACGCTGTGGATGGGGATGGCCTGGAGGGCACCCCCTGGGTGATATGGGGAGGCCGCATTTACCTGCCGCTGGTCTTGCGCGGGCAGCAATAAAGACTTTCGGGGCGAGTCGTCGGCTCGCCCCGAATACTTCAAGGACAGGTGACTGGCAGGGCTGAAGGCACTGGCCGGCTGGCCCTATTTTCGCTACAATCCAATCGCTTTCTTCAGCGCCGTCAGTTCCTCCGCGTGAGCCTGCACCTTGCGTATGGCGGATATGGCATCCTCCACCCCCTGATGGCCCGCGCGGAAGATACACTCGTCCAGCCAGACCGCCTCGCGTTCACAGGCCCTTTCGGCTTCGGGGAAGGCAAGGGTGTCGAACCTGAAGCGTTCGGGGAAAGCGCTGGGCACTGGCAGGCGAGAGAGATGAGGGCGGAAAAGCGTGTAGCGGTGCATCGCCTCGTAGCCCACCCAGCAGGGGATGCCCTCAGCTTCCAATGCCGCGCACACCACGTCGTGCTCCGCTCCGAATATCTCCGGCTGTATCGCAAATATGTACCTGTAGAAAGAGCGAACGGTGTGGCGCGGATCGCGCTTTAGCAAACGTACACCGGGTATCTCCCTCAACCCCTCCTCCAGAAGGGCGAGCAGCTCTTCACGTTGCTTCACCTGCTCCGGGAAGCGCTCCAGAGCCACATTGCCCAACGCGGCATGCAGTTCCGAGAGGCGATAGTTGACGCCCATAGTCAGCCCCGAACCGTTCACGTCCGAGGCCTCAGTTTCGTGATGGGGCGGGGTGAGGCTGTGAGGACGGCCGCAATCAATGATGCTCGCTGCCCGCGCTGCAAGCTCCGGTGTGCGGCATAAAAGCACTCCCCCTTCGCCGGTGGTCAGTATCTTGGATGACTGGAGGCTGAAGGAGCCGAAATGGCCGATGGTGCCGGCCCCTCGCCCGCGCCAGCGCGCTCCGTGAGCATGGGCGCAGTCTTCGATCACGTACAGGCCATGCCGTTCTGCAATCTCCATGATGGCGTCCATATCGGCCATCTGGGCCCCAAGATGAACCGGGATAATGGCGCGGGTACGGGGTGTGATGGCTGCCTCTACTGCCCTGGGGGAGATGCAATAGGTCTCCGGGTCAATATCAACCAGCACCGGAATGGCGCCAGCAGCCATGGGTGCGGCGGCGGTCGCCTGGAAGGTGTAGGCAGGGATGATGACCTCATCGCCCCAGCCAATGCCGGCAGCGCGGCACGCGACCTCCATAGTTATAGTGCCATTGGCCATCAGCACAGCATATCTCCCACCCTGCATCTCGGCGAAGCGACGGGCAAATTCCGCGCTCTGGGGGCCAGGGTAGGGATAGCCGCCCCACCGGCCGGACTTGACGACGGCGGTGACGGCGGCAATATCCCGCTCATCGTAGACCGGCCAGGATGGATATGGTGTCGTGCGCGTGGGCGTGCCACCCAGGAGGGCCAGTTGAGATGCCATAAAGACCTCCGCTTTTGGCGACAGAAGTCATAAGGGGGGAGCCAACAGCCTGGCAAGCTTAGCACCGGTCTCGTGCCAGGTGATCTTCGATATCCCCAGTTTTTGACGTAATGTCTCCTCATCCATCCCTGCCCTGGCGTCGCGCACTGCGCAGGTCCAACGCAACATCTCGAACGAGAGGCCGTTGGGAAGGTCAGCCTGGAGCGCCACGTCGCTCAGCACATACTCCAGGTTACGAGCAGTGCATGGGAAGAGAGCTTTTTCCGGCTGGTACTGGAGCCGGTATTCGCTCAGCACCCGCGGCCACCATTCGGGCAGGCGCAGTTTGCGCTCCTTATGACGATAGCGCGGGTTGGAATAGCGAACCCAGAGCACCGGCTGGGAGGGATCGCTGAAATCCAGGTGATCCAGCAAGATGTTCATACATTCGCTTTTCTTGATGCCGGTGTGCAGTAACAATGTCACCAGCAGGTGTGGGCGGGCATCCGGCTTTTCGCCGTGGCGCATCGCCTGGGTGACATCCAGCATGCGCTCGACCTCAGCGTCGCTCAGGATGATGGGGAGTGGGGTCGTCACAGGCCTGTGTATCAGGGGAGCTGCAGGGTCAGCGGGCAACACCTCACTTGCCGCGAGCCAGCCAAAGAACACCTTCAGCGTGGTGATGCGGCGGGCCAATGATTTGGGGTTACATGGCACGCCCCGCTCGTATACCAGCCAGTGAGTGAAGTTCTTTAGCTCTTGAGTGGAGATGGCGCCTATAGCAGTACCTGCCCCGATGAAGCGAGTGAAGATGTTCAAATCGTAGAGGAAGGACTTGATGGTATTTTCGGCAAACCCCTGCCGCTTCATGTGAAGCTCGAAGGCGCTTATGACGGTGCGCAACGATGATTTACTATCAAGCTTACCTGTGGTAGCAGGAGGGACCTCCTCCATTCCTGGCAGGGGCGTTTGTGTGGCTACCTGATCAGCCATAACACTCCTTATCCAGCCGCCGGACTGAGGCCTTACAAGATGCGGGCAGCAAAACAGGGAGACTACTTTGCCATCTCTCAATCGCAGATGGCTCTATCTCTTCTTCAGCCAATAACGGTAGACCTCCAGCCATTCTGCGCCTTCGGCATCGCTCGCAGCCACGTGGATGCACTCCAGCGGGACAATCTTCTCGGCGCCGCCTTTCTCCACGCGGGCCATAATGCCCGCCTCCGGGCTGCTCGCGGCCCCGTCCAGGCCTGCCAGTGAAATCTCTTCTCCGTCAACCGTGGCCTTCAGGGGATAGGACACCCGACCCACCAATGCGGAAAAGACCGCCCAAAATTCATCTTCTTCGTCATAGCAGTGGGAAATCGCCTCCTCTAATAATGCCTGCCACCTCGCCTCGTTCATCTCCCGCCCCGTACCTACTCAATTTGTCACCAGAATGCTAACCCTTAAACGCATTGTGGCAAAAGCCGCACATAGAGCAGCCTTTCCAGGTTGCTGGCAGGCTAGAAAGCCTGCCCCACGTGTCACTTTTGCCATCATGCCTTTAAACGCTCAGTATAACTGCCGCACCACTGGTGGTTGGCACGCCGCGCCAGCCGAAGGCCAGCCCTGCTTCGGCGCCCTTAATCTGGCGCGGCCCGGCCTGTCCACGCAGTTGAAGCACTACCTCCAACACACGCGCCAGTCCCGTTGCATCGAGCAGGTGGCCCTGCCCCAACGCCCCACCAGATGGGTTGACCGGGAACTCACCGGTCAGCTCTGTGCTGCCCTCGGCGGTCCAGGCGCCGGCGCTGCCCGGCGGGCACAATCCCAGCGCCTCCAGATGTTGCAGCTCTTTGTACGCGAAGGTGTCATCAATCTCGGCAAAGTCTATCTCAGCACGGGGACTTCTGATACCGGCAGTGCGATAGGCCATCTGGGCCGCGTCGTGGGCGTAGCGGGCCTGCCCCCAGGGTCGGCTCTCCAGCCAGGGCGTATCGTTAGCCCAGCCAAGTCCACGTACCCACACCGGGGTATCCGTGAGCGCACGTGCGGTGGTACCCTCGGCAAGGACGATGACAATGGCACCATCGCTATGAGCAGCGCACTCCAGACGGGTCAGCGGTTCGGCTATCGGCTCTGAGAGCAACACGTCTTCTGGTGTGATGGCCGCACCATGCCCTGCCAGCGGGTTGAGCAGGCCGTTATTGCGGTTCTTGGCCGCCACGTAAGCGCACTCATAGTGAGTGGTACCTGTCTCGGCCATGTATCGGCGCATCTCCATTCCGGCGACATAACAGGGATGGGCGGCAAGTGGCCGGTTGAAGATCGGGTCGAAAGCGAAGGCCGTCACGTAAGGCAGGGTCAGGATGTTGGAAGCCTTGCTGTGGCCCTCGACCACGACCACGTTAAACTGGCCGGTCAGGATTTGCATCACACCGGCCGCCAGGCCGTGGATACCCTCGCCCGCGATTGTGTGATTGGGGCGGAGCGCGCCGCCTAACTGATCCGGGGTATATTCGTCGAAGATGCTGGTACCCTCGTGATAGTCCTCGCCCACGGTAACGAAGCTGTCTACATCTCTGCGCGGGTCAATGCCGGCTTCCTCGTATGCCCGGACGGCAGCTTCGTACATCATCTCCTTGTAGGAAAGCTCAGGGGTGATGGAACGGAAACCACTCCAGCCGACCCCCACGATGGCGACTTCTCGTATCATATGTGCCCCCTGGTAGCATTACAACCGCTCTCCTGGTGAGCGTGGGCGGGAATCAGTATGACCGCCCTCAGTGCATCTCCTGTCCGCCGGTAACGTTGATAGCCTGCCCGGTCATGTAGCTGGCCTGATCAGAGGCCAGGAAGACGACCACATTGCACACATCATCATAGGTGCAGCCGCGTTTCATCGGCACCTGCTCGATGTACTTCTGGCGCACTTCCTCCTCACTGATTCCCCACTTCCTGGCATACTGCTTGTAAAGCGAGTGCACCCACAGCGGTGAGTCCAGCAGGTTGCCTGGACAGACAGCGTTGACGCGCACGCCGTACTCGGCCAGCTCCAGAGCGATAGACTGCGTGAGTCCGATCCCCCCAAATTTTGAGGCAGCATAGGCGGAGTTTTTGTAACTGCCTCTCTTGCCAGACTTCGAGTTAATCTGGATGATCACACCGCTCCGCTGGGTTTTCATCACGCGGGCAGCATGCTTGGCACACAGGAAGTAGCCGAACAGGTTGACGTTGATCACCGCCTGCCATTTGTCAGCGGGAAAGTCCTCTATAGCCTCGGCGATGAGGATACCTGCGTTAGCAACAAGGATGTCCAGGCGGCCAAATTCCTGAAGAGCGTGCTGGACCATGGCCTCCACCTGCTCTTCAACGGTCACGTCCACACGAACAGCACTGGCACGCCGATCTGTGCTGGCCATAATCTCGTCAGCCACGCGCCGGGCGCCTTCAAGATTGAGGTCAGCTACGATGACATGTGCGCCTTCACGTGCCAGTCGGTGGCAGATGGCCTCTCCGAGTCCCTGGGCACCGCCGGTCACGATGGCGATACGGTCCTGCAGCGGTTTATCCATCAATACCATTCACCTCCTCGACGCTGAAGTGTTCGGCCAGCGTAACCTTCAGGCGGATGTCCGTCATATTTTGCATCCCCTCCGGCTCGGGCCGGTCTTCAGACCACACCCGACGCCGCACGACCGGCCACAGTGTAGGACAACTGCGAGCAGTTGTCCTACCTCATGCAAAGAGACGGACACCCCCTTCAAGCCAATTGAAATCGCCCTCTTCGGGCACTTCGCGCCACGTGTCGGCCTGCACCGCCCGGTGGTGCACCAGAAGCAGGTCAGCTGAGGCCGACCGAAGCCTGCGGCCCAAAAGGGTGTACGGGCAGGGAATGCCTCGCTCTTAGTGCCTATCCGAAAAACGTAACCGACGCATCCCTATGCGTCGGTATAAGCGGCATAGGGATGCCGCTTGTACGGTTTTTCGGATAGGCTCTTACAGTCACCGCCTGAATAGGTCCGGTATAACAGGTTACGGCTGTAACAGCCTACTCTGTTTCGAGCACAATCACTTCTCCGCGATACGCTTTAAGGAAGCGCTCCACGTCGGAGCGGGAGCCGACAACGCCCTTGCCCCAATGCATGGGCACCACCACGCGGGGCTGAATATCAGCCGCTGCTCGCGCTGCTTCCTCCGCATCCATCGTGTACGTTCCCCCGATGGGCAGTAAAGCCACATCACAGCGCAGCCCGCTCATCTCCGGAATGTGGTCAGTGTCCCCGGCAAAGTAAATACGCTCACCGCCCAATGTGACAATATACCCCACATACCCGGCTTCACGGGGATGGAAAGGGACGCCAGGTGAGCGAAACTTGTTGGTGTTGTAAGCCGGCACTGCTTCCACCTCTACCTCTCCGATTGACATCCGCTCCCCCGGACGTATGGGGCGTACATCACCTCGCAGCTTCTTAGCCGCTTCTTCACTGGCCACGATGACTGTACTGATGTTAGTGATTCGCGCCACGTCATCAGGCGAGCAGTGATCGAAGTGATCATGGCTGACCAGAATCAGGTCGGCCTGGGGCAGTTTGCCCTTCAACTGCCAGGGGTCAAAATAAATCACGGGGGGGCCATCGAGGCGAAAGCTGGCATGGCCCAGCCAATGCAAACGTTTTAGCAAAGCGACTGAAGCGTTCATTGGATGCTCCCTAACATGGTATAATAATTGTCGGGGCCACGATCACCCCGACGCCTTACTTGAAAGCATTGCGCTCAACTTCCACGTGTAACCCTCACCAACGCTGTGCCATGGGTGGTGTTCAAATTGTAGAGTGCTCCACGTGGCACAACGGTAAGCTCTCCTGGATGCAGGTGCAACATGCTCTCGGTGGTACGCACCATGGCCGTGCCGTTCTGGACAAAGAGCAGCACATCGTGAGGCGCCGGCACCTCGACAGGCCAGTTTCCCTCTCCCCACGCCACCTGGACATCGGACTCCTCTACTCTGGCTACCGTGTGGAACTGAAATGGCAGCGGAAGTACACGCAGCGCACCAGAGATACTGGCACGTTTGAGCTTCGCCTCGCCGGCGATGGCGTAAATGCGTCGCCGGCCGTTTTTCCGCTCGGGGGCAAAGCCACAACGCAGCAGCAGTACGCTGGCCCGCGCTCCAGCGCTGGAACGATGTCCTACCCCCTTGGGCACAGTGACCATTTCACCCGGCCGCAACTGCACCTCTCCCCACTCGCTCTCCAGCAGGATAGTCCCATCGTAAGCCCAAAACAACTCATCATTATCCAGATGCTTGTGCCACTGCAACACCCCCTGGCAGATGTAAACGCTGACGAGAATATCACCCACGAAGGCGATATTCATCATCATAAAAGGCTTATCTAACTCCCCTGCAACCTGAGAAACGTTGAGCTTTCTGAGCGCGGTCATCGGTCAGTGATATGTGATGTACTCCCTGTGTCAGCTTGCGCTACAGCGGCAGTGGCGTCTATGCGGCTCCCGGGTTGTTAAACGCAGCGTTTTGGATTATACTTCGCCCTGGTAGAATGTCAATTGTATACTGCGCACGGGTGAATTTTGGACTTTTCCTGAGCGTGGTAGCACGTGGTTGATTATTCAGCCTGCGCCCGCCGGACCACAGTCCGGCGGAGCACATGGCACCTGAGCCACCT